>NZ_JAJNQP010000007.1:0-118143 GCF_022227985.1 Halorhodospira sp. M38
CGCGGAGGACGTGTGCAGGGTGCCGAAGACCAGGTGACCGGTCTCGGCGGCGGTCAGGGCGAGGCGGATGGTCTCCAGGTCGCGCAGCTCGCCGACCAGGATCACATCCGGATCCTCGCGCAACGCCGAGCGCAAGGCGGCGTCGAAGCTCTGCGTATCGCGGTGGATCTCGCGCTGGTTGATCAGCGAGCGCTGCGGCTCGTGGACGAACTCGATGGGATCCTCGATGGTGAGGATATGGCCGGCGTCCTGGCGGTTCTTCTCGTCGATCATCGCCGCCAGGGTGGTGGACTTGCCGGAGCCGGTGGGCCCGGTGACCAGAATCAGCCCCCGTGTCAGCCGGCACAGGTCCTGGAAGATCGTCGGCGCCTGTAACCCCTCCAGCGTGGGGATGTCGCTCGGGATGGTCCGGAAAGCCGCGCCCATGCCGCGGTCCTGCTGGAAGGCGTTGACGCGAAACCGTCCCAGCCCGCGGGCGGCGAAGGAGAAGTCGGTCTCCATCCGCGCCTCAAGCTCGCGGCGCTGGCTGTCGTTCATGATGTCGTAGACGCGCCGCTGAACTTCCTTGTGGCTGAACGCCGGCGCGTCGATGCGGCGGATGTCGCCGTCCACGCGGATGATGGGCGGCTGCCCGGCCGAGAGGTGCAGATCGGAAGCGCCCTGCTCGACGGCAAAGCGGAGGAGGTCCGTGATGTCCATATGCACCCTCGGGATTTTGTAAACGGTGTTTGCAGATTATCAACCCTGGGTGGGGCGGACAATACGGGCCGGACATCCCGACGCGCCGATGGCGCGCCGGGGTGTTCCCGCGGGGAGGGACGGGGTGTTGCCACCGCCGCCTGAGCCGGCAGCGGTGGCCTAGGCGGAGTGCTGCTCGCGCAGGACGTTCTTCTGCACCTTGCCCATGGTGTTGCGCGGCAGCTCGTCGACCACGTGGACCTGCTTGGGCACCTTGTAGCCGGCCAGCTCGGCCTTGAGCCGCTGGATCAGGGTCTCGCCGGCCGGCGGCCGGTTGGCATCGGCGGGGACGATGAACGCGGTCACGGCCTCGCCAAGGTCCGGGTGGTCCAGCCCCACCACCGCCGACTCCTGCACCTCATCCATAGCGTCGAGCTCGTTCTCCACCTCCTTGGGGTAGACGTTGTAACCGCCGCTGATGATCAGATCCTTCTCGCGGCCGATGATCGCGTAGTAGCCGTCCTCGCTGACCTGCGCCATGTCGCCGGTGATGAAGAAGCCATCATCGGTGAACTCCTCGCGGGTCTTCTCCGGCAGTCGCCAGTAGCCGTTGAACACGTTCGGGCCCCGAATCTGCAGGGAGCCGGGTGTTCCCGGCGGCACCTCGTGGCCCGTGTCATCGACGATCCGCGCCCGGACGCCGGGCAGGGGGCGTCCGACCGTACCCGGCCGACGCTCCCCGTCGAGGGGGTTCGACAGGTTCATCCCCGTCTCGGTCATCCCGTAGCGCTCGAGGATCGCGTGGCCGGTGCGTGCCCGCCACGCCTCGAAGGTCTGCTCCTGCAGCGGTGCCGAGCCGGCGACGAACAGCCGCATGGTTCGGCACTGCTCGGCGGTGAGCCCCTCGTGCTGAAGGAGCCGGGTGTAGAAGGTCGGTACGCCCATGAGCACCGTCGCTTCGGGCAACAGGGCAACGATCTGCCCGGCGTCGAAGCGCGGCAGGAAGTGGATGGTCGAGGCCCCGAGCATGGCGCAGTGGAGCGCCACGAACAGGCCGTGGACGTGGAAGATCGGCAGGGCGTGGATGAGCACGTCGTCGTGGCGCCACCCCCAGGCGGCCTCCAGCGCCAGGGCGTTGGCGCTCAGGTTGCGGTGGGAGAGCACCGCGCCCTTGGGGCGGCCGGTGGTCCCCGAGGTGTAGAGGATGCTGGCCGGGTCGTCGGGATGGACGGCGGCGGTGGCGGGGGCCGGTCCGATGCCGGCGGCCGCTTCTTCCAGCAGGCTTCCGCCGCCCGCGGCATCGAGGGTCTCCAGGCGCGTCGCCGGGTGCTCGGCGACGATCCCACGCAGCAGTTCGGCACGCTCCGGGGCGCCCACCACGAGGCGGGGCTCCGCATCCTGGATGAAGAAGGCGAGCTCGGATCGCTTGTAGGCGGTGTTCAGGGGCAGGAAGACCGCGCCGGCGTGCAGGCAGGCGAGGTAGAGGGCGACTGCCTCGGGGCTCTTGTCGACTTGCACGGCCACCCGGTCGCCGCGCCGGACCCCGATCTGCTCCAGGACCGCGGAGAGGTGCTCGGCCAGGCCGAAGGCCTCGTCGTAGGTCCAGGTTCCGCGCTCCGGCGTGATCAAAAAGGGCTTGGACGGAGTCGCCGCGGCCCGTTGCGCCAGGGTGGTGTAGAGGTTGTGAGCGGCCGGATGGCTCGTGGGTTGCGGGGTCATCGCTCCTCCTCGCCTTCTTCTTGCGGGGCGGGCCGGGCGTGGCCGGAGCCCCGGTTGCGTGGCGTATTCGTCGCCATGTTGACGGCGTGCATTATAGATTCTACATTCATAATTACAAACCGCCAACGCCAGGGAGTCACGCAAGGCCATGGCCAATTCGCTTCGCACCAAAGCTATGTACAGCCAGGTTGCAGACCTGTTGCGGGAACGGATCTTCCGGCAGGAGCTCAGCCCGGGGGATCGGGTCGATGAGCTTGCGCTGGCCGAGGAGCTCGGCGTCAGCCGGACGCCCGTCCGCGAGGCGCTGAAGATCCTCGACGCCGACGGCCTGGTCACGCTCGAGCCGCACCGTGGTTGCCGTGTGCGCGAGCTGTCCCAGGACGATCTGGCCCATCTGTTCCCGGTGATGGCCGTGCTGGAGGGGCTCATCGCCCGCGAGTGTGTGGAACGCATCGATCAGCAGGCGGTGGATGAGCTCTTCGAGCTGCACGAGCAGCTGGAGGCCGCCGCGGCCGACGGCGATATCGACCGGTACTACGAACACAACTACCGCTTCCACACCCGGCTGCAGGAGCTGTGCGGCAACCCCTATCTGCAGCGGGTGGCGGCGGAGCTGCGCCGCATCCTGATCCTGGCCCGCCACCGGCAGCTGCGCACGCCGGGTCGCCTGCAGGCCTCGCTCGGGGAGCACCGGCAGCTGATGGAGGCCTTCCGCGATCGCGATCCCGAGGCGGCGGATGCCTGCATGAAGGGCCACCTGCTCGAGCAGGGGCGCACGCTGGTGGGCGGCGGGCAACGCCACTGAACCGGATACCCCGAACCGACAGGCACCAATAAGGGAGGATCCAGCCATTCGAGAGCAGTAAGCGAGACCCGATCCGGCCGTCGCTGCGGACAACAAGACCCGGTCACCGGGCACCGGCGACGGTCGGATCCCGACGATCCAATGCCGCTTGGGAGGAGTCCCGATGAAAAACAGTCATCCGCAACGCCGGATTGCGCAACTGAGCGTGTCCGCTGCCGCCGCCGCGGTCCTCGCGGCTGGTTCTTCGAGCCTCGCCGCCAGCGAGGTCCGGCTTACCGCGTCCCACCAGTGGCCGGGAGGCCAAGGGGATTTTCGGGATGAGATGGTGCAGATCCTCGCGGATCGGGCCGCCGAGTCCGATACCGGTCTGGAGATCCGCGTCTACCCCGACTCGTCCCTGTACGGGGCCCGTGAGCAGTGGCCGGCGATCGCGCGCGGCCGTCTCGATATCACCGCGCTACCGCTGGCCTACGCCGGTGGTCGGCATCCGGAGTTCAACCTGACCCTGATGCCGGGGCTGGTTAAGAATCACGATCACGCCCAGCGGCTCAATGAGTCCGCATTCATGGACGAGATCGTCGAGGTCATGGAGGACAACGGCGTCAAGGTCCTGGCCCACACCTGGCTGGCCGGCGGTTTCGGGTCCAACGAGCAGTGCATCACGGCCCCGGAGGACGTCGACGGCGCGCAGATCCGCGGTGCCGGGCAGTCGTTCGAGACGATGCTCTCGGCCGCGGGGGCGTCGATCAACTCAATGCCGAGCTCCGAGATCTACACCGCGCTGCAGACCGGCGTGCTCGACTCGGCGCTGACCAGCTCGGCGAGCTGGGTCTCCTACCGGCTCTACGAGCAGACCGAGTGCGTCACCCCGCCGGGGGATTACGCGCTCTGGTTCATGTACGAGCCGATCCTGATCTCCAAGGCGTCGTTCAACGACCTGACCGAGGCGCAGCAGCAAGTCCTCCTGGAAGCAGGCGAGGAGGCCGAGGCCTTCGCCTACGAGGCGGCGCAAGAATCGGATCAGGAGATGATCGAGCTCTTCCGCGAGCAGGGCGTCGAGGTGGCTTTCATGGACGACAGCGACTTCGAGGCCTGGCGCAGCGTCGCCGAGGAAAGTGCCTTCCCGCAGTTCGTGGAGAGCACCCCGCGCGGCCAGGAGCTGCTCGATAAGGCCCTGAGCGTCGACTGACGCGGGAGCCGACCGCCGCGGGGACGCGCGTACCTATCGGTGCCACGGTGCGCGCGTCCCCCTCTTCCCACCGTGTGACGGGAGAACCTGCCATGGATCTATTCCTGCGCGTGGTGCGGGGCCTCAACGCGGGGGCCGCGACGCTCGCCTCCCTGATGCTGGTCTTGGCCGCTCTGGTGGTCTGCCAGATGGTCTTCGTCCGCTACGGGCTGAATCAATCGACGTACTGGCAGACGGAGCTGGTGACCTTCCTGCTTGTGGGCGCAACCCTGCTGGGCAGCCCGTACGTGCTGCAGCAGCGCGGCCACGTGACCATGGATCTGCTGCCCATGCTGCTCGGATCACGCGGCAAGCGGATCCTGGCGGTCGTCGCCAACACCCTCGGGTTCGGCTTTGTGGTCCTGCTGCTCGTGACCGGCTTCATCTGGTGGCTGGAGTACTACGAGACGCAGTGGCGCTCCATGTCCGTCTGGGGGCCCCGGCTGTGGATCCCCTACCTGGCCATGCCGGTGGGCATGCTGCTGCTGAGCCTGGAGTACATCGCCCAGACCGCGGCCATCATCACGGGCCGCGAGCGCCCCTTCCCCAGCGAAGCCGAGCAACTGCTCAAAGAACAATAAACGGGGCAGTGCCGCGAGGAGGAGAACTGCATGACTGTCATCTGGATCGCACTGGCCATCCTGGCCGTGTTGCTGGTCTTTCTGTTGCTCGGTACGCCGGTGGCCTTCTCCCTGGGGCTGACCGCTGCGGCGTTCCTGATCTTCTTCGAGGGGGTCGGGGCGGTGGAAATGCTCGCCGAGCAGCTCTACGGGTCGATGGACAAGTTTACGCTGGTGGCCATCCCCATGTTCATCCTGATGGGCGCGGCCATTGCGTCCTCGCGGGCCGGTGCCGACGTCTACGAGGCGCTGCACCGTTGGCTCTATAAGGTGCCGGGCGGGCTGGTGGTCTCGAACATCGGGGCCTGTGGCCTGTTCTCCGCGCTGAACGGGTCTTCGCCGGCGACCTGTGCCGCCATCGGCCGGATGGGCATCCCGGAGCTGCGCCGTCGCGGTTACCCCGAGGGGTTGACCACCGGGGCCATCGGCGCCGGCTCGACGCTGGGCATCCTGATCCCGCCGAGTGTCACCATGATCATCTACGGCGTGGCGACGGAGACCTCCATCGGCCGCCTCTTCCTGGCCGGGATCCTGCCCGGGATCCTGCTGATCGTCCTCTTCTCGATGTGGGCGGTCTTCGTCGCCTGGCGTTCCGGGACGCTCGCCCGGCTGGAGAGCGACATCCACTACTCCTGGAAGGACCGCTTCGCCAAGCTGCCCAAGCTGATCCCGTTCTTTCTGATCATCGTCTTCATCATGTGGGCGCTCTACGGCGGGGTGGCGACCCCGTCGGAGGCGGCCGGGGTCGGTGCCGTGGCAGCGATCCTGATGGTCGTGGTGCTCTACCGGATCTGGCGGCCGCGGGCGTGGTGGGGCATCGTCCATTCGGCCATGCGCGATTCGGTGATGATCATGATGATCATCGGCTGCGCCGGTTTGTTCGGCTTCATGCTCTCCTCGCTCCACGTCCCGCAGGCCGCGGCGGCGGCCGTGGCCGCCCTGGACGTCAATCCGTGGACGCTGATGGCAGTGATCAATGTCTTCCTGCTGATCGCCGGGCTCTTCCTGCCGCCGGTGGCGGTGATCCCGATGACCGCCCCGATCCTGCTGCCGATGGTCCTGGAGGCCGGCTTCGATCCGATCTGGTTCGGGATCATCATGACCATCAACCTGGAGATCGGCCTGATCACCCCGCCCGTGGGGCTGAACCTCTTCGTGCTCAAGGGGATCGCACCGGACGTGCGGCTTGGGGCGATCCTGCGCGGGGCATTGCCGTTCATGCTGCTGATGCTCCTGGCCATCGTGATCATTTCCATCTTCCCGGCCATTGCCACGGGATTGCCCGACGCACTGATGGGGTGACGCCATGAAGACAGCCTGGTGGACTCGTCTGGTGGATTCGGTAGCCGATCGGGGGCTGCGGCTCTCGCGGGTCAAGGGCGGTGCGAAGACCAGTCGGCAACTGGCGGATCACTGCCGGGAGCTGCTAACCAGCCGGGGCGAGGCCAGCGGCGCGGCGCTGGCCCGGGAGGTGGTCCGCGGTCTGGAACGCCTCGATCCGGAAGGTACCGGGAACTTTCTGCAGGCGCTGCGCGACGAGTTCGAGTGCGATGCCGATCAGGTCCGCGAGGCGGCGGAACGCTACCGGCAGAGCGGCGGCCGGGACGGTCTCGATGCGCTCAAGCGCGTGGCCGAGCCGCCGCGCCAGGAGCTCTTCCGCCGGCTGAACCGGGCGCCCGATGGAACGCGGGTGCTGGTGGCCCTGCGCGAGCACCTGCTCGAGAGGCTCCGCGAGGACCCGGGCCTGCGGCCGGTGGATGAGGACCTGCGGCATCTGCTCAGCTCCTGGTTCAATCCGGGGTTCCTGCAGCTGCAGCGTATCGACTGGGACAGCTCGGCGCGGCTGCTCGAGAAGCTGATCAAGTACGAATCGGTCCACGCCATCCAGGGCTGGGAGGATCTGCGCCGGCGCCTGGCAGGCGACCGGCGCTGCTTCGGCTTCTTCCATCCGGCCCTGCCCGGCGAGCCGTTGATCTTCGTCGAGGTGGGGCTGGTCCAGGGGATCCCGGAACGCACGGGGCCCCTGCTCTCGCCGGAGGAGCCGGTTGCCGATCCCGCCCAGGCCGACACCGCGGTCTTCTTCTCCATCAGCAATTGCCAGTTCGGGCTGCGCGGCATCTCCTTCGGCAACTTCCTGCTCAAGCAGGTTATGGAGGAGCTGGCTGCGGAGTTCCCGCAGGTGGAGCGGTTCGTCACGCTCTCGCCGGTGCCCGGGCTCGCCCGGGCGCTGGAGGGGGGCGACGGTACGGAGCCGGCGATCGATCGTGCCTGGCTGGAACAGCTGCTGGCGGACGACCGCGACCGTCTGCACAAGGCTGCGGGCGAGGGCGATACGGTCGCGGCCTTCCGGCGGCTGCTGGCCGAACCCCACGGACACGAGGCGGTGCTGGCCGCCCCCCTGGAGCGAGTCGCCCGGGCCTACCTGACCCGGGTCAAGCGCCGGGGCACGGTGGCCGATCCGGTGGCCCGCTTCCACCTGAGCAACGGGGGCCGGCTGGAGCAGGTCAATCCCTTCGCCGATGATTCGGCGGCGCGGCTGCGCGAGTCCTACGGCCTGATGGTGAACTACCGTTATATCCGCGAGGACGTGGAGGCCAACCACGAGCACTTCGTGCGTACCGGCGAGGTGGTCCTCGCCCGGCGCCTGGCGAAGCGGCAGAAGGAGATCGAGGGGGCGCGCCGCGACCGCGCTTCGGGATAACCCGGGCGCTGCCGGGGGCGGCGGCGGGGCGGTGGCTCAGCTGCGCAACCGCAGCCCGCCGCCACCCCCGGTCGGCGGGCTGTCGTCTTCCGCCCCCTCGAGCTTCACCCGCAGCCGCACCTCGTTGGCCGAGTCGGCGTGGGCGAGGGCATCCTCGTAGCGGATCCGGCCCTCGGCGTAGAGCTGATACAGGTGATGGTCGAAGGTCTGCATGCCGGCCTCTTCGGAGGCCGCCATGGTGGCCTTGAGGGTGTCGATCTCGCCGTTGCGGATGCGCTCCTGGACCAGGGGCGTATTGAGCAGAACCTCCAGCGCTGCGACGCGGCCGTCGCCGTCGGCGGCGGGGATCAGCTGCTGGGCGACGATCGCCTGCAGGTTCAGCGACAGGTCCATGAGCAGCTGCTCGCGCCGGTCGGCGGGGAAGAAGTTGATGATCCGGTCCAGCGCCTGGTTGGCGTTGTTGGCGTGCAGGGTGGCCAGGGTCAGGTGGCCGGTCTCGGCGAAGGCGACGGCATAGTCCATCACCTCGCGGGAGCGCACCTCGCCGATGAGGATGGCGTCCGGGGCCTGGCGCAGGGCATTCCGCAGGGCCGTCGCGAAGTCCGCGGTGTCCACCCCGACCTCGCGCTGGGTGACCAGGCACTGCCGGTGCGGGTGGACGAACTCCACTGGATCCTCAACGGTGAGGATGTGCCCCGAGGCGGTGGCGTTGCGCTCGTTGATCATGGCGGCCAGGGAGGTGGACTTGCCCGTGCCGGTCCCCCCGACGAAGAGGATCAGCCCGCGCTTGCGCGTGGCCAGCTCACGCAGCACCTTGGGCAGGGCCAGGTCGTCCAGGGTGGGGATTTCGGTCTCGATGCGTCGGATGACCAGTGCCGGCTCGCCGCGCTGGTAGAAGGCGCTGACCCGGAAGCGGGCGCCCGCCTCCGTGACGATGGCGAAATTGGCTTCGCGGGTCTGTGCCAGCTCCGCCTGTTGTGTGTCGCTGAGGGTCTCGGCGACCAGCTCGCGGACTGCGGCGGAGTCCAGCGTGTCGGCCTCAAGCGCGGTGACGGTGCCGTCGATCTTCAGCGCCGGCGGCGCCCCGACGGTCAGGAACAGGTCCGAGGCGCGGCGGGCGACCGCCTCATCGAGCAGGGGCTGCAGGCCCATCATCGGCGGTCTCCGGGAGTCGGGAATAGCGGACGGACTGGTTGCGGCCATTGTGCTTGGCGGCGTAGAGCGCGCGGTCGGCGCGCTGCTCAAGGGTCTCTAGGGAGGTGCCGGCCTCGGCCGCGGCCACCCCGAGGCTGACCGTGACCGTGCCCACGCCCTCGAAGGGCGTTTGGGCCACCTGGCGGCGGATGCGCTCGGCCAGGGTCTCGGCGCCTGCCTCGTCGGTCTGGCTGGCCAGGACCAGGAACTCCTCGCCGCCCCAGCGGCCCATGTGGTCGGTCTCGCGCAGGACGCTCTCGATGCGCCGGGCCATCTCCCAGAGGACGGCGTCGCCGGCGCCGTGGCCGTAGCGGTCGTTGACGCGCTTGAAGTGATCCACATCGAAGAGCAGCACGGCGAATGGCGTACCGTGCCGGGTGAAGGCGGCCTGGGCGGCGCGCAGCAGTTGCTGGATCTTGGCTCGGTTGAACAGGTCGGTGAGCGGGTCGTGGGCGGCCCGGTACTCCAGCTCGCTCTGCAGCTCGCGCTGCTCGGTGATGTCCTCGTTGGTGCCCACCAGCCGCTGGGTCCGTCCGTGCGGATCCTCGATGCCCTGCCAGACGGCGCGGATGTGGCGCTGCTCACCGTCGGGACGGCGGATGCGGAACTCGATCTCGCGGCGTTCGCCGCGCCCGGCGCCCGGGCTGCTCGCTGCATGCAGCCGGTCCTGGTGCTCCGGGACCAGCAGGGCCAGCCAGTCCTGGTAGGTGACCGGCCGTTGCGATTCGTCCAGGCCGTAGATGGCCATCATGCGCTCGTCCCAGTGGTAGGTATCGGTTTTCAGGTCGTACTCCCAGACGCCGAGCCCGGCCGCCTCGGTGGCCAATTTCAGGCGCTGTTCGCTCTCGCGCAGGGCGTGCTCGTAGTAGTCGTACTGCCCCGTGAGGTCGGTCATGGCCAGGGCCACCAGCGGCGGCCCGTTCCCGCTGTCCGGGAGGGGCGCGGCATTGACCGAGAGGACGTGGCGGCCGCGCTCGGCGGTGTGGATCTCGCAGCGGGCGTCGAACAGCGGCGTGCCGGTGATCGCCACCAGGCGGAAGGCGAGCAGTTCCGACGGCGGATCCGGGGCCCGATCGTCGCCGGGCGGGGTGGTGTGGTTGAGATCGAGGAGCTGCCGCGCCTTGGGGTTGGCGAAGATGATCCCGCCGCGCTCGTCGAGCACGGCGATCGCCGCCGCCTCCGTGGCCAGCACCAGCGCCGGCAGGGCCAGGCGCGCCTGGTCCTCATCGCCGCCGGTTGGCACCGGCGAAACGGTGAACGCGCCCTGGAGCGCCTCCAGGGCGCGGCGGATCAGTCGCTGGGCGTCGTCCTTGTCTGCGCGGCTATCGTCTGGCGCCATTCAAACTACCCGATCTTGAGCCCGCGGCAGCCGCGCTGGGGGGCGCGCAATCCCTGCCTGTCCCGGGGGTTGCCCGTGGCATCTACCGTAAGCCAGCACCGGCCCGGCGTCCACCGCGGGAGGCCCCGTCACCACCCAGGCGCGAAAGCCTGCCTTTTCTTCTGGGTATTCAAGATACCATGTCCACTCGCTTCCTTGTTGGTTGGCCGGTGCGGCGCGCCGGCCGAAGGAACGGCCGTGGGCAGCCCGGAGCCGGCGGGCCGGAGCGGTTCCATCGGCGGGGCCGGTTTTCCCGGACGCCGGGTGGGCCGAATGCGCGCCGTCATCGCGGCATCATGGAATCCCAATCAGCGGATTGCGGGGTGGTGCCGTGCGTCCACCGCTCAGCGAGATCGACAGCCTGCCTTGGGAGGCGACCTACGCCGCGCTGCCCGATCGCTTCCATGCCCGGCTCGGGCCGACCCCGGTGGCGCGGCCGCAGTGGGTGCGGCTTAATCGCCCGCTGGCCCGGCAGCTCGGGCTCGAGCCCCAGTCGCTGACGGGCGAGGCGGGGCTGGCGGTATTCGCCGGCAATCGGGTGCCCGCCGGGGCGGATCCCGTTGCCCAGGCCTACGCGGGGCATCAGTTCGGGCACTTCGTCCCGCAGCTCGGCGACGGCCGGGCGCTGCTCCTCGGCGAGTTGATCGATGTCGACGGCGTGCGGCGCGATATCCAGCTCAAGGGCGCCGGACCGACGCCGTTCTCCCGCGGCGGCGACGGGCGCGCGCCCATCGGCCCGGTGGTGCGGGAGTACCTGGCCAGCGAGGCGATGGCCGCCCTCGGCATCCCCACCACCCGCACCCTGGCGGCGGTGGCCACCGGCGAAACCGTCTGGCGCCACAGCCCGGAGCCTGGCGGGGTCCTCACCCGGGTGGCGTCGAGCCACGTGCGCGTGGGGACCTTCGAGTACTTCGCCCGGCGCGGTGACCAGGCGGCCGTGCGGCGGCTGGCCGACTACGTCCTGGTCCGTCACTATCCACACTGCACTTGGGCACCGCAGCCTTATCAGGCGCTGCTCGAGGCGGTGGCCACCGCCACCGCGGAGCTGATTGCCGGCTGGATGCACGTCGGGTTCATCCACGGCGTGATGAACACCGACAACCTCTCGGTGGCCGGCGAGACCATCGATTACGGGCCCTTCGGCTTCCTCGACGCCTTCGACCCGGGGACCGTCTACAGCTCCATCGACCACTTCGGGCGCTACGCCTTCGATCAGCAGCCGGCCATCGGCGAGTGGAATCTGGCGCGCCTGGCCGAGGCGCTGCTGCCGCTGCTCGACGACGACCCGGACAGCGCCCTGGATCGCGCCCGCGAGGCCCTGAGCGGCTACCGGCCACACTTTGAGGCCGTCCACCGCGCCGGGTTGCGGGCGAAGATCGGTCTGGCCGAGGCGCGCCCCGGCGACGATGATCTGGTCCACGACCTGCTCCGGCGTATGGCGGCGGAAGGGGCCGACTGGACCCTGACCTTCCGCCGGCTCGGCGAGTTGGACGGGACCGATGCGCGCGGGGATGATGGGTTCCGGCAGGGGTTCCGGGATCCGCAAGCGGCGGATGCGTGGCTGTCGGCCTGGCGGGCGCGGCTGATGTCGGAGCGGCGCAGCGATGCCGAGCGCCGCGCGGCCATGCGCGCCGTCAATCCGGCGTTCGTCCTGCGCAATCACCTGGCGCAGTGGGCCGTGGACGCCGCCACCGAGCGACTGGACTTCGCCCCCATGGAACGGTTGCTCGGGGTGCTCGCCGATCCGTGTTCGGATCAGCCGGAGCACGCCGATCTGGCCCGGCCCCCGGAGATGGGGCAGGCGGTGGTGCGCACCTTCTGCGGGACTTGAACGCCCGGGTGGGAAGCCTGGCACGGTGTGTGCTTAGCTAAGGGAGGGCGAGAGAGGAGCTCCCCAATGGCACCCCGATTCCAAGGCTTCGACACCGATCAGCGTTACGACGAGCTGCTGCAGCCCGATGGCCGGCCGCGCCCGGCGGCGCGGTTGCTGTTCGAGTACCTGAGCTCGATCTGCGAGGACGACCTGGCCGAGCGCATGCGGGCGGTGGACGCCTTCATCCGCGACAAGGGCGTGACTTTCACCGTCTACAGCGACGGCGAGAACATAGACCGCGCCTGGCCCCTGGACGTCATCCCCCGCGTGGTGGACGCCCGCGAGTGGGGGCGGATCGAGGCCGGGCTCAAGCAGCGGCTTACCGCCCTCAACCGCTTGATCGAGGATCTCTACAACGAGCAGGCGGTGATCCGGGACGGCATCCTGCCCCGCGAGATCCTCGAGCAGTCCCGCAACTTCCGGCCGCAGTGCCAGGGCCTGAAGCTCCCTTATGGTGCATGGGCCCACATTTGTGGCACCGATTTGGTGCGCGACCGCGACGGGACCCTCTACGTCCTGGAGGACAACCTCCGCGTCCCCTCCGGCGTGTCGTACATGCTGGAGAACCGCGAGGTGATGAAGCAGGTCTTCCCCGAGCCGTTCGAGGGCTCCGGCATCCGGCCGCTGGACCACTACCCCGGACAGCTACTCGACGCCCTGATCAGCCTGGCCCCGGCCGACGCCGACAACCCCGAGGTGGTGCTGCTCACCCCGGGCGTCTACAACGCCGCCTACTTCGAGCACACTTACCTGGCGCAGCAGATGGGCATCGAGCTGGTGGAGGGGCGGGATCTGTTCGTCGGCGAGGACGACTGCGTCTACATGCGCACCATCTACGGCCCGGTGCGCGTGCACGTGATCTACCGGCGCATCGATGACGACTTCCTCGACCCGGAGGTCTTCCGCCC
This sequence comes from Halorhodospira sp. M38, assembly GCF_022227985.1. Taxonomy (NCBI): domain Bacteria; kingdom Pseudomonadati; phylum Pseudomonadota; class Gammaproteobacteria; order Chromatiales; family Ectothiorhodospiraceae; genus Halorhodospira; species Halorhodospira sp. M38. Next base: position 13,105 of record NZ_JAJNQP010000007.1, read on the forward strand.
GGACTCGGCCCTGGGGGTGCGCGGGCTCATGCGGGCCTGGCGGGCGGGGCGGGTGGCCATTGCCAATGCCCCGGGGGCTGGCGTGGCGGATAACAAGGCGGTCTACTCCTTCGTGCCGGAGCTGATCCGCTACTACCTCGGTGAGGCCCCGTTGCTGGCCAACGTCCCCACCTGGCGCTGTCTCTTCGAAGAGGAGCGGGCTTACGTGCTCGAGCACCTGGACGAGCTGGTGGTCAAACCGGCCAACGAGTCCGGCGGCTACGGCATGCTCATCGGTCCCCACGCCGATGACGCCACGCGCACGGCCTTCGCCGAGCAGATCTGCCGCGATCCGGCCAACTTCATCGCGCAGCCGACGCTCAGCCTGTCCACGGTGCCCACGTTCAACGGCGAACACCTGGAGCCGCGCCACGTCGACCTGCGCCCCTTCGTTCTCCAGGCGGCGCGGCAGCACGTGACCACCGGCGGACTCAGCCGTGTCTCCAACGCCCGCGACTCGCTGGTGGTCAACTCCTCCCAGGGCGGCAGCAGCAAGGACACCTGGGTGGTCGATGTGAGGTCCGACGAGCAGGAGGGCGGCTGATGCTTTCGCGCCTGGCCGAGCACGTCTACTGGATGGCCCGCTACCTGGAGCGGGCCGAGAACACCGCACGGCTGATCAGCACCGGCACCCACCTGGCCCTGGATCAGCCCCACGCGGTGCGCATCGACTGGCGGGCGCTGATCGAGGTCCTCGGTGGTCCGGAGGCCGCCGCGCACTGTGACCCGGACCTCACTCCGGAGCGGGCCGCCATGGTGCAGCTCATCCCGGCCTCGGAGCACCCGAGCTCCATCCACGCGGCCATCGCCCGGGTGCGCGAAAACGCTCGCACCGTGCGCGATCTGCTGCCCGACGAGCTGCGCGAGCGCATCAACCAGCTCTATTTCCACACCCACCGTGGCGCCGGTACGGCGGTGGAGCGAGCCCACCGCTTCGACTACCTGCGCGGGGTGATCGAGTACGCCCAGGGGATCAGCGGGGTGATCGAGGGTACGCTCTCCCGCGGGCCGACTTACCAGTTCCTGATGCTCGGCCGGCATCTGGAGCGGGCCGACATGACCACCCGCACCATCGACGTGCGGGCGGCGACGCTGCCGCGGGACGAGGACGACCACCCGCCGACCTGGGACGACGCGGTGTGGATGAACATGCTCCGCTACCTGGGCGGCTACAGCCAGTTCCGGCAGCAGCGCGGCCCGGGGATCCAGGGGCCGGCGGTGGTCGACTTCCTGTTGCGCGACGAGCGCTTCCCGCGCTCGGTGCGCTTCTGCACCCAGCGCATGGAGCGGGCGCTGGAAGAACTCCCGCACCCCGAGGCCCCGTGCCGGCTGCTCGCCGCCGCCGAGCGCCGCGCCACCGCCCCGGTGGAAGTCCCGCTGGATGCCGGGGCGCTGCACCGGCGGCTGGACGCCCTGCAGGTTGATCTGAGCCAGGTCCATGACAGCCTGGGTGAGACCTACTTCTCGGACGGCTGAGCCATGCGCCTCTTCCACTGCGCCTGCGGCAACCGGCTGCACTTCGGCAATACCCGCTGCCTGAGCTGCGAGCGGGCGCTGGGGTTCGATCCGCGGCGCCGCGCCGTGGTTGCCCTGGATGCCGGCGCCGACGGGTTGTGGCGGGCCGCCGGCGGCGGGCGGCAGCGCTACCGCAACTGCGCCAACGTGGCCGCTGCCAGCTGCGACTGGCTGGTGCCCGCGGAAAGCGGCGACGCCCTGTGCCTGGCCTGCCGCCTGACGGATACCATCCCCGACCTGGATAACGAGCTCAATCGCATTTACTGGGGGCGGCTGGAGGCGGCCAAGCGCTACCTGATCACGGATCTGCTGCGCCTGGGCCTGCCTTTGGCCGATCGCTGGCAGGATCCGCAGCGCGGCCTGGTCTTTCAGTTCCTGGCCGATGCCGACACCCCCGAGGGGCCTCAGCAGATCATAACCGGCCACGCCGGCGGGCGGATCACCATCAACGTCGCCGAGGCCGACGAGATCCACCGCGAGCGTACGCGCATCGCCCTCGGCGAGGCCTACCGTACGCTGCTCGGGCACATGCGCCACGAGATCGGCCACTACTACTGGATGCGGCTGATCGAGGGCTCGCCGTGGCAGGAGCGCTTCCGCGAGCTATTCGGCGACGAGCGTGAGCCCTACGAGCAAGCGCTGCAGCGCTACTACCAGCACGGTCCCCAGGGAGCGGACTGGGCCGTGCGCCATATCAGTGCCTACGCCGCCTCGCACCCGTGGGAGGACTGGGCAGAGAGCTGGGCCCACTACCTGCACATCACCGACGCCCTGGAGACCGCCGGGGTCTATCAGCTCACCGGTCTGCCGCAGCCGGGCGAGGACATCGACCGGCTGCTGGCGCGCTGGCACGAACTCAGCGAGGCGCTCAACGCCCTGGCGCGCAGCCTGGGGCAGCGCGACCCCTATCCCTTCAAGGTCACCGCGCCGGTGGCCGAGAAGCTGCGTTTCATTCAGCAGGTGGTGGAGTCGGCCGGATCCAGCGGCGGGGCGGGGAGCTGATCGAACAGCTGCTGCAGGCCGTCGCGCCAGGCCTCGCGCAGTCCCGCGAAGTAGGGGTCGTCTGGCTGGAAGGCGCGGTAGTGGCCGGGGTCGAGGCGCGGCTGATCAGTATAGCCCGAAGGTAGCTATCGGCGGACCGATCGTCGGTTTTGTGCGATTCGATTACGTACCCGCTGCCGGCGGTTTTCGATGCGCTCGCGCAAGGCCGGCATCTCGGACTCCCAGAACGCCGGGTTGAGCGGGGCCTCCTCGCGAAGCGGCACGCCCTCGGTGATATCGACGCCGTCATCGACGTACAGTTGCGCATAGCGCGCCGTCGCACTGCGTCTCATGAGTTCCTGGATTCCCCACCGTGCCTCTTTGCGGACCTGCTTGCGCGCATCCGCATCCCCCTTCCCGGGATCCGCAGCGTAGGCTGCCTGTGCGACGAGGTATTTGCGGACAATGGGCAGGAGGGCCCGGATCCGGTTTAGTGTGAGCAGAGTGCGCTTGCTCGGCAGGTCGATGAAGTTTTCGCATAATGCGATGACCACGTGGACCGGATGGAGTATGGGATACGACAGCGGTTGTCGGCCCCCGTACGGGTGGAACAGTCTTTCGGCGTGCCGTTCGATCTCTGCGGCCTTGAGTCCGTGTGGGCCGTGTAAAAGATCGATCGTGAGATCCAGCCCGGGGCCATGATAATTGGGGACGCGGAGTCGGGCGAGTTCCGGGGTGGCGTCGTCGAAACCGGGCCAAGCGATCTCGGCGCCAATAGCATCAGCAAGGCGTTGGATGCGAGCCTTGAATTCGCCCGGTTCGCCGCCTCGAAGTTGGAGGTCGACGTCTACGGTGTCCAGTGGATGGCTTTCGTTAACAGCCGAGTGATCGGCGTTGGTGAGGGCAAAATACCACTGAAAACCGGCATTTCCCCCGATCAGGATAAAGTCCTCAGTAGAGCCGCCGGCCTGTTCGTAGGCGGCGTAGATTTCGGCGATGGAGTTCCGTAGGTCTGCCACCTTGCAGCAGCTGCGAGGGCGGTAATCAGGGGGCGAACCGTCCGCCGGGGTTCCAGGCTACCGCGCCGATCTGTGCACGCCGCCGCTGCATTTCGGCACGCAACTCCTCCCGTGACCCGTGGCGCAGCAGTTCCTCAAGACGCTGACGCTCTTGCTCTTGCCGCTCGCCAAGTTCACGGAACGAGATCTCGGGCTTTGCCGGGTTCATAGCCATGGTACCTCGATCAGGGGACGCCACGCTCATCGTTAGCGATGGCCGTTGACTTGTCAACGCTGTTGGCATGCGACTGGAGAGCGTGGGCGAGGCTGGGCCGAGAAGCTGCGCTTCATTCAGCAGGTGGTGGAGTCGGCCGGATCCAGCGGCGGGGCGGGGAGCTGATCGAACAGCTGCTGCAGGCCGTCGCGCCAGGCCTCGCGCAGTCCCGCGAAGTAGGGGTCGTCTGGCTGGAAGGCGCGGTAGTGGCCGGGGTCGAGGCTGTCCCGCCGGTAGGTGAGCAGCTCCACGGGCGGGCCCACGGAGAGGTTGCTGCGCATGGTCGAATCGATGGAGATCAGCGCACAGGTTGCCGCCCGGTCCAGTTCCAGCCGTTCGGAGACGATGCGGTCGAGGATCGGCTTGCCGTACTTGGTCTCGCCGATCTGCAGGAACGGGTGCAGCGGTGAGGCGGTGATGAAGTTGCCCTGGGGATAGACCATGTAGATCCCCGGCGCCTGCCCCTGGATCTGACCGCCGATCAGAAAGGTTGCCTCCACGGCCAGGCCGGTCTGCTGGCCCGACTGCTCCACGGTGCGCCGCTGCAGCTCGACGCTGACCTCGCCGAGGTACTCGGCGGCGTCCTCAAGTGTGGGCGCCGTGGCCAGGGATACCTCCGCGCCGGTCTGCCAGTCGCGGTTGAGCCGCCGGACCACCGCCTGGGTGGTGGCCAGGTTGCCGGCGGAGAGCACGACAAGATTGCGCTCGCCCGGCCGGGCGTAGGCGAACATCTTGCTGTAGGTGCTGACCTGGTCGACGCCGGCGTGGGTGCGGCTGTCCGATGCGAAGACCAGGCCCTCATCCACCGCGATGGCGAGGCAGTAGGTCATACCCTACGGACCGTAGCAGCGGGGGCGGCGGACCACAACGCGTCCGGTGTAGGTCGATTCATCCGGGCGCGCCGCGCCCGCATCGCCGGGTGGGGCGCGGTTGTCCGAGCGGGCGATCATCACTCGTCCAGCTCCAGGAAGAAGACACCGTCTACGGCCCAGTCGTTGTTATCGGCCTCGAAGTCGAAAGCGCCGAGCAGCTCGATGATGTCGTCGGCCTCCGAGAGCATGGCGGCGAGGTCGCCGGTGAAAGCATCGGATTCTTCCTCGAAGTGGGTGACCTCCCCAGTGACATCGATGCCGGTAGCCAGCTCAAAGAGGTTTGTCTCCGTCTCATCGGTATGCCAGGTCCAAGTGCCGTCGGAGGTGATTTGACGGACTTGGAATGTTTCCAGCGTGACGGTCTGGTCTTCGGCGGAGATGGCTACAGAGCCATCCAGCCACGCTCTTTGGTCTGGACCTAGAAAGACACCGACTTGCAATTGCTGCCCAAGTTCGTCGACGGCGGTTAGGTCCAGATCTTCGTCAACGGTGTCCAGGTAGGCCTCTCCTCGAATCCCGGGCCCGCTGGGCTCGCCACTTTCATCATCAATCCAATCTCCCCAAGTCCCGGTGGCTGGCGAATTTTGCTCAATCTCTACGGGGTCCCCATTAGAAATAGCGCCATCGACCTCAGATAAGTCGCCATTACTAAAGTCGCGGTCGCGTTCAGACTCGGTCGAGAGCGTCAGCCCCTCCAACCGTGGATCATCCTCCGGCACGGCATCGCCCTCAATGAAGAAGAAGGGGGCGCCCGGCTCAATGCCCACTAGGAACTCATCTTCGGCGTCCGTAGTGGTCTGGTCGATATCCCGGTCCTGGCGGCTGGACAGCGCATCCGTATCCGTACCGGCGGATGCATCAATGCCAGTAGCAGATAGGTCCGCGTCGCTCGTCGGCTCAGGGGTGACCTCTGACTCGTCTTCTGCCGCGGCCAGCGCGCCGCCGTCCTCGGTCTCCTCGGTGTCCTCATCCCCGGGTGGCGCGGCGGCCGCTTCGTCCTCCGTTTCCTCGGCGTCGTCTGCCGGGGCTTCAGCGGGCTCATCCAGGGCGTCCAACTCGGCGGGGCGCTCGCTGAGGGCCTCCGGGGGCAGTTCGGGGTCGGTGACTCGGAAGTAGTCGACGGGGGCGTCGTCCCCGGTATTCACCCGCTGGCGGCTGTCTCCGCGGTTCTCGGCGAAGCCCCGGCCGCGGGGCGTGCCGCCGGCGGTGCCGCCGTCGCCGTGGGCGAGTTCGAAGATGGTTCCGCGGATGCCGATGGTCGCCACTTCGGTCTCGATGGTGTAGTCGCCTTCGCCACTGATCTGACCGGTGATGGCCCGCAGTCCGCCCTCGATCAGGCTCTTGCGGCTTTCGCCGGTGCCGCTCTCCTCGTCGAACGCATAGGCCTCGATGTGCAGCTCGGTGTTTTCGGTCAGGCTTAGGGTCTGGCCGTCCTCAAGGCGCATCTGCAGTCGGGAGCGCTCGTCGGTCCGCAGCCGGTCGCCGGCGCGGATCTCGTCCCGGCGTCCGACGGATTGTTCTTCGCCGTCGCGGATCAGCACCGGGTCGCCGCGGTTGGCGAGGACGATGCCGATGCGCTCTTCGGCCGCAACCGTTAGCGGTGCAAGCGTCGCGGTGCCGCTGAGGAGTGCGGCGAGAGCCCAGGCAGGAGCGGGGCGGTGCGGCTCAGTAGTCATAGCGCACTCCGGCGAAGATCTCGCGCTGGGTGAACTCGAACAGATCGATGTTCGACTGCTTCTCGCGCACGGCGCCCTCGGTGAAGGCGGTGAACCCGGAGTCCCCCAGGGGGTGGGCCAGTGCGCCCCGCAGTTCGTAAGTGGTGGCGCGTTCGGCGCCGTTGTCCTCGTCGGGGAAGGCCGCCAGGGTGGAGCGGGCCTCCCGGGCGCGCTCGTGGGAGGCGGTGGCGGTCACGCTGGCCGTGGTGTCCTCGAAGAAGGCCCGCTGGAGGCCCAGAAAGCCGCCGGCACGGGCCTTGGTGAACTCGTCCTCGTCGGCGGCATCGTACGAAGTGGCGACTCCGGCGTAGAACAGCAGTGCGCTCTGCGGATCGAGCACGTGCAGCGAGGTGGCCGAGGCGCCCAGGGTGAGCGCATCGCGGTCGTCGTTGTCGTAGTCGGCGTAGGCCAGCTGCCCCTGCACCCGCAGCTGCCGGGTCGGCCCCCGGGGCAGGACGGCCTCGGGGGCGAAGGCGAGTCGAGTGCGGAACGAGTCGCCATCGAGCCTCGTGTGCCGCAGTTCCAGTGGCACCCGATAGGAGCGGCCCTCGGAACCCTCGAACGCCAGTCCACCGCGCAATCGTGCCTCGGTCTGGTCGGCGGCGCTGACGTCGCTGTGGTGGCGGTGTTCGATCTCGCCCAGGTACTGGTAGCTGCTGGTGCGGGTCCGCGGCCGGCGGTGCTCGACCCGGGCCCGGGTGTCGAGGAAGGTGTCGGACTCGCGCTCGAAGTCGACCGGGAAGAAGCCGAGAAAGAGGAACTCGTCGTCGGCGGAGTAGAGTGGGTTGGAGTCGTAGCCGGCCGCGATCGCCGCCTGCGCGCGGGTCTCCGGACGGCGCGAGGTCAGGCGGGCATCGATGGCCTCAAGAAACCGTTGAATATTCTGCGCCACCGGCTCGGGCACCTCTTCGGTCTCCAGGACCCGCTTGAATTGGCGCTGCGAGGCCGCATGGTCTTCCGCGGCGAACAGGGCGCGGGCGTACTCCAGCCGGTAGCGTGGCGCATCCGGGGCCACCATGACGGCCCGGTCGAAGTGCACCACCGCCTCGTCGATATCCCCGCTGCGCAGGTAGGCCCGCCCGGCCTCGAAGTCGTACACCGGGACCCCGGTCAGCGCTTCGTGGTCCCGGGACAGGGCGACCGCCTGCTCGTAGTCTCCCGCCTCGACGGCAAGCCGTATATCCCGGGCCACCTGGCGGGCCGGCGGCGCAGTTGCCGGAGTCGGTGGTGCGGGCGGCTCGGCATGCGGCGTCTCGGGACGCAGGGCGGGCGGGATCCGGGGCGATTGCGGCAGGGCGAGACGGTCGCCGGAGCGGATACGGGCCGGATCCGCGATGGTCGGGTTGGCCTGCCAGATCCACGGGTAGAGCAGTGGGTTGCCGAGGTGTTCGGCGGCCAGGTCCCACAGGGTATCCCCGGACTCGATTTCGATCCCCGTATCCGGGGGATCGGGCTCTGCCTGGACGAGGTTGGAACCGAACAGAAGGGAGAGGGCGCAGAGCCCGGTGCGTTTGATCATGCCCAGCCATCCCGTCGCAGCCTTGGAGGAAGGGGTTAACCTTGGCGCCCTTACGGTTAAGCTAAGCGAGCCGGACTGAAATTGGAAGAATAAAAAGTTTCAGTTTTTCGCAGGTGGTTGGGGGCTTCAATCGGCTCGTAGAGGGTGACCGGCTCCTCGCGCCCCTTGACCTGCACCCGATCGACCTCACGAAAGCGGTACACCGCCTCCAGCCCGGCGCGGGTGTGCTCGGTGACGAGTACGCCAACGCCGTATGTCTTGGTCTGCCCCTCCACCCGGGAGGCCAGGTTGACCGTATCGCCCAGGGCCGTGTACGCCCGGCGGTAGGCCGAGCCCATATCGCCGACGGCCGCCGGTCCGGAGTTCAGGCCGACGCCGATCTCGATGGCCGGCAGCCCCTCGCGGGCCAGTTCCTCGCGCAGCCGGGTCGCCTCGCGCTGCATGGCCAGCGCTGCGGCGACCGCATTGCGGCGGTGCTCCGGGTCGTCGAGCGGGGCGCCCCAGAAGGCCATGATGAGATCCCCCACGTACTTGTCGATGGTCCCGCCGTGCTCGAAGATGACCCGGGTCATGGGCGTGAAGAAGCGGTTGAGCAGTTCGCGCAGCGCCGCGGCGTTGAGTTGTTCGGAGAGCGTGGTGAAGCCGCGGATGTCGGCGAAGAGCACCGTGATCTCCCGCGTCTCGCCCGTCTGGGTATAGGAGCCCGGGGCTTCGGCCATGCGGGCGACCAGCTCCGGCGGGACGTACTCGCCGAAGCGCTGGCGCAGCTGTTGACGACGCCGGTACTCGAAGAGGAACCCCCAGGAGAGGTTGCCGGCACCGATGAGCAGCACGGCAGCCAGCGGAGCGGTGGCGCCCAGGGCCAGGTCCCACTGGGCCCAGGCCCACAGGTTCGCGCCCAGGATTGCGGCCAGCAGGGCGGCGGTGACCGCCAGCGTGGCGAGCGGCCCGAGAAAGGGCAGCAGGCCGGCGGCGAGTAGCCCGGCTACCAGGGTGGCCAGCAGGTCGGCGCCCTTGACCCAGGCCGGCTCCCGGGGCAGGTCGTCGGTCAGGATGCCGGCGAGCAAGTTGGCGTGGATCTCGACGCCCGGAAAGGCTGCCTGCATCGGGGTGGCGCGCATGTCGTAGAGGCCCATGGCGCTGGTACCCACCAGGACGATGGCGCCCTCCAGGATTCCATCGTCCACATCGCCGGTCAGCAGGTCTGCGGCACTGATCGAGGGGAAGCTGCCCTGCGGACCGCGATAGGGGATCAGGGCCTGGCCCCGGGCATCCGTGGGCAGGCGGGCAGCGCCGAGCCCCACCGCCGCCACGGCGTTGTAGTCGCCGATACGGGTTGTCTCGACTCGCAGACTGTCCAGGAGCTGGTAGACCCGTGCCGTCTCCAGCGCGAGGCTCGGGTACGCCTTCTCGCCGTGGCCGAGCAGCAGTGGCGCCCGGCGCACCACACCGTCGCTGTCGGGGACAATGCTGAAGGCGCCGCCGCTTGTGGCGGCCTGCTGGAGGGCGGGGCGGTTGCCGGTGTAGGCGTCGAAGCGGTGGATGACCGTGGAGTCGCCAGTCGCCGGATCCAGCCCCGGTGCCGGATCGGGGAGCCTTCCGGTATGGCTGGTGGTCTCGTCGTGGTGCAGGAAGAAGCCGAGCACCGAGTCGCCGCGCTCTAGCTGCTCGGCCAGGCGGCGATCGCCGTCGAATCGCGGAGCGAGTTCACCGACGCGTTCACGCAGCGCCGGGTCGTCCACCCCGCGGGCCACCTGCTCCGCCGGATTGTGCTCGGGTTCGGCAAAGACGATGTCGAAGGCGACCACCACGGCCCCGGCGGCCCAAAGCGCCTCGAGCAGCTCGGCCACGGTGCTCCGCGGCCACGGCCAGCGGCCAACGCGCCCGAGGCTGCGCTCATCGATATCGACGATAACGATCTCGACCTCCTCGCGGGCGTCCAGCCCGGCCCGTTGCGACCAGATCAGCCGTTGGTCGTAGATCAGCTGCTCGGCGGCCTCCACGCTCGCGCGCACCGGCGGCCAGTCACTGCGGGTGGCGGCTACCACCAGGGCCAGGAACAGCACGCCGATCGTCAGCGGGGCGAGGCGGCTGCGCAGGGTGTGCGGCACGGCTACGGCCGGTAGCCGGGGATGGCGGCCTCGTCGACCTCGTCGATGGCCTCGGGGTGCATGAAGTGCCGGGCGTAGTCGCGGTAGACGCCCTCGCGGATGAACACGTCGAAGAGCTCCGGGTCGAAGTGGCCGTCCTGGGTCATGAAGCCCATGATGCGCACCGCCTCGCTGAGCTTTTTGCCTGGCTTGTAGGGGCGGTCGGCGGCGGTCAGGGCCTCGAAGACGTCGGCCAGCGCCATCATCCGGGCCCGTCGGCTCATCTGTGCCCCGGTGATGCCGTCGGGGTAACCGCCGCCATCCATGCGCTCGTGGTGCTGCGAGGCGATCTCCGGCACCCGCTGCAAATGGCGCGGGTAGGTCAGCTGATCGAGCATCTCGCGGCTGACGCGGACGTGGTCGCGCATCTGTTCCATCTCGGCGTCACTGAGCGTGCCGCGACGGATCTGCAGGTGTTCAACCTCCCCGGCGGTGAGCAGAGGCTGTCGATGGCCTGCGGCGTCCGTCCAGCTGTAGGCGTCGGCGATGGCCGCCACCCGCTCGCGCGCGGCGTCGTCCATGGCCTCGCCGCCGATGTTGGCACTGCGCAGGAAGGTCAGGTCGTCGTCCAGGCGCTGGCAGAGCGTCCGGTAATCGGTGTCGGCGCGGGCTGCTTCCAGTTCATCGCCGCCTAGATGCCGGCGCAGCCGCGTGGCCTCCGCTTCCTGGCGGACGACGGCGGCTCGGGTGGCCACCTCCTCGATGGTGTCCGTCTGGCGTTCAAGCTTGGTCGCCTTGTTCACCACCGCCTCGGGGGTGGTGACCTTGCCGCAGTCGTGGAGCCAGGCGGCCAGGCGCAGCTCCTCGTGCTCCTCGGCACTGAGCCGGTAATCCGCCAATGGGCCCTGCGCGGTCCGGCAGGCGGCGTCGGCGATCATCAGCGTCAGCTGCGGGACGCGCTCGCAGTGGCGGCCGGTGGTCGGATTCTTGCGGTCGATGGCCCGCGCCAGGACTTCGGTGAACGATTCGAACAGCTGGCGCTGGGCATCGATCAGACCCTGCTTGGTCAGGGCGATGGCGGCCTGGGAGGCCAGCGATTCGGCAATGCGCGCATCGCGCGGCGAGAAGGGCACGGTCTGGCCGTCGCGCACGGCGTTGATGAGCTGCAGCACGCCGATCACGGTCTGCTCGTGGTCCCGCAGCGGTACGGTCAGGAACGACTGCGACCGGTAGCCGGTGCGTGCGTCCACCGCCCGGGTGCCGGAGAAGTCGAACCCCTGCGCGTCGTAGGCGTCGTCGATGCGCACGGTCTGCCCGTGGACCGCGGCGTACGCCGCCACGTTGCGGGTGTTCGGGGTGCCGTCTTCGAGGTACAGCGCCAGGGGCGAAAAGTCGATCGGGCGTCCCGATGTGCCGCCGAGGTGGAGTTCGAGGGTGTCGTTGTGGACGGTGTTGAAGTGAAGCTGCCCGTCGCGTACCCGGTAGACGGTTCCGGCGTCGGCTGAGGTGAGCGCCCGGGCACCGCTGAGGATGCGCTCGAGCAGTCGGTCGGTATCCTGTTCTGCAGACAGGGCTACACCGATTTCCAGGAGCTGCGCCAGGCGCTGCTCGGTCAGCGGCGGCTCGTACGCATCGCTCACGGCAACTCTCCGGCGCAGTCGATCCGGACGGCCCCGGTGCGCTCTATTTGATGATGCCTTTGTACTGGTAGATCAGGTAGCTGCATCCGGCACCCGCCAGAACGGAGACCAACAGCCAGTCCATGGAGATCAGCCGCGGATCGACGGCGATCGCGATGAACAGCATGTAGAGAATGGCGAAGGCCACACCGGTCAGGCCAACCAGCGCCAGCTTGCCACCGAGCGTGTCGAATTCCATCGTCCCTCCTGAGCATTCTGTCGGACTCTCCCTGTGGGAAAGGTACGCGCGCAGGCTCCTGAACACAATGGTCCGCGGTGTCGTGCCGGGCGGTGTCCGGCTTGACCCGCGGGGGCCTCAGCGGGAGGATACGCCGCAAATCAGCGAAAGGGAGAAGCCCGCATGAGCGATACCGGTGTCAAGACCGACGAAAAGAAACAGCACTTCGACGATATCTACATCGCCGACTCCCCGGTTCCTTTCAAGGAACAGATCCTCGACGCCCTCGATTACGTCTCCGATAACTTCAATCGCCAGACCTTCGATCGCCTGATCCTGCCCTGGGTCGAGAAGCAGACCGCCGGTGGCCAGCCGGTGAACTTCGTGGACCTGTGCGCCTGCTTCGGCAACACCACCATGGCCACGCTCTACGGCATGGACTTCGAGGCCATCCGCCACAACTGGCGTGATCGTGACGCCGCCTTGAACATCGAGGCCGAGCGCCGCTTCCCCGCGCGGGTCACCGGGATCGATATCTCCGGCAATGCGCTCGCCTACGGCAAGCAGGCGGGGATCTACGACGAGACCATCGAGGCCGACCTCAACGCCCCGCCGGCCGAGACGCAGCAGGCCGTGGAGCGCACCATGGCCGAGGCCGACGTGGTCATCTCCACCGCCGCGCTGGTCTACCTGGAGCCGGAGGCCATCGAGAAGATCCTCGACGCCTTCGCCAGCAAGCAGGGGGAGGGGTATATGCTGGTCAACTTCCTCAACCCCTTCGCATTGGAGAAGGCCGACGCCACCAAACGCATGCTCCTCGAGCGCTTCGAGTTCGTCGGCAGCATGGCCTCGCGCCACCGGCGCATGTCGCAGCTCGAGCAGGAGAACTATCCTGGCGAGGAGTGGTCGCTGTTGGAGATCTGGGTCCTGCGCCGCAAGGGCTGAGTGACCCTCGGGTCGTCCCGGGCGGCGACCCGAAACCACCGGAGGGGCGATGGAGCTGCGCGCGCTGGGCACGAGTGGCGGAATCGGCCAGGGGCTGCGCACCACCGCCTTTCTGGTGGACGGCTGGCTGCTCGTCGACGCCGGCAGCGGCGTCGGCGACCTGACCGCCGCGGAGCTCGGCGGCATCCGCGATGTGCTGCTGACCCACGCCCATCTGGATCACACCGCCTACCTGGGGCTGATGGCGGACGCCCGTATCGGTGACGGCACCCCGCCCATCCGGGTCCATGCGCCTGCGCCGACGCTCGACGTGTTGCGCGAGCACCTGTTCAACGGCGTCCTGTGGCCGGATTTCACCGCCATCCCCACCCCGCAGGAGCCGTTGCTTGTCTTCGAGCCGCTCGACCCCGATCAGGCGCGGACCCTTGGTGCGTTCCAGATCACGCCGCTACCGGCGCGGCACAGTATCCCGTCCGTGGGCTATCGCATCGACGATGGCAGCGGCAGCCTTGTCTTCAGCGGCGATACCGGTTCGTGCCCGGAGTTGCGGACGCGACTGGAGCAAATCGGGATGCCGGATGCGTTGATCATCGAGTGCGCCTTCCCCGATGCCCTGGAATCCCTGGCCCGCCAGGTCGGCCACTACACGCCAGCACAGCTCGTTGACGAACTGCGGCACTGGCCCGCAGGCGTGCGGGTGTGGGTCACGCACCTCAAACCCGGTGCGGCGGCGCGTATCGAGCAGGAGCTGCGCGAGCAGGCCGCTGCCGCCGGGGTGCACTGCGAACTGCTGCGTGGCGGAGACGTCCTGCAGATCGGCCGCTGAGGCAGGCGTTGAATCGCCGCGGACGAGCGGTTAGGTTCCGTACTCACCCCGCCGCGTGGGCCGGTTCCCGGATGCGAGCAAGCGACAACCCGCAATCACGCCCGAGCCGGGCTCGGGCAGGCATCGCCTGGGCGCTGCTCCTCGTCCTCGGGGTGGCGCCGGCCGCCGCCGAGGAGCAACGACCGCAGAGCTACGTCCAGCTGGCCTTTGCCCAGGTCGTCTTCGACGGCTCGCTGAGCGTCCGCCCGGAGGGGGATCCGGACGCTGAGGCCATCGACTACCGCCGGGCCATCGGCGGCCACCTGCGCGCCTCCTGGCAGTCCGCCACGGGCGGTTTTCTTTACTTCGACTATCTGGGCACGGATGCCTGCGTCGGCGACTGCCTGGGGGGCGGGGACGCCGAAGATACCCGCGCCGCCCTGGAGCACTACGCCTTCGGCCTGGGCTGGCATCGGAGCGACGTGGTGGCCGGGACGGACGTGTACGCCACGGCCGCCCGCGAGCGGCGCAACGTCGAGAAGTGTGAGGAAGACGACGACGACGCCTGCCGGGAGGACCGCCGGGCCGGTGCCACCGTGGGGCTGGGTGTGCAGCGACCGCTATCCGAGCGCTGGAGCGTGGGCGCCCACTATGCCTACTACCTGGGCATGGACGACCCGGAGGATCCCGAGGAGCGTCTGCTGCGCATCGGCAATGGTCGCCTGACCCTGAGCGCCCGAGTCGAGCTGGTGGAGGGACTCTTTGACGGCGTCTTCGAGTACGAGGAGTCGCGCAATCGCGGCGGGCGTGTCGGCGTCCGCCTGCGCTTCTAGGCGCTGCCGGGGCGGCGCAGGCTCAGTTGCCCGGTTGGGCTGCGGCGACGCTGCAGCAGACGCCGTGCGGCCAGTAGTCCAGCCACCAGACCCGCCGCCGCGCTGGCCACGGTGCCCGGGGTGCCGGCGCCGAGTCCGGCGTCGGCGAGCAGGGCGCCGCCGAGCAGGCCGGCCAGCGGCAGCAGGTAAACGGCCAGGGCGCCGCCGAGCAGGGCGCCGGTAGGCACCGAGACCACCACCGCCTCGCCGGCGTGGGCGCCGATGGCGTTGCGCACCCATACGCCCCGCGCCCCGCGGTGGCGGTCCAGCAGCTGCGCGCCGCAGGCCCCGCGCGCCTTGCAGGCGCCACAGGCCGCCGGCCGGTCGGCGTGGACCCGGGCCTGATCGCCGCGGGTCTCGATGACCACCGCCTCGCGCTCCAGGCAGCCGCTCATGAATCCGCCTCTTCGCCGGCCAGGGCCTCCGGGTCGGCGGTGATCGGCCGGTAGACCTCCACGCGGTCGCCGTTCTCGAGAACCCGATCAGCCTTGACCGGCTTGGCGAAGACGCCGAGCTTGAGCGCGCTCAGCTCCAGGTGCGGGAAGCGCTGCTGCAGGCCGCTCTGTGCCACGGCCTGCGCGGCGGTGGTCCCCGCCGGCACCTGCAGGCAGCGCCAGAAGTGCTCACTGCCCTCGACGTAGGCCACCGAGACCTGCAGGGGGTCGTTCTGCGCCTCGTGCTCGCTCATGTCGTCTGTGCCTCCCGGCGTCGATCCAGCAGCCGCTTGCCGGCCATCAGAAATCCTAACGCGATAAAGCCCCCCGGCGGCAGCACCATGAGCAGGAAGCCGGGGTAATCAGGTAAGACGGTGATCTCCAGGAAAGCGAAGGCATCCCCGAGCATCAGCCCGGCCTGGTCGAACAGGGTGCCGGCGCCGAGCAGCTCGCGCACGCCGCCGAGAACGACCAGGATGGCGGTGAAGCCCAGGCCCATCATCAGTCCGTCAAAGGCGGCCTCGGCGGGCGGATGGCGCGAGGCGAAGACTTCGGCCCGGGCCAGGATGGCGCAGTTGGTCACGATCAGCGGGATGAACAGCCCCAGCGCTTGGTAGAGGGGGTTGAGGTGGGCCTCCATGAACAGATCCACCACGGTGACCAGGGTGGCGATGAGCAGGATAAACACCGGGATGCGCACCGGGTCGGTGATCAGCCCGCGCAGGGTGGAGACCAGCACCGCTGCGAGCACCATCACGAACAGCGTCGCCAGACCCAACCCCAGACCGTTGGTGGCGGTAGAGGTCACCGCCAGCAGCGGGCAGAGGGCCAGCAGCTGAGCGAAGACCACGTTGTTGTCCCAAAGCCCCTCACGGGCGATGCGCCGCCAGCGACCCTCGGGGGCGGGTGCTTCCCGGTCGGCGAGTCCGGCATCGGTGTCAGCCATCGTCGGTCTCCTCGGTTGCGCCATCGGCGGTCCGCTGGCGGCCGGCGCGGGGGTCGAGCAGCCGGTCCTGGTGGGCCTCGAAGGCGTGCAGGGCGGCGTGGACGGCCTCGACCACCGCCCGCGGGGTGATGGTCGCACCCGTGAACTGGTCGAACTCGCCGCCGTCCTTCTCCACGGCCCAAGCCTCTTCGGGGGGATCGCCGAGGGAGCGCCCCTCGAAGGCGTCGATCCAGTCGGAGCGTTCGGCCTCGATGTCGTCGCCGAGCCCCGGGGTCTCCCGGTGCTCGGTGACGCGTGCGGCCAGGATTTCGCCGTCGCGGTCGATGCCGACGATCACCCGGATGGTGCCGCCGTAGCCCTGGGCCTGACTCTCCAGCGCCACCGCCGTTACTGCATCGCCCTCCACGTGCTGCCAGCCGGTGTGTCGGCGGCCGTCGTGCTCGACGGTGACGGTGCGCTCCAGCGGGGCGTCGGCGGCGCTGTGTACCGGCGTGACCTGGGCGATGCGCTCGCCGATCTGGCGCTCGCGGGCCGCCTCGATCGGCTCGCGGGTCTGCAGGTCGGCAATGACCAGCGCGGCGCTGCTGAGCAGGGCCACCATGCCGAGCAGGGTGACGTGGTAGGCGGTGCGCTGCTGGTAGCTGGGGCGCTCCGGCGTGCTCATGGGCCCTCCCGGTCCGTGCTCAGCGGCGCGCCCAGCCGGGTCCGGCCGTAGACCCGGGGGCGGATCCAGTGGTCGATCAGCGGGGTGAAGGCGTTCATCAGCAGCACCGCGAAGGCGGTGGCCTCCGGGTAGCCGCCGTAGGTGCGCACCACCCAGACGATCAGCGCACAGCCGGCGGCGAAGACCGCACGGCCGAGGGTGGTGGCCGGCGAGGTGGTCGGGTCGGTGGCGATGAAAAAGGCCGCCAGCAGGGTCGAACCGGCCAGGATATGGACGCCGGCATCGGCGTAGCGATCCGGGTCCAGCAGGTGGAAGCCGCTGGCGAGCAGCGCCAGGGTGGCGAGCATGACCACCGGGATCTCCCAGGCGATCACCCGCCGGTAGATCAGGTAGAGCCCGCCCAGGGCGAGCAGCAGTGCCGAGCCCTCCGCCAGGCTGCCCGGCGCGTAGCCGAGCAGGGCCAGCGCCGGCTGGTAGGCTTCGGGCAGGGCGGTTTCGATGCTCTGCCCCTCGGTGACGGCGGTGCGCGCCGTGTCGAGGGTGGTGGCGCCGGTCACTGCGTCCCAGTCAGCAGCGCCGGCGAAGGTGATCCCGAGCGATTCCAGGAAGCCGGGGGCGGTTGCCGAGCCCAGGGGGGCCGGCTCCACCCAGCGGGTCATTTCCACCGGGAAGGCGATGAGCAGGGCGACGCGGGCGACCATGGCGGGATTGAAGAGGTTCTGCCCGGTGCCGCCGAAGACCCCCTTGCCCAGGATTACCGCCAGCAGTCCGCCGATCACACCGATCCACCACGGCGCCCAGGGCGGTAGGCTCATGGCCAGGATCCAACCGGCGACCAGCGCGGAGCTGTCACCCACGCCGCTGCGTACCGGGCGCCCGGCCGCGCGCAGGCAGGCGGCCTCGGCGGCCACCACGGTGACCAGGGTGATCAGCAGCAGATTGAGGGCCGGCCAGCCGTAGAGCCACACGCCGAAGGCGGTGGCGGGTGCTGCGGCGAGCAGCACCTGGCGCATCAGGGTGGGCAGGCTCAGCGGGGCCCGGGTGTGGGGGCCGGCAACCAGCTCGCTCACGTCTGAGTCTCCTTCTCCTCGTTTTGCGGCTGCTCCTGGGCTGGACTTTCCGAATCGCCGCCGGCGGCCTTCTGCTGCGCCCGCTGGCGGCGGCGGGCCGCGGCGGCGGCCTTCTTGCGTTCCTGCTCGCGTCGCTGGCGCTCCGCCCGCTGCTCGGCCATGCGCCGCTGCAGTTCGCTGCGCTCCTTGGCGGCGGCTTGCTCGGCGCGCTGACCCCGGGCGTGGTGGAAGAGCTGGACCAGCGGCCGCGCCGAGGGACAGACGTAGGCGCAGGAACCGCAGGTCAGGCAGTCCATCAGGCCGCTGGCCGCGGCGCCGTCGACGTCGCCGGCGGCGGCGCGGTTGGCGATCTCGAAGGGCATCAGCCCCATCGGGCAGGCATCGACACAGCGCCCGCAACGGATGCAGGGGCGCCCCTCGGCCTCGCGGATCTCCGCTGCGGTCAGGGCGATGACGCCGTTGGTGCCCTTGGCCACGCCGGCCTCCAGCGGGGCCACCTGGCCCATCATGGGACCGCCGGCGAGCACCCGGGCCGGGGCCTCGCGCAGCCCCCCGGCCGCCTCGAGCAGGGCCTGCAGCGGTAGGCCCAGGGGGGCTTCGAAGTTGGCCGGCTCGGCGACGGCCCCGCCGCCGACGGTAATCGGGCGGCTGATCAGCGGCCGGCCATGCCGGGCGGCGCGGTGGACGGCGTAGGCGGTGCCGACGTTGTGCACCACCACGCCGATATCCGCCGCCCGCGCCCCGGCGGGCACCTCGCGGCCGGTCAGCGTGTAGATCAGGTGTTTTTCCGAGCCCTGGGGCCAGAGGCTCGGTACCGGCACCACGTCGGGGCCGCCCAGGGCGTCGGTGGCGCGGCGCAGGGCGTGGATGGCCTCCGGCTTGTTGTCCTCCACCCCGATGGCGGTGCGCTCCGCCCCCAGGGCCCGGGCCATCAGCTGGGCGCCGTCGACGATCCCGGCGGCGCGCTCGCGCATCAGGCGGTCGTCGCAGGTCAGGTACGGCTCGCACTCACCGCCGTTGAGGATCAGCGTGGCCACCGGCTGCCCGCCGCCGAGCTTCACCGCCGCCGGGAAGGCTGCGCCGCCCATGCCGACGATGCCTGCCTCGGCCACCCGTTCGGCGATGGTCGCCGGCTCGATGGCCGCAGCCGCTGCGGTCAGGGGTTGGGGCAGCTGCGTGGACCACTGCTCGGCGCCATCGGGTTCGATGACCACCGTGGGCACCGTCAGGCCCGAAGGGTGGGGTGCCGGGTGGCGGTCAACGGCGACCACTCGCCCCGAGGTGGGGGCGTGGACCGCCGCCGACAGGCCGGCCTCCGGCGTGCCGATGCACTGCCCCTTGGCGACGGCCTCGCCTGGGGCCACCGCCGGCAGCGCCGGGGCGCCGATGTGCTGGGCCAGCGAGACGTAGAGTCGCTGTCGGGCGCGCAGCGGCTCCAGCGGGGCGTCGGCGGTGGGTTGCTTGCGCGACTCGGTGCGCACGCCGCCGCGAATGATCTTCGGCTTGCTAAGTAGCACGGTCGAATGCCTCCATCGGGCGGGGCCAGCGCCAGTTGGCCAGGGTCACCGGCTCGGGGACCATCTCCAGCGCCCCGGTGGCGCAGACGTCGATGCACGCTTCGCAGCCGGAGCACGCCTCCGGCAACACCCCGTGGATCTGCTTCGGGGCGCCGATGACGGCATCGGTGGGGCAGGCCTTGATGCACTTCAGGCACCCGGTGCACCGGTCTTCCCGGGTGACCCGCGCCACCCGGCGGATGCCGTCGTCGCCATCGTCCAGCACCAGCGGACGTCCGGTGATGCGGGCGATCTCCTCGGCCACGGCCCGGCCACCCGGCGGGCAGAAGTTCACCGGAAGCTCCCCGGCCGCCACGGACTGGGCGCCGATGCTGCAGCCGGCCAGCCCGCACTGGCCGCAGTTGGTACCGGGCAGGACGCGCTCCACCTCCTCGGCGGTCTCGTCCGGCGGCGGCTTTAGATACTGCGCGGCCACGGCCAGCAGGAACCCGATCACCAGCGCCATCCCGGTCAGAACCAGCATCGCTGCATACATCGCCTCACCCTCCTTCGGGCAGTCCGGTCAGTCCCATGAACGCCAGCGACAGCAGCCCGGCGACCACGAAGCCGATGGGGGCACCGGCAAAGGCGGCCGGAACCGCTGCCGTGGCCAGCCGCTCGCGCAGGCCGGCGAACAGGACCAGAACCAGCGTGAAACCGAGCGCCGCTCCGACGCCGAAGACCAGGCTCTCGGCGAAGGTGTGCGCTTCCTGGATGTTGAGCAGGGCCACGCCGAGCACGGCGCAGTTGGTGGTGATCAGCGGCAGGAAGACGCCCAGAACCTGGTGCAGGGCGGGGCTGACCCGGGCGACGGCCATCTCGGTGAACTGCACGGTCCCGGCGATGACGAGGATGAAGCTGAGGATGCGCAGGAACTCCAGGTCCAGGGGGATGAGCAGGGCGTGCTCGATCACCCACCCGGCCGCCGCCGCCAACGTGAGTACGAAGGTGGTGGCCAGGCCCATGCCCAGGGCGGTATCCAGTCGGTTCGACACACCCATGAACGGGCACAGCCCCAGGAACTGGGTCAGGACCACATTGTTCACCAGGGCGACGCCGAGCAGCAGTAGCAGGTATTCCGTCATCCTCTTTCCCTTTCCCGGCCCGTCGGCGGCGTTCGCTACGGGTCAAGCATCAGCCGTGCCAGCCGGTACCCTTTGAGCACCACGGTCCCGCAACCCCGCGTCATCCCGTCCGAACCTCGCCCATTTGCACCAAAGAGGTGCCGTTGCACCGATGTGGCACAGACGACAAAAGCATCACCTTCCGTGAATCACTGTGAGAAACGCGACAAACGGGGGTCGACGGTTCGCCGGCTGTCTGGAACGGGAGTTGCAACGGTTTTGCCCGGCCCAGATGGGGCCCCTGACCCCATCTGGGCCAGCCAAAACCGATGCACCTAGCGGAGGGGAGTATTCATGGAGAACCCCACGTCCGTCGGCCCCCGAGAACGCGCCCGGGCCGAACTGGTCGAGGCCCAGCTCGAGGCGCTGTACCAGGTCAGCCGGGTGCTCTCGCGCAGTCTCGACCTGCGCGAGACCCTTCAGGCCGTCCTGGAGGTGCTCCACGAGCACGCCGATATGCACTCCGGCATGGTCGCCCTGCGCGACCCCGTCCGCCGCGAGACCATCGTCCGCGCGCTGTACGGGCAGAGCCCCGCCAATGAGGTCGCCTACCGGCCGGGCGAGGGGATCGTTGGCGAGATCCTCAATCACGCCGAGCCGCTGATCGTGCGGCGCATCTCCGAGGAGCCGCGCTTCCTCGATCGGCTCGGCCTCTACGATCCGGATCTGCCGTTCATCGGTGTACCCATCAACGGCCCCGGCGAGCAGGACCCGCCGGTGGGCGTACTCGCCGCCCAGCCCGCCGCCGACGAGGGCGCGCTGCTGGCCGAGCGCTCTCGGTTCATGCAGATGGTCGCCAACCTGGTCGCACAGACGGTCCGCCTGGCCACCGAGGTTGACCGTGAGCAGGCGGCCATCGTCGATGAGCGCGACCGCCTGCGCCGGGAGGTGCAGGAGAGCTACGGCTTCGAGAACGTCATCGGCCGGACCCCGGCTATCCGCCGGGTCTTCGAGCAGGTGCGCCGGGTGGCGCAGTGGAGCACTACGGTGCTGCTGCGCGGTGAGTCCGGCACCGGCAAGGAGCTGTTGGCCAACGCCATCCACTACAACTCGCCCCGGGCCGACGCGCCCTTTGTCAAGCTCAACTGCGCGGCGCTGCCCGACAGCCTGCTCGAGAGCGAGCTCTTCGGCCACGAGAAAGGCGCCTTCACCGGCGCTGTGCAGAGCCGGGTGGGGCGTTTCGAGCAGGCCGACGGCGGCACCATCTTCCTCGATGAGATGGGCGAGATCTCCCCGGCCTTCCAGGCGAAGCTGCTGCGGGTCCTGCAGGAAGGGGAGTTCGAGCGGGTGGGCAGCACCCGGACCCGGCGGGTGGACGTGCGCGTGCTCGCCGCCACCAACCGCGATCTGGAGGCGGCGGTGGCCGCCGGGGAGTTCCGCGAGGACCTTTACTACCGGCTCAACGTGATGACCATCACCATGCCGGCGCTGCGCGAGCGCCTCGAGGACATCCCGGAGCTGGTCCGGTTCCTCGTCGGGCGCATCGCCAGCAACCAGGAGCGGGCGCTGGAGATCTCCGACGACGCCATCCGCACGCTGATGCGCTACCACTGGCCGGGCAATGTTCGCGAACTGGAGAACGCCCTGGAGCGGGCGGCGATCATGAGCGAGGACGGCCGCATCGACCAGGAGGCCGTGATTCTGGCCGGGATCCCCGAGGACGGTTCGCCGGCCGTCGAGAGCGGGGTGCTACCCGCCGGGCCGGCGGCCCCCGACCCGAACGACCCAAACCTGGACGAGCGCGAGCGGGTCATCGCCGCGCTGGAGCGCACCGGTTGGGTGCAGGCCAAGGCGGCGCGGTTGCTGGGCATGACGCCGCGGCAGATCGCCTACCGGATCAAGACCCTCGACATCCCGGTCAAGAGCCTATGAGCCGTTGCTGGGGGCGTGGCGGACGCGACACGCGGCTGTGTGGGGTTTGCGACACGCGCGGCGAATGCCGCGGCGGGAGGCACGGCGAGACGGGCGGTTGGCCGCTCTCGTGATCCGGCACGAGGTTTGCAAAAGAGCGGGCAAGCCCGACCGGAGCGCGGCTCCGGTCCCGACGGAGGGAGAGACAATGGACGCATCCGGCTCCACCACCTGCGACCCCGCCGCCGGCTGCCCCGGCGTCGGTGGCGAGGGGGCGCCCGGCGACGGGCTCGAGCACCTGCCCGAGGCGCTGCGCGCCAAGGTCCGGGACCACCCCTGCTACTCCGAGCGTGCCCACCACCACTTCGCGCGGCTGCACGTGGCCGTTGCCCCGGGGTGCAACCTCTCGTGCAACTACTGCAATCGCAAGTACGACTGCGCCAACGAGTCCCGCCCCGGCGTGGTTTCCGAGGTGCTCACTCCGGAGGAGGCCGCGGCCAAGACCCTGGCGGTGGCCCATGAAATCCCGCAGCTGTCGGTGGTGGGCATCGCCGGACCGGGCGACGCCCTGGCCAACCCGCGCCGCACCTTCGAGACCTTCGAGCGCATCCGCGAGGTGGCTCCCCAGCTGCGCCTGTGCCTGTCCACCAACGGCCTGGCGCTGCCCGACTACGTGGACGATCTGGTGGCCCTCGAGGTGGAGCACGTCACGGTGACGGTCAACGCCATCGACCCGGAGATCGGCGCGCGCATCCACCCCTCGATCCTCTTTGAGCACCGGCGCCGGCGTGGCCTGGAGGCCGCCCGGATCCTCGTGCAGCGCCAGCTCGCCGGCATCGAGGCGCTGGCCGCCCGCGGCGTGCTGGTCAAGGTCAACTCGGTGGCCATCCCCGGGATCAACCATCAGCATCTACCTGTCGTTTCCCGGGCGGTCCGCCAGCGCGGGGCGTTCCTGCACAACGTCATGCCCCTGATCTCCGACCCCAGCCACGGCACCTACTTCGGCGAGATTGGCCAGCGCGGTCCGAGCGACGCCGAGCTGCTCGGCCTGCGGGCCGCCTGCGCCAGTGATATCGCGGTGATGAGCCACTGCCAGCAGTGCCGTGCCGATGCCGCCGGGCTGATCGGCGAGGACCGCGGGGCGGAGTTCAGCCGGGCCCGGGTAGCGGGCCGGTCGCTGGATCCGGAGGCCGTGCGCCGACGCCAGCAGGCCACCTGGCAGGAGCTGGAGGAGCAGCTGCGGGAAGAGGAGGGTACGCCATGAACCGCACCCATTCGCTGCCGCCCGAGCCCGATGGGCGGGTCTTTGCCCCCTACACCTGCGGCGGGCTGTTGGCCGAGGCCACCGGCCTGCCCAATGATCGCGCGCTGGGCCGGCTGGTGGCCGCCTGGCTCAGCGGCGAGAGCGTCCTGCCGGCGTGGATGGGTCTGGAGCCGGGCGAGTACGTGGCCATGATGGGCCGCCACTTTCCCAGTGTGGGCGCGGTGACCCCGTTCCCCGAGCCGACGACGCTCTCGCAACCGCTGGCCGACGAGCAGGCGGATGTCGCCGACCTGCTGCTTCGCTACCGCCGCGGCGCCGATCGCTCGGAGCGCTGGCTGGCGCGCATCGTCGCCGCCGGCTGTCTGGGCCGGGATCATCTCTGGCAGGACCTGGGGTTGCGCTCCCGTGGGGAGCTCACGGCGTTGATGGAAGACGCCTTCCCCGCGCTCTGTGCGTTGAACGACCGCGACATGAAGTGGAAGAAGTTCCTGTACAAGCGGTTGTGTGAAGAGACCGGAATCTATACGTGCCGGGCGCCGTCCTGCGACGCCTGCAGCGATTTCGCCGAGTGCTTCGGGCCGGAGGAGTGATGGGCGCGGTGGTGATCGACGATACGACCTTGCGCGACGGCGAACAGTCCGCCGGCGTGGCCTTCACCCGCGCGGAGAAGTGTGCCATCGCCGCGGCGCTCGACGGGATCGGCGTGCCCGAGCTGGAGGTGGGCATCCCGGCCATGGGGCCCGAGGAGCGGGCCGACATCCGGGCCCTGGTGTCCGCCGGGCTGTCGGCGCGGTTGCTGGTTTGGGCGCGCATGCGCGAGGCGGACCTGCGGGCGTGTGTCGGGCTGGGGGTCTGGGGGGTGGACGGCTCTATCCCGGTCTCGGATCAGCAGATTGCGCACAAGCTCGGCCGCGACCGCCGCTGGGTGCTGGGTCGGATCGATGCATGGGTGCGGCGGGCGCGGGCCGAAGGGCTGGCGGTGAGTGTCGGCGGCGAGGACGCCACCCGCGCCGATCCCGATTTCCTCGTCGAGGTCGCGCACTGTGCGGAGGCGGCCGGGGCGCGCCGGCTGCGCATCGCGGATACGGTCGGCATCGCCGAGCCGTTCGCGGTCCACGAGCTCTTCCAGCGCCTGCGCGCGGCCACCGGCCTGGAGCTGGAGATGCACGCCCACGACGACTTCGGTCTGGCCACGGCCAACACCCTGGCCGCCGTCCGCGGCGGCGCCACCCACGTCAACACCACCGTCTGCGGACTGGGCGAGCGTGCCGGCAACGCCGCGCTCGAGGAGGTGACCCTGGCGCTTCATCGGCTCTGTGACCGGACCACCGGGGTCGACGCCGCCGGCCTGACCGGTGTCGCGGCACTGGTGGAGGCCGCCTCGGGCCGGCCGGTGCCCTGGGGCAAGAGCGTGGTCGGCGCCGGTGTCTTTAGCCACGAGGCCGGGATCCACGTGGACGGGCTGCTCAAGGACGCCCGCAACTACCAGGGTCTGGATCCGGACGAGGTCGGGCGGTGCCACGAGCTCGTCCTCGGCAAGCACTCCGGCACCCGCGGGGTCCAGGCGGCGTGCCGCGAGGCCGGGGTGAGCCTGGACCGCGAGCAGGCCCGGGCGCTGCTGCCGCTGATCCGCCGCTGGAGTGTCACTCACAAGCGTGCCCCCAGTGCCGCGGAGCTGCGTGCGCTGGTGGCGCAAGGGGCGGCCGCGGCCGCCGAGGATGTCGTCGAGGTGTAGAGGAGGTTGCCATGAAGTGGTTGGAGCCACTGGAACCGGAAAACGAGGAGGGCCTGGAGGGCGCGGAGGCGTGGTTCGAGGGCCTCGGCGTGGCCTACGATCCACAGCTGCTGCGGGTCTACCGCTTGCATATCCTGCAGCGCTTCCACGACTACGCCAGCGCCGAGCCGCCGGCGACACCCGATGAGGCCGAGGGGCAGGCCCGGGCACTGCTGCAACGCGCCCACGACGACTTCGTCGGCTCCGACGCCCGCAGCCAGGCCGCGCTGCGCATCCACCGGCAGGTGGCCCGGGGGGCGAGCGGCGAGGTCCCGGTGGCGCGAATCGGCCGTGGAGGATTCGGCTGATGCTGCCGCGGTTCCGGATCGGCGCGGCGGTGCGGGTGGCGCGCAACATCCGCAACGACGGCACCTACCCCGGCGTGGCCCGCGGTGAGCTGCTCGTCCCCCGGGGGAGCGTGGGTTACGTCCGTGATGTGGGGACCTTCCTGCAGGATCAGATCGTCTACAGCGTCTTCTTTCTGGATCAGGACCGCATGGTCGGCTGTCGCGAGGAGGAGCTCATGGATGCAGCCAGCCACTGGGTGGAGACCCGCTTCGAGTTTCGCGACCGCGTCACGCCCACGCGGCGGCTCGCCGTCCATGGCGAGGTGGTGGCCGAGCCGGGTGCGGTGGGCGAGATCATCCGCGTCATGCGCGATGCACGCACCGGGCCGGCCTACCAGGTCCGCTTCCCGGGGCGTACGCTGCAGGTTCCGGAGCACGCCCTGGCGCCGCTGGCCGCCGAGGTGCCGGAGGTCACCGACGAGGACGTGGAGCGCTTCTACCGCGAGCATCCGGAGCGCTTCCAGCGGGACGAGACGCGCACCGTGCGCCATCTTCTGATCACCATCAACGACGAGTTCCCGGAGAATACCCGGCAGCGGGCCTGGGCGCGGGCGGAGAAGCTGGCCGGGAAGCTGGCGGACGACCCGCGGGGCTTTGCCGCCGCCGCCGAGCGCCACTCCGAGTGCCCCAGCGCCCTGCACGGCGGGCTGGTGGGCCGGGTGGCGCGGGGGCAGCTGCATGAGGAGCTGGACGCGGCCCTGTTCGAGATGGCCGCCGGCGAGGTGCGCGGCCCGGTGGAAACGGCGATGGGTCTGCACGTGCTCCTCTGCGAGACCGTGCACCCGCCCGACGTTGCCCCGCTGGATGACGAGCTGCGCGAGCGGATCCGCGGGGCCCTGCAGGAAAAGCGGGCCCGCCAGGTCCAACGGGATCGGGCGCGGGCCGGCCAGGGAGGGGAGAACCATGAGCCATCCGGGACTGGATGACGAGCGTATTCGCCGCTGGACCCACGGCTTCGCCGACGGCAGCGTCGTCCCGGTGCTCGGGCCGGGCGCGCTGGACGGGGCGTGTCACCCGGAGACCGGCGATGCCATGCCGGCAGACAACGAGCGGCTGATCCTCGCGCTGAATCAGGGCAAGCCGATGTCGCCGGTGCTGATGCACGAGTTCTCGCGGGCGGCGATGAAGGTCGAGCAGGATCACGGACGCCCCTATCTGGAGCGTTTTCTGCGGACCTGCTTCGGCGAGGTCCCCTGGACCCGGGCGCCGGTGATCGACTGGCTGGCGCAGCAGCGGCCGGCCTGGGTGGTGGATCTCAACCGGGATACCCAGCTCCAGGACGCCTGGGCCGGCACCCCGCACCTGCTGGTTCAGGGCGTCGCACGGGTCACTGGCGGGCGACGCTATCGGGTCTTCCGGCACGACAGCATCGGCTACCACGAGCTCCACGACGAGGCGGCCGAGTCGCCGCCGTCGCCGGCGGGTCCGATCCTTTTCAAGCCCCTGGGGTCGCCCCGGCCCGAGCCGAGCTTCGTTGCCTCGGACGCCGATTTTGTGGACTACCTCACCGAACTGATGGGCGGCTTCGCCCTGCCGCGGTTCCTCAAGGAGCGGCGCCGGGGCGTGCGCTACCTGAGTCTCGGGGTTCGCTTCACCCGGGATACCGAGCGCATGCTCTTCACCGAGATCACCCAGGAGGCCGGCGAGCCCAAGGGCTGGGCGTTGTTGCCCGCCACGGCCGGCAAGGAGCGGCGCTACCTGGCCCGCCACGGTGTGACCGTGATCGAGGCCTGCGCCCGCGAACTGGCGGCGCGGGCCGTCGGCGTCGCCTCGTCACCCCAACGCGCCTGAGCGTCGCTCGCCCCGTCGGAGGGGGTGGCATCCGGATTGCGTTCGATCAATAATGACGACCGGTGCCACACAACCTGTCGATGAGGAGCAGGGGCGATGCGACGCAAGTGGATCCCCGGCCAGCCGGATGAGTCCTACCAGGTCCTCGCCTTCAGCGACCGCGGTCACACCACCGTCTTCAGCGAGCACTAAGCATCCCTCCTGTCGGTCGGGGAGCGGTTCTTCCCCTTGTCCGCTCCCCGACAACCCCCGGCCGATCATGTCGGACTTGCCACGGGCCTGCGGGCCGTCCCGGATCGTCGGGCCGGGCCCCCGGGGGTGTTCGCCCTTTCTTTGCTGATCGTTCCTGGTCTTCCTATAAGTCTTTTGGATCAACGGGTTGCGTAAACGCGGCGGGTCACCTTCGGCGCAGCGGGTCCGTCGTTGCCCCCTGCTGGCACGCCGGTTGCAAAACCCGGGTGCGAGCCGCTGAGGCGGCCAACGTAACCATCGGTCAGGAGGGATTAACCCATGAGACAGGCAGCAATCTACGGCAAGGGCGGCATCGGCAAGTCCACCACCACGCAGAACCTGGTGGCGGCGCTCGCCGAGAAAGGCAAGAAGGTGATGATCGTCGGCTGCGATCCGAAGGCCGACTCCACCCGCCTGATGCTCCATGCCAAGGCGCAGAACACGGTCATGCACCTGGCCGCCGAGGCGGGCAGCGTCGAAGACCTTGAGCTCGAGGACGTCCTGCAGGTCGGCTACGGCGACACCAAGTGCGTCGAGTCCGGTGGCCCGGAGCCGGGGGTCGGCTGCGCCGGCCGCGGCGTGATCACCGCCATCAACTTCCTCGAGGAGGAGGGCGCCTACGAGGACGACCTGGACTTCGTCTTCTACGACGTCCTTGGCGACGTGGTCTGCGGCGGCTTCGCCATGCCCATCCGCGAGAACAAGGCCCAGGAGATCTACATCGTCGTCTCCGGCGAGATGATGGCCATGTACGCGGCGAACAACATCGCCAAGGGCATCGTGAAGTACGCCAGCTCCGGCGGCGTGCGCATGGCCGGGCTGATCTGCAACTCCCGCAACACCGACCGCGAGGACGAGCTCATCGAGAACCTCGCCAGCCGGCTGGGTACCCAGATGATCGGCTTCATCCCGCGGGACAACATGGTCCAGCACGCCGAGATCCGGCGTATGACGGTCATCGAGTACAACCCGGAGTGCAAGCAGGCCGACGTCTACCGCGAACTGGCGGACAACGTCATCAACAACACCCAAATGGTCGTGCCCACGCCGCTGGGCATGGATGACCTCGAGGACCTGCTCATGGAGTTCGGCATCCTCGAGGAGGAGGACGAGTCCATCGTGGGGCAGAAGGCCGACGAGACCGCCTCGGCGTAAAGGGGGAGAGCCAATGAGCAGCATGACGCAGGACGAGGCCCAGGCGCTGATCGAGGAGGTCCTCGAGGTCTATCCCGAGGCTACCCGCGAGGAGCGCGCCAAGCACCTGGCCGCCGTCGGGGCCGACCAGCAGCCGAGCAAGTGCGTGACCTCCAACCGCAAGTCGGTGCCCGGGGTCATGACCCAGCGCGGCTGCGCCTACGCCGGCTCCAAGGGCGTGGTCTGGGGGCCGATCAAGGACATGGTGCACATCTCCCACGGCCCGGTGGGCTGCGGCCAGCTCTCGCGGGCCGGCCGTCGCAATTACTACACCGGCCACACCGGCGTGGACACCTTCGGCACCATCAACTTCACCTCCGATTTCCAGGAGCGGGACATCGTCTTCGGCGGTGACCCGAAGCTCGAGAAGATCATCGACGAAGTCGAGATGCTCTTCCCGCTCAACAAGGGCATCACCGTGCAGTCGGAGTGCCCCGTCGGGTTGATCGGCGACGACATCGACTCGGTGGGCCGTCAGGCCACCGAGCGCCTCGGCAAGCCGGTTATCCCGGTGCGCTGTGAGGGCTTCCGCGGGGTCTCGCAGTCCCTCGGCCACCACATCGCCAACGACACCATCCGCGACCACGTCCTGGAGAACCGCGACGGCGACGGCCACCAGGCCGGGCCCTACGACGTGGCCATCGTCGGTGACTACAACATCGGCGGCGATTGCTGGGCCTCGCGCATCCTGCTCGAGGAGATGGGCCTGAACGTGGTTGCCCAGTGGTCCGGCGACGGCACCCTGGCCGAGATGGAGAACACGCCCAAGGTGCAGCTCAACCTCCTGCACTGCTACCGCTCCATGAACTACATCTGCGAGCACATGGAGAAGACCCACGGCATCCCGTGGATGGAGTTCAACTTCTTCGGTCCGACGCGCATTGCCCAGAGCCTGCGCGAGATCGCTGCCCGGTTCGACGAGACCATCCAGGCCAACGCTGAGGCCGTCATCGCCAAGTACCAGCCGATGATGGACGCGGTGATCGCCAAGTACCGGCCGCGGCTGGAGGGCAAGAAGGTGATGCTCTACGTCGGCGGTCTGCGCTCGCGCCACGTCATCGGCGCCTACGAGGACCTGGGCATGGAGGTGCTCGGCACCGGCTACGAGTTCGCCCACGACGACGACTACGACCGCACCTACCCCGAGCTCAAGGAGGGGACGCTGGTCTACGACGACGCCAACGCCTTCGAGCTGGAGCGCTTCATCGAGCGGGTCCAGCCGGACCTGGTGGCCGCCGGGATCAAGGAGAAGTACGTGTTCCAGAAGATGGGTCTGCCGTTTAGGCAGATGCACTCCTGGGACTACTCCGGGCCGTATCACGGCTACGACGGCTTCGCGATCTTTGCCCGGGATATGGACATGACCCTCAACAACCCGGTCTGGGACCGCATGACCCCGCCGTGGAAGGCCACCGGCGAGCCGGCCTCCAAGGCGGCCTGACCATCTCAGCCAGGGGCGGGCCGCTCAGCCGGCCCGCCCGAACAGGGCAAGGCGCCGTGCCCGCAGCGCGGCGCAGCTGGAGGAAGCGCAATGAACGAAGACACCGAAGCCATCAAGCCGTGCTACCCGCTGTTCCGGGATGACGACTACCAACAGGTCCTCAGCCGCAAGCGCCGGGAGCAGGAGGAGGGCGTCGACGCGGCGAAGATCGACGAGACTTTCGAGTGGACCACCACCGAGGAGTACCAGCAGCTGAACTTCTCGCGCGAGGCGCTGACCGTCGATCCGGGTAAGGTCTGTCAGCCCCTCGGGGCGGTGCTCTGCTCGCTGGGGTTCGAGAAGACGCTGCCCTACGTCCACGGTTCCCAGGGGTGTGTGGCCTACTTCCGGACCTACTTCAACCGCCACTTCAAGGAGCCGGTGGCCTGTGTCTCCGACTCCATGACCGAGGATGCCGCGGTCTTCGGCGGGCACAAGAACATGAACCAGGGGCTGCAGAACGCCTACCAGATCTACCAGCCCGAGGTGATCGCCGTCTCCACCACCTGCATGGCCGAGGTCATCGGCGACGACCTCAACGCCTTCATCGGCAACGCCAAGGACGAGGGGTATCTGCCGCAGGAAGTGCCCACGCCTTTTGCGCACACGCCGAGCTTCGTCGGCAGCCACGTCACCGGCTGGGACGGCATGTTCGAGGGCATTGCCCGCTACTTCACCATCAACGCGATGGAGGACAAGCAGCCGGGCAGCAACGGCAAGGTCAACCTGGTGCCTGGCTTCGAGACCTACCTGGGCAGCTACCGCTGGCTCAAGCGCGCCCTGGGCGAGATGGGCGTGGAGGCCTCGCTGCTCTGCGATCCCACCGAGGTGCTCGACACCCCGGCCGACGGTGAATACCGGATGTACGCCGGTGGGACGCCGATTGACGAGGTCCGTGACGCCCCCAATGCGCTGGACACCCTGCTGCTCCAGCCGTGGATGCTGACCAAGACCAAGAAGTACATCAAGCAGACCTGGAAGCACGATTGCCCCGAGGTTCAGGTGCCCATCGGCCTCGAGGGAACCGACAACTTCCTGATGAAGGTCTCGCAGATCACCGGCAAGCCGATCCCCGAGTCCCTGGAGCTCGAGCGCGGGCGGCTGGTGGATATGATGACCGACTCCCACCAGTGGCTGCACGGCAAGCGCTTCGCCCTGTGGGGGGATCCGGACTTCGTCATGGGCATGACCCGGTTCCTCACCGAACTCGGCGCCGAGCCGCGCCACGTGCTCTGCCACAACGCCAATAAGCGCTGGGGCAAGGCCATGCGCGCCATGCTCGAGCAGACCCCGTACGGCGAGAGCGCCCAGGTCTACGTCGGCAAGGATCTCTGGCACATGCGCTCGCTGTGCTTCACCGACAAGCCGGATTTCATGATCGGCAACTCCTACGGGAAGTTCATCCAGCGCGACACCCTCTACAAGGGCAAGGAGTTCGAGGTGCCGCTGATCCGCCTCGGCTTCCCGATCTTCGACCGGCATCACCTGCACCGCAACAGCATCTGGGGCTACGAGGGGGCGATGTACATCCTCACCACCATCGTCAACGAGGTGCTCGCCCGGCTCGACGAGGAGACCCGTCACATGGGGGTCACCGACTTCAACTACGACCTGGTCCGGTGATCGAGGAGGAAAGAGCATGGCCATGAAGATCGATCCGGAACTGTGCACCAGCTGCGGCGACTGCGAGCCGGAGTGCCCGGAGGCGGCCATCAAGCGCAACAAGATGGGCCTCTACGAGATCATCGCGGACCGCTGCACCGAGTGCGAGGGGCATTTCGAGATGCCCCGCTGCGAGGAGGTCTGCGAGGTGGACGAGTGCATCGTCCCCGCCGACTGAAGGGAGGAGACGGCATGCAGGATGCGTCACTGCAACCGGAACTGGCCCTGCGCATCGGGCTGGCGGCGCGCGAGCTCCCGGAGCTCGACGTATCGCAGCTGGTGCGGGTGCTGACCGGGCTGCTCGGGGCACCGTTGAGCGCCGAGAAGCTCGCCGGGGTGACCCCCCGGGGGCTGCGCGACGCCGGCGGGGCCCACCACCTGGAGGCCGTT
Source organism: Halorhodospira sp. M38 (assembly GCF_022227985.1). Taxonomy (NCBI): domain Bacteria; kingdom Pseudomonadati; phylum Pseudomonadota; class Gammaproteobacteria; order Chromatiales; family Ectothiorhodospiraceae; genus Halorhodospira; species Halorhodospira sp. M38. The sequence continues at coordinate 45,365 of NZ_JAJNQP010000007.1, forward strand.
CAGCAGGCCCCGGCGGAGCGGCTGGAGGCCGCCTGCCGGGCCCTGCATGGCGAAGAGGCGGCACCAGAGCCGGTCCCCGAGCCGGAGCCGGGTCCGTCGCCAGAGGGGACCATCCGGGTCGCCTGCGCCTCGAACAGCGGCGGTGAGCTGGATGGTCACTTCGGCGCCTGCGCCCGGTTCCTCATCTACGAAGTCGGTGCCGCCGGCTGCCGGCTTGCCGAGGTTCGGCCGGTGGCCGAGGCGGTCACTGGCAGCGGCACCCGGCGCGACGACCGCATCGCGGCCCGGGTGGCGCTGATCGCCGACTGCCACGTGCTGTACTGCTGCTCGATCGGCGGCCCGGCGGCGGCCAAGGTGGTCAACGCCGGGGTCTTTCCCATGAGGCGCGACGCCGGGGGAGCGGCCGCGGCGCACATGGACGAGCTTCGCGCCGCCCTGGCCGAGCGCCCGCCGCCGTGGCTGGCCCGGCTGATGGCCGGAGAAGGTGCGGCGCGGGTCGCGCCGTGAGGCCGGTTACCGGACGGGGCCAGCAATAGAATCCAACCATAAGCCACAAGGAGTTCACGGGATGCCAAGAGCCCAGGTAACGTTCAAGGATATCGATCTGACCGTCAGCGCGCCGGCGGGAACCCGGATCATCGAGCTGTCCGAGAAGGTCGGCTCGGGGATTGTCTACGGCTGCCGCGAGGGGGACTGCGGCACCTGTCTGTGCAAGGTGCTCGACGGAGAAGAGAACCTGAGCGCGCCCTCGGAGGTGGAGCAGAAGCTGCTACGCGAGCACTTTGCGGGCAAGCAGCAGCGCATCGCCTGCCAGGCGCAGATCCTCGGGGATGTCACGCTGAAACCGGCCTGATCCGCGCAGGGCGGGTCGGATACCCCGCGGGGCGGCGGCAGGGGGGACGCCGTCCCGCGGGGTCGTTGACATTCAGCGCTGCTGCTTGAGGTGGAAGGCCCGCCCGCCGAGGGCGATCAGGTAGAAGGGCATGAGCACGGTGCCCACGGCTACCACCATGGCGATGAAGCCGAGGAAGCTTAGCCCCTCACCCACCGTCGCCATCATCCACAGGCCGAGGATCAGCAGCAGGGCTGCGGGCAGGGCCTGCCCCGCCGGCGGCAGCTTGGCGGCGATGCCGGGGATGACGAAAATGAACAGGGCCAGGGCCATGATCGCCATCAGGATCCCGCCGAACCAGTAGGCGCCGGCCGAGGCCGCGACGGCGCCGAGCACGCCGGTGGCCACCGCCACCAGGAAGGTGACGAGCTCGAGACGCGTGTGTTCCTTCTGAAGCATGGGTAAAGGCTCCTCTCGGATACCGGGTTCCGCGGGAGCTGCGGCGTGTTGCCCCGCTGTGGCTCCCGCACTCGCGTGTCATGGTGCCACAATCTAAGGATGAGACCGGTGCGCGGGCAAGCGCCGAGGCCCGCTGCACCGGACCTTTGGCCGGATTCTGCCGGATGCGATCGAGGGAGCCGTCATGAGCATGCAGAAAATCGTCTTCGCCAGCGACCTGTCGGAACGCGCCGGGCGGGCCGGGCGCCGTGCCGTACAGTTGGCCGAGGCCTGGGACGCCACGCTGGAGGCGGTCCACGTCATCGAAAGCGACGCGCCGGGGCTGCGCGCGCTCAGCGGCTCGCCGGATCGGGAAGGGGTGTTCCAGGCCGCCGCCGAGCAGCAGCTCCAGTCCGGGACCCCGGGCCACCGCGCGCAGCCCCGGGTCCTGATCGGGGATGTGATCGGCGAGGTGGTCTACGCCGCGGACGAGGGTGGCGCCGACCTGCTGGTCGTCGGTGCCCACGGCCGGCAGTACGTGCGCGACTGGATCCTGGGTACTACCGCCGAGCAGCTGGTTTGCCACGCACGGACGCCGACGCTGGTGGTCCGGCGCGACTCCGATGCGCCGTATCGGCGCGTTGCTGTGGGCGTCGATTTCTCGGATTGCTCGCGGGCGGCGTTTCAGTACGCGCGGCGCTGTTTCCCGGCGGCCGAGCTGCACCTGCTCTACGTGGTCGATACCGCCGAGCTGGATCGCATGCGCGCTGCCGGCATCGGCGATAGCTACATCCAGGAGCAGCAGACGCGCTGGATGGACGAGGCGCGGGCCGACCTGGAATCGTTCGCCCGGGACGAGGGGCTGGGCGCCGACGGGGTGCACCTGGAGGTGCACGCCGGCTATCCGGCCACGATCCTGCTCGAGGCCCTGGGCGGGCTGGGCGCCGATGTGGTGGTGATGGGCAACCACGGGCGTGGCCGCTGGGCGAACATGCTGCTCGGCAGCGTTGCCGCACGGCTGCTGCGGGAGGTGTCCACGGATCTGCTGCTGGTCCGCGACGACGCCCCCGGGTTCGAGGACGGGGACTGAGCGCTGCTCCGGGGCCCTGCCGGAGGGATCCGGCAGGGGCAGGGTCGGTGGGGCGGGTTTACTGCTCGGTGGCGCAGGCGGCCCAGGCGCTGATGAGCTCGGTCTCCTGCTCGAAGAAGCGGTCGACGGCGGCCTCGGTGGACTCGTCCCGACCGATGAACAGGTAGTCGTTGAGCATCTCCAGGTCGTAGTCCATGCAGCCGATGAAGGCGGCGATCTGCGGATGGTCCTCGTCGAAGCCGAGGCGGGCGAGGGCGTGGATGGTCTCCGCGCCGCCAAGCGCGCCCCTTGGATCGTCGAGGAACGCCAGCTGGTAGGCGCCGAACTTCCAGTGCGGGCTCCAGCCGGTGACCACGATGGGCTCGTCGCGGCGCGCGGCCCGGTCCAGCGAGGCCGTCATGCCGGCGTCGCTGGCCTCGATCAGCGTATAATCCAGCCCGTAGGTCTCGATGGCCTCGTGGGACAGGCGCATCAGCCCGGCGCCCGGGTCGATGCCCTGGATGGTCCCGTCGAGCGCGTCCTGCCAGCGCTCCTCATTGAGCTGATCGATGCTGGTCAGTCCGTCCTCGTACAGCCAGCGCGGCACCACCCAGCCCAGGCGGGCGTCGCCGTAGAGCACGCCCAGGTCGAGCAGGTCGTCACTGTAGCGCTCGATGTAGTCCTCGTGGGTGATCGGCTGCCACGACATCAGCATCAAGTCCAGGTCGCCGCGGGCGATGCCGGTGTACTGCGGCGCGATGTCGGTCTGGACCAGTTCGACGTCGACGTCGTAGCGCTCCTCGAGCAGCCGTTCGGCGATCCGGGTGACGAACTCCGCGTCGGCCCAGGCCGTCCAGCCGATGCGGATCTCTTGGCCGGCGGTGGCCGCCAGCGGGGCAATGAGCAGCGCAGCACCGGCGGTGCGCAACCATGAATGAGCCATCGGGCTATCCTCCATTACGGGGTCGAACCCCCCAGCGGAGTATAGTCCGTCGATCCGGCCGCGCCGGATTCAGGCTCGGGCCACCTCCGGGAAGCGCTCGATCAGGGCCACCGCCCCGTCGACCAGGCGCTCGCCGCGGCTGACCAGCTTCTCGGTGCTGGCGAAGCCGAAGCGGTGGACGTCGCGCAGCGGCTTGTCGACGACCACCAGCTTGCCGGCAAGCACGAAGGCGCGGCCGAAGCCTTCGTGGCTGAGGTTGATCACCGGCACCGCCATCACCCCGCTGCGCGCCTCGATCCGCGCGGACACGGCGTTGTAGAAGGTGCGCACCCGGTTGACCGTTTCGCCGTCGGGGTCGGCGACCACGGGGATGGCGCGCTTGCGCTCGGGGGTGAGGATGAACGGATCGATGACCGCCGCATCGCTGTAGTGTTCCCACGCCCCGAAGGTGTCCGTGGCACGGACCTGGCGGAGCAGCTCACGGATGAACGGTGTCTCGAGGGCGGGATCCTGGTCGTCCAGGACCTGCGCGGTGGCGGTGGTTTCGGGTTGCTCGTCCTGCGGGTTCCAGGTCCACATGGGGGTTCCTCCCTGGTTGGCTGCAGCTGGTCAGTCGGCCCACCAGCCGGTGGCCTCCATGGCGTCGAAACGGGCCTCGCCGGCCGGTTCGCCGCGCAGGGCCCGGCTCAGCCAGGCCGGCGGGCGCTCGCGCAACTGCGCGATCAGGGTGCCCAGCAGGGTGTCGATGGCGGTGCCGTGGGAGACCTTGCGCGGCTGGCACCCCTGTGTGAGCAGCCGTCGCACGGCCGGGGCGCCGATGGCGTTGCAGTAGAGCGCGGCGCAGCCCTCGACGACCTGCAGGCGCGGTCCCAGGCGGTCGCAGTCCGGCGCTGCGTCGGCCGGCTCCTCGATGTCGGCCACCTCCAGCAGCCGGGTGCCCGAACACCCCACCTGGTAGATGGCGAAGCCGCTGGCCAGCCCGAAGTGCTGGTCCACGGTGTGCCGGTCGGCGGTGGCGAAGGCGATGCGCACCGAGCCCTGGTGGGCGGGTTCCAGCCCCTCCCCGTCGGCGATCCTTAAGTGACGGACAGTCATCACGGCTCCTCAGGCGATATCGGCGCTGCGGTAGATCGAGCGGTAGGGGCGCACGTCGCCGTGCACCTCGCGATGCTCGAGGAGGGTGTTGGCCAGCTCGAAGAGGGTGTCGCGGCTGCCGCGGTAGCCCACCCGGGGGCGGGTGTGCAGCCCGACCCGCTCCCAGATGGGGTAGCCGCACTGCACGATGGGCACCCCCAGCCGGCCGGCGGTGGCGGCGGCGTGGCCGCTGCCGAGGATCAGCTCCACGCCGTCCTCGCGGCCGTGGTGCTCCAGCGCCTCCAGGTCGCCGATATGCACCCGGCGCGCCGGTATGGCGTCGAGCACCGGCGAGCGCTCCGGGGCCACGGCGGTGGTCACCTCGGCGCCGGCGTCGTGGAGCAGGGTGGTCAGCCCGGCGAGCAGGTCCGCCTCGGTGGCCACGCCCACCGGCGTGGTGCCGAGCACCGAGTGGGTGTCGAGCAGGGCGTCCTGCAGCTGCCGACGCTGGCGCTGGATGCGTGGTGGCGGGGCGGTGCGGTCGGCGATGGCGCACAGGACCATGACCAGCCGGTCCGTGGCGTGCAGGCCCATCAGGTGCTCGAAGCGGTAGTCGGGGACCCCGGTGCGCTCGCGCAGCCGGTCCGCCGCGCGGTTCAGCGAGGCGCCCACGACCACCGTGGCGGCGGCGTCGCCGCAGCCACGCAGCGCCTCCAGCGGCGTCCCGTCGGTGGTGATGGGGCTGAAATCGTCGTCGTCTAGGTGGCCGTCCATGGAGGCCCCCAGGTCGGGGATGGCCACCGGCTCCAGGCCGAAGGCCTCGAGCAACTCGCACAGCGCCTCGGCATCCCCGGGCGAGACGGCGTCGGAGAGCAGCAGGTTGACCCGCCGCGGTGCCCGGCCGGGGCGGGTGCCCTCGGCGGGGACCAGGTGTTCGATGACCGCCTCCACCGTGGCCGCGTAGCCACTGGCCAGGCTGCCGACGAAATCCGGCGTGTTCACCGGCACCACGGCGGTGGTGGCGTGCTCCGGGTGCTCGCTGCGGAAGGTGCGCACCAGTCGTTCGATGTCCGTACCCTCGGCCTCCGAGAGCCCGGTGGTCAGCAGCGTGATCAGCGCCGGCGCGGACTTGCTGCACAGGGTATCCAGGGCGCCGAGGACGTTATCGTCGGCGCCGAGCACCGCGCTGATCGGGTCGATGGCCGTGGTCTGCAACGGGATCGGCTCGTTGAAGTGGCGCACGAAGTAGACCTTGCCGAAGGCCGTGCAGCCCTGGGCCCCGTGGAGCAGCGGCACGGCGCCGCGGAAGCCGAGGGTGGCGAGGGTGCCACCCACCGGTTGGCTGGCCTTCAGCGGGTTGACGCTCAGCGGGCTGGTGGATCGTTCGATGCGGGTCATGGCCCGGTCCTCCCTTCCTGCCGTTCCCAGGGCGCCGGTTCACGCACCTGGGGCCAGATGGGGCTCTCGATGCTGCGGCACAGCTGGCGGGCCAGCTCCACCATGCCGGTGTAGCCGGCGTAGGCGTGGGGGCGCTCCTGGTTGATGTCCAGAAACGGGATGCGCGCCTTCAGCGCGGTGTACATGTTCCGTCCGCCGGCGATGAGCACGTCGGCCTCGTGGGCGCGGACGGTGTCGATCAGCGTCCGCGGCGCGCCGCTATCGAGCATCTGCGCCTGCTCGCCCATCAGCTCGCGGATACGCGCCTTGTCCGCCTCGGTGGATTTGCGCGTTCCGGTGGCGACCACCTCCATGCCCAGATCCTGCAGCGCCGAGACCACCGACCAGCTCTTCACGCCGCCGGTATAGAGCAGGGCGCGGCGCCCGCGCAGGCGCTCGCGGTAGGGCTCCAGCGCGGCATCGGCGCGGGCCTCTTCGCGGGCGATGACCTGCTCGGTGCGCTCGGTCAGTGCCGGGTCGTCGATCAGCCGGGCGAAGCCGCGCAGGGCGGCGGAGGTGTCGGCGACGCCGTAGAAGCTGCCCTCGAAATACGGGATGCCGTAGCGCTCCTCCAGGGTGCGCGCCACATTCAGCAAAGCCTTGGAGCAGACCAGCATGTTGGCCTCGGCCCGGTGGAGGGTCTGCAGCTCGCGGTAGCGGGCGTCGCCGGATAGGCTGCCGAGCAGGCGCAGGCCGAGCTCGTCGAGCAGCGGCAGGACGTTCCAGAATTCGCCGGCGATGTTGAACTCGCCGATCAGGCCCACGTCGTGTATCTGGTGGTCCGCCGGTTGGTCCTCTGCCGGCACCGGTTCCGGCTCGCGGGTGCCGACGATGTGCCGGACCACCGCCTCGCCGGCGATGCGGTTGCCCAGGTTTTTGCTGCCGTAGAATCCGGCGCAGTCCACCGGGATGACTGGCGTGCCCCAGCGGCGCTCGGCGCTGCCGCATACTGCCTCGAGGTCGTCGCCGGTGAGTGCCGGTACGCAGGTGTTGTAGACGAACACCGCCGCCGGGGCGTGTTCGTCCACGGCCTGCTTGATGGCGTGGAACAGCCGCGCCTCGCCCCGGCCCATGATCACGTCCTGCTCGCTGAGGTCGGTGGTCATACCGATGCGCCACAGGGTGGGCCCGGTGGAGCGGGTGCCGCGGTTATCCCAGGAACTGCCGGCGCAGCCGATGGGGCCGTGGACGATGTGGGCGGCATCGGCCACCGGCAGCAGGGTGATCTGGGCGCCGTCGAAGGCGCAGCCGCCGGCGGCGGCCCCGGGGGTGGGACGTGCGCAGCCGGACTTCGACCCCTGGTTGTGGGCGCAGCCCGGCTCGTCGAGCAGAGCGGCGATCTCCTGGTTGCGCATGGGCGGGCAGCTCCGGTCGTGGGTGGCTTGCCCGCAGTGCAGCAAGGCGCGTGCCACGCCCGGTCGGCGGTCGCCGCCGCCCTGTGCCGGGCGGTGGCCGGGCGGCGAGCGGCGCGCGCGTGTCGCAAATCCGACGGGCGGGCGTTATCGTGTGCCCTTTCGCACAACCTGCGTTGACCCGGGATAGGGCGCACCGCAGACTATTTGGAATCGTTGCAAAGTACCCGGGACCCGAGCCATGCGGCAGATCCTGCTCGACACCGAGACCACTGGCATGGACCCCGCCGAGGGGCACCGCATCATCGAGGTCGGCTGCGTGGAACTCGAGCGCCGGCGGCTGACCGGCAACAACTTCCACGAGTACCTCAATCCCGATCGGGCGGTGGACGAGGGCGCGGAGAACGTTCACGGCCTGTCGAACCGCTTCCTGGCGGACAAGCCGCGTTTCGCCGACATCGCCCGGCGCTTCGTCGACTATGTCCGGGATGCCGAGCTGATCATCCACAACGCCCCCTTCGACGTCGGCTTCATCGACGCCGAGTTGGCCCGTCTGGGGCCGGCGTGGGGGCAACTCGAGGACTACTGCACCGTCACCGATTCGCTGCAGCTGGCGCGGCGCATGCATCCGGGGCAGCGCTGCAGCCTCGACGCGCTGTGCAAGCGCTACGGCGTGGACGGCTCGCGGCGTGAACTCCACGGCGCGCTGCTCGACTCCGAGCTGCTCGCCGAGGTCTACCTGGCCATGACCGGTGGCCAGGGCAAGCTCTCCCTGGACGGCGAGGGCCTGGAGCCGGGCTGCGCCGAGCCGATCCAGCGGCTGTCCCCGGAGCGGCCGCGACTGCGCGTCCCGGAATCGGGCGAGCTGGAGCGCGAGGCCCACGAGCAGTTGCTCCAGCGGATCGAGGCGACCTGCGGTGGCCCGGCGCTGTGGCGCCGGGCGGGCGGCGGCGAAGAGGCGGCCGGCTCATGATCCGGGCACCGCTGCGGGCGCTGACCTTCGATCTCGACGACACCCTGTGGTCCGTCGAGGACGTGCTCGCGGCGGCTGAGCAGACCCTGCACGACTACCTGCGCGAAGCCTACCCGGTGGTGGCCGAGCGCTTCGATCCCGACCGCATGCGCCAGCTCCGCCGCGAACTCGCCGCCGCGCGGCCTGAGCTGACGCGCAACGCGACCACCCTGCGCCGTGCCACCATGGCCGAGATCGCCCGCTGCTGCGGGATCGATGGGACGGCCGCGGAGCGCTTTGTGGAGCAGACCTTTGCCGTCTTTCTCGAGGCGCGGCAGGCCCGGGTGGCCCCGTTCCCCGAGGTGTTGCCGGCGCTGCGCGAGCTCTCGGCGCGCTTTCGGATCGGCGTGATCACCAACGGCAACGCCGATGTCTACCGTACGGCACTGGGGCCCTGCGTCGACTTCGTGGTGCGCGGCGTGGATATTGACATCCCCAAGCCGGAGCCGGCGATCTTCGCCCTGGCCTGTGAGCGTGCCGGGGTACCGCCGGGGGAGGTCCTGCACGTCGGTGATGATCCGCACACCGACGCCGCCGGCGCCCTGGCCGCGGGTATGCAGGCGGCGCTGATGTGCCGTCACGGCCCGCCGGAGCCGCCGGACGGCGTGCCCGACTGCCTCATGGTCCCGGACATGGAGGCGCTGCGCCGTGCCATTGAGCGCAGGGTGGGTGCGGGGCCGGCACAGGACGTTTAGAATGCTGTACAAAAGATGTACAAACCCAGGGAGATCATGAGTCGGGAGAGCGAGCAGAACCGGGAGGATGGTGCCCAAGAGCCAGAGCCACGCATACCGGTCGGCGTGAGCAGCTGCCTGCTCGGCGAGGAGGTGCGCTACGACGGCAGCCACAAGCGCAACCCCTTCGTGACCGAGGCGCTCTCGCGCTACTTCCGCTACGTGCCCGTCTGCCCCGAGGTGGCCATCGGGCTGCCCACCCCGCGGCCGCCCATCCGCCTGGAGCAGGCCGAGGACGAGCGGGTGCGGGTGCGTGGTGTGCGTGACCGGCAGACCGACGTCACCGAGGCCATGGAGGCCTACGGCCGCGAGAAGGGGCGTGAGCTGCACTGGCTCAGCGGCTATATCCTCAAGTCCAAGTCGCCGAGTTGCGGCATGGAGCGGGTCAAGGTGTATAAGCCCGACGGCCATCCGGCCGGGTTCTCAAGCCGTGGCGCCTACGCGCGGACACTGATGGAGACGAATCCGCTGCTGCCGGTCGAGGAGGAGGGCCGGCTCAATGATCCGGCCCTGCGCGAGGGCTTTGTCTGTCGGGTCTTCTGCTACTACCGTTGGCAGCGCCTGGTCGAGGCGGGTCTGACGCGCAAGGCCCTGGTGGACTTCCACGCCGAGCACAAGCTGTTGCTCATGGCCCACGACGACCAGCGCATGCGCGCGCTCGGGCGGTTGGTCTCGACGCTGGGCGAGCGGCCGCTGGAGGCCGTGGCCGAGGCCTACATCGAGGCGTTCATGGCGGCGCTGGCCCGGCCGGCCACCCGGGGGCGGCACGCCAACGTGCTCTATCACCTGCTCGGCTACCTCAAGCGGGAGCTGAATCCGGCGGACAAGCAGGAGGTCGTGGACGTCATCGAGCAGTACCGCACCGGCATGGTGCCGCTGATCGTGCCGGTGACGCTGCTGCGCCACCACTTCCGCCACTGGCCGGATCCCTACGTGGAGCGGCAGTTCTATCTCTACTGGAGCCCGCCGGAACTGGCGCTGCTCAATCAGGTCTGACCGGGCGGCCGGGGTCGCTCCACGACATTCGAGACGAAAAGGAAGGGCTGCGTGCCGTTACGTTCGTTGCTGCGCAAGGGTTGGGGGGTCGCTGCGCCCGTGGTGGTGCTGCTGGCGGCCGTGCTGGTGCTGGCGGCGCTGGTCTGGACCCGCCCCGATCCGCCTGCCGAGGAGCCCACCGAACCCTCGTGGGTGGTCGCCACCGAGCGCGCCGAGCCCGGCGTCCACCAGCCGCTGCTGCGCCTGTTCGGCTATATCGAGTCGCCCTCGGATGTCACCGTCAAGTCCGCGGTGGAGGCCGACGTCGCCGAGGTTCGGGCGCGCGACGGCCGCGTGGTGGAGGCCGGCGAGCTGCTGGTGCGCCTGGACGACGGTGAACTGCGGGACACCCTGCGCCAGCGTCAGGCCGATCTCGACGAGCAGGAGGCCGCACTGCGCCAGGAGCGCCGCGCCGTTGCGGCGGACCGCGAGGATCTCGAAGCCGAGAAGGCGCTGCTGGCCATCGATGAGCGGCGGGTGGCGCGGCTCGAGGAGCTCGTGGCCGACAACGCGGCCTCCCCCTCGGAGCTCGACGATGCCCAGGAGGCGCGCGAGCGCCAACGTCAGGCGGTGATCCGCGCCCGGCAGTCCGTGGATGATGCCGAGGAGCGGCTGGCTGTGGCCGAGGCGCGGCGCGACAGCGCCGAGGCGGCCCGGGATCAGGCCGAGCGTGATGTGCGCCGCACCGAGGTGCGTGCCCCCTTTGATGGTCGCATCAGCGCGGTGCCGGTGGGCCGGGGCGATCGGGTGAGCCCGGGCAACGAACTCGTCGGTCTCTACGACACCGGCGAGCTGGAGGTCCGGGTGCAGATCCCCACCACCCGTATCGGCGCCCTCTACCGGGCGCGTGCCGCCGACACCGGGGTGCTCGGCGAGGCCCGGGTCGATGGCCGCGAGCTGGGCCTGGAGCTGGATCGGCTGGCCGGGCACACCCCCCGGGAGCGCGGCGGGGTCGAGGCGATCTTCGCCGTCGAGGAGCGCCACGACGAGGTCGCCCTGGATCGCTTTGCCGAGGTGATGCTGGAGCTGCCCCCGGAGCCGGGCACGCTGGTGGTGCCCTACGAGGCGCTCTACGGCACCGAGCGGCTCTACGTCATCGAGGAGGACGAGGAGGCCAAGCGCCTACGCGGCATCGAGGTGCAGCGCCTGGGCGAGGCGCGGCGCCCCGACGGGGGCCGGGGGGCGCTGGTTCGCGCCCCGGAGATCGATGCCGGCACGCAGATCGTTACCACCCAGATCCCGCAGGCCACGGATGGGCTGCGCGTGCGCGTCGAAGCGGAGAGCCGCTAGGCGATGGTCGAGCAGCGGCGAGACGCGCTGCGCTGGTTGGCGGAGCACCCGGTAGCGGCCAACCTGGTGCTGGCGCTGATGTTCATCAGCGGCTTCTACGCCGTCAGCCAGCTCAACACCCAGTTCTTCCCCAGCTTCGAGCTCGACGTGGTCACCGTGCAGGTGCAGTGGCCGGGCTCCACCGCCGAGGACGTCGCCGACTCGGTCACCACCCCCCTGGAGGACGCCGTGCGCGACGTCCAGGGGCTGCGTGAGATGCAGTCGCGCTCGGCGGACGGCGTCAGCAACATCAGCCTTGAGTTCTTCCAGGGCACCGACATGGCCGACACGGTGGAGGACGTCAAGGACCGCGTCGCCGCCGTGCGCAACCTCCCGGAGGAGGCCGAGGAGCCGACCATCCGGCGCATCACCCAGTTCGACCCGGTGGCCCGCGTGGTGCTCAGCGGCGATGCCCCGCCATCGAGCATGCGCGCCTGGGCGCGTGAGCTCGAGGACGACCTGCTGCGCCGCGGGGTGGCCAATGTCGAGGTCACCGGCATGCCGGATCTGGAGACGGCCATCGAGGTCGAGCAGCGCGTGCTGCTCGACTCCGGGCTGACCTTCGGCGACCTGGGGGCTGCCATCGACGCCGAGAGCACCGATCTGCCCGGCGGCGAGGCCGGCGAGGCGGATATCGCCCGGCAGCTGCGCAGCCTCGAGCAGCGCCGCGGCGTGCAGGAGTTCCGCGATCTGCAGATCACCGACGGCGATGGCCAGCCGCTGCTGCTCAGCGACCTGGCGCAGATCGAGCGCCGCGCCCGGGACGGCCAGGTGGACTTCCGCCTGGGCGAGGACACCGCCATCGAACTCTACGTCCAGCGCGCCGAGGGCGAGGACGCCCTGGGGGCGGCGGCCATCCTCGAGGCCTGGTACGACGATGTCACGCCGACCCTGCCCGAGGGGCTCGAACTCACCGTCTACGACGAATTCTGGGAGCTGATCAGCGAACGCATCGGCCTGCTGGTCAGCAACGGCCTGGCCGGGCTGCTGCTGGTGGTGGCCATCCTCTTCACCTTCCTCACCGCCCGGGTGGCGTTCTGGGTGACGGTGGGCATCCCCGCCGCCTTCCTCACCGCGCTGGTGGTGCTCTGGGGCGTGGGCGGCAGCATCAACATGATGAGCCTCTTCGCGCTGATCATGACCCTGGGGATCATCGTCGACGACGCCATCGTGGTCGGAGAGCGCGGCGTGGCCCGCTTCCAGCGCGGCGAATCGCCGGGGGAGGCCGCCGCCGGCGGCGCGCGGGACATGCTCGCCCCGGTGATGGCCTCTTCGCTGACCACGGTGGCGGCGTTCATCCCGTTGATGGCGATCAGCGGGGTGATGGGCAATATCCTCTTCGACATCCCGTTGGTGGTGATCTGCGTGATCATCGCCTCACTGATCGAGGCCTTCATCGTCCTGCCCGGGCACCTGCGCCGCTCCTTCGAGGGCGATCAGCGCGGGCGCGAGCCGAGCCGCTTCCGGCGCTGGGTGGACAGCGGCTTCCACGGTTTCCGCGAGGGGGCTTACCGGCGCGGCATCACCCGGGCGGTGGAGTGGCGCTGGACCACGGTCTCGTCGGCGGTGGCGCTGCTGGTGGCGGCGGTGGGACTGGTGGTTGGTGGTCGGATCGAGTTCACCTTCTTCCCCGAGCCCGAGGGGACGGTGCTCCACGCCAACGTCGGCTTTGCCCCCGGCACGCCGCCGGAGCGGGTGGAGGCCTTCCTCGCGGATATGGAGCGCCAGCTCCATGCCGCCGACGAGGCGCTCTCCGAACAGCGGCTGGTGCGCACCCACACCGTGCGCTACGGCGAGATGCAGGCCCGCGACGCCCAGGACGCCAACCGTGGCGATCACTACGGCAGCATCGCCGTGGAGCTGATCTCGCCGGAGGATCGCGACGTCCGCAACACCGATCTGATGAACGCCTGGGAGGAGCGCATCACCGAGCGCCCGGGGCTGGAGCGGCTGGTGATCCGCGAGCGCAGCGCCGGTCCGCCGGGTGAGGACATCGACGTCCGCCTGACCCAGGGGGATCCGGGCACCCTGCGCGCCGCCGCCGATGAACTGCGCGAGGCCATGCACCGCTATCCGGGTCTGGGCAGCATCGACGACGACCTGCCCTATGGGCAGGAGCAGTGGGTTTATCGGCTCACCGCCGAGGGGCGGGCCCTGGGGCTGACCACCGAGGCGGTCGGCCGTCAGGTGCGCGACGCCTTCGCCGGTGAGCTGGCCCAGGTCTACCACCAGGGCCGGGATGAGGTGGAGGTGCGCGTGCGCCAGCCGCTGGCCGAGCGCCGTGACCTCTCGGCGGTCACCGACCTGCAGATCCGCCTGCCCGACGGGGACCTGGTGCCGCTGGAGAGCGTGGCCACCATCGACTCACGCCGCGGCTTCGAGGTGGTGCGCCACCACAACGGCGAGCTGGCCGTGAGTGTGACCGGCGACGTGGACGACCGGGTGGCCAACACCGGGCAGATCCGCGCCGATCTGCGCGAGAATGTCCTGCCGGAACTCACCGAGCGTTACGGCGTGGCCGCCGAGTTCGGCGGGCAGGCGGACTTCCAGGACGAGACCCTGGCCGATATGCAGCGCGGGCTGTTCTTCGCCCTGGGGCTGATCTACCTGATCCTGGCGTGGGTCTTCGCCTCCTACGGCTGGCCGCTGCTGGTGATGTCGGTGATCCCCTTCGGGCTGGTCGGGGCGCTGGTCGGCCACTGGGTCATGGGGCTCGACCTGACCCTGCTCTCGCTCTTCGGCCTCTTCGGCCTGACCGGCATCACCGTGAACAACGCCATCATCCTGACGCTGTTCTACAAGCAGATCCGCAATGACGGCACACCGGTGGTCGAGGCCTTGGCCGAGGCCTCCTGCCAGCGCCTGCGGGCGATGATCCTCACCTCGCTGACCACCATCGGCGGGCTGTTGCCGCTGCTCGCCGAGCAGTCGGTACAGGCGCAGTTCCTCATCCCCATGGCGGCGGCCATCGCCTTCGGTCTGGCCGGGGCCACGGGTATCGTGCTGTTCCTGATGCCGGCGCTGCTGCGCATCTATGAAGACGCGGTTGCCGGGGTGACGCGGTGGCGGTACGGTACAACGCCATGACCGAGCATGCGGACCATACGCCCCGGTTCGGGGCCCTGATCATCGGCGACGAGCTGCTCACCGGCCGGCGCCGTGATCGGCACATGGAGGCGGTGATCGAGCGGCTCGACGCCCGCGGGCTGGAGCTCGCCTGGGCACGGCTGATCGGTGACGACCCGCAGCTGCTGACCCGCACCCTGGGCGAGACCTTCGCCGGGGGCGACATCGTCTTCAGCTTCGGCGGCATCGGCGCCACCCCCGACGACCGCACCCGGCAGTGCTGCGCCGAGGCGGTGGGACGGCCGTTGGAGCGCCACCCCGAGGCCGAGGCGGCCATGCGCGAGCAGTTCGGTGCCGAGACCACCGAGCAGCGCCTGCGCATGGTGGAGTTTCCCGCCGGCGCCTGGATGATCCCCAACCCGGTCAACCGGGTGGCGGGCTTCTCCTGGGGCGACCACCACTTCGTCCCCGGCTTCCCGCGCATGGCCTGGCCCATGGTGGAGTGGGTGCTGGACACCCACTACGCCCACCTGCAGGCGCCGGGGCGCACGCTGCAGCGCGCGGTGCGTGTCCCCGGGGCGCGCGAGGGGGCGATGATCCCGCTCCTTGAGCGCTTCACCGCCGCGTACCCGGATCTGCGCATCTCCTGCCTGCCGGGTGGCGGCCGCGAGCGCGGCTTCGAGGTCGAGCTCGGTGTGCGCGGGCCGGCGCCGCGGGCCACCGAGGCGCTGGAGGCGCTCACCCGCGAACTCGAGGCCGCTGGCTACGGCTGGGAGCCGGTAGCCGACGCAACTCCCGGCGCTGGCAACGGTCCAACCCCATAATCCCCTGCGTTACCCATCGAGGTCCTGAGCCCATGTCGGATCCCTCCGTCATCGAGCCGTCCACCCGCTATTTCCGTCCCGAGGCGTTCACCGCCGACGAGACGCTCAGCGCCGATGAGCGCGAGGCGCTGCGCGAGCGCATCCGCGCGCTCCTGCGCGAGCGCGATGCGGTGCTCGTCGCCCACTACTACACCGACGCCGAGCTGCAGCGGCTGGCCGACGAGACCGGCGGCTGTGTCGCCGACTCGCTGGAGATGGCCCGCTTCGGCGCCGAACATCCGGCCTCCATGCTGGCCGTCGCCGGCGTGCGCTTCATGGGCGAGACGGCCAAGATCCTCACCCCGGACAAGCGGGTGATCATGCCGGATCTCGAGGCCACCTGCTCGCTGGATGTCGGCTGTCCGGCCGACGAGTTTGCGGCGTTCTGTGATCAGCACCCGGATCGCACCGTGGTGGTCTACGCCAACACCTCCGCGGCGGTGAAGGCCCGCGCCGACTGGGTGGTGACCTCGAGCATCGCCGTGGACGTGGTGGCCCACCTGCACGAGCGCGGCGAGAAGATCCTCTGGGCGCCGGACAAGTACTTGGGGGACTACGTGCAGCGCCAGACCGGTGCGGACATGCTGCTCTGGGATGGCAGCTGCATCGTCCACGAGGAGTTCCGCGGCCTGGAGCTGGCCGATATGCGCCAGGCGCACCCCGGGGCCCGGGTGCTGGTCCACCCGGAGTCGCCGGCGGCGGTGGTCGAGCAGGCCGACGTGGTCGGCTCCACCTCGCAGCTGATCCGTGCCGTGGCCGAGATGGAGGCCGACACCTTCATCGTTGCCACCGACGCCGGCATCTTCCACAAGATGCGCGAGGCTGCCCCGGACAAGACGTTCATCGAGGCGCCCACCGCCGGGCGCAGCGCCACCTGCCGCTCCTGCGCTCACTGCCCGTGGATGGCCATGAACGGGCTGCGCAGCCTGGCGGCGGCGCTCGAGGCCGGCGAGCCGCAGGTTACCGTGGATTCCGAGGTGGCAGCCGGGGCTCGGCGCTCGCTCAACCGTATGCTCGATTTCGCCGCCGAGCGGGCCCGGCAGGTCCTCGGCACCGGCGACGCCTGACCGGCACGCCCGGCGCGGCGGCTACCCCGCGGTGGCGTCGTCCGCCGCGCGGCGCTCGGCGATGCGTCGCTGCAGCGCCTCGTGGCGGATCTCGTCCACCGGAAAGTCCCACATCAGCCCCATGGCCGCGAGCTTGAGCGCCGCCGGGGCGATCCCCGCGACGAGCAGCAGGGTGCTGACCTCGCCCGTGCCCGGGGCGGGGTTGGGCGGGGCGAGGGCCACGGTCAGCAGCGCCGCAGCGCCGGCCAGGGTGAAGCCGACGCGGCCAGCCAGCGACCAGACGGCGAAGTGCAGTCCGGTGCGCGGGGCGCCGGTGTGGGCGGCTTCGACGTCGGGGATATCGGCTTGTATGGCGGCGGAGAGCGCCCAGTCCAAGCCGCCGGTGAGCCCAAGCAGGGCAGCGAGGATGAGCAGCGGCAGGGTGTGGCCCGGGCCGAGCAGCGGGATCCAGATCAGTACCGCGGCGGCGAGGACCAGGGCGGCGCACCACATGGCGTGCTTGCTGTAACGCAGGGCCAGCGCCGCACCCAGAGGCAGGCCGATGAGTGCCGCCAGGAGGTAGGCCGCCAAGGCGGTCGGGGCGGCGCTGGCGTCGCCGACGATGCCGGCGGCGATGGGCAGCAGCAGCGCGGCGGCGAGGGTATTGGCGGCGACGTTGGCCGTGTGGGCGCCGAGCAGCCGGCGCCACGCCCGCAGCCCGCCCAGGCGCCGGGCGATTACGCCGAACCCGCCGGGCGGGGCCGCCGGCTGCCGGTCCGGCAGGGCGAGGATGGCCAGGGCCGCCAGGGCGGTGACGCCGACGAGCAGTAGGTAGAGGGCCGCGAGCGCGTCGAGGCGCGCCGCGCCCACCTCCACGGCGAGCAGCGGGGCGCCCAGCCCGAGCCCGATGCCGAGCAGGGTGGCCAGCTGCGCCGCGGTGAACAGCCGAGTGCGGTCGTGGTAGCCGGCGGCCAGCTCGGCGCCCCAGGCCAGGTGGCTGACCCGCATGAGCACCCAGCCCAGGGTGGTCAGGGTGCCGCCGAGGAGCAGCGGCAGCAGACTGGTGCCGGGCTTGAGCAGCAGCAGCGGCGCCAGTCCTGCCAGGGTGAGCCCGGCGCCGGCCCACCAGCCGCCCCGGCGCCGCGCCGCCAGGGGCACGGTGTCGCTCCAGGCGCCGGCGACCAGCACCGCGACAGCGTCGAGCAGGCGCAGCGCGATGAGCACCGCGATCACCGCCACGGCGGCCACCTCCGGTGCCTCCAGTCGTTGCGGAGCGATCTGCAGGAAGAACGGCGGCACGCTCGCTGCCAGCGGCAGGGCAGCCAGGGCGTAGACGAGCGTCGTCAGGGGCGAGGGGGTGGCGCTGCTGCGGGGTGTGGGATCGCTCATGGCGATACGCTACGATGCGTGCCGCCGGCGTGCCAGCGCCTGCGCCGGAACGTCGCGACAGGCCCGCAATCGAGGATCGCACCACCGTGGAAAACCCGACCCGGGACGATCGCAGCCTCGCCGTGCTCTACCGGGACGAGCGGCTGATCGCCGTCTACAAGCCCGCCGGGCTGCTGGTCCACCGCAGCAACATCGACCGCGACCGCGATGTGCTCCTGCAGCGCGTCCGCGATCAGCTCGGCGGTCACTGGGTCTACCCGGTTCACCGGCTCGATCGGGCCACCGCCGGGGTGCTGGTCCTCGGCCTCGATCCCGACGCCGCGTCCGTGCTCGCCGCCGCCTTCCGCGAGCAGCGCATCGGCAAGCGCTACCAGGCGGTGGTGCGCGGCTGGGTCGAGGCGCCAGGACGCATCGACCGCCCACTGGGCGCCGGGCGCCGCGGCGAGGGGGGCGCACCGCAGCCGGCGGTCACCGACTACATCCCGCTGGCCTGGACGGAGCTGCCGATCCCGGTCTCGCGCTACGACACGGCGCGCTACACACGCCTGGAACTGCAGCCGCAGACCGGGCGGCAGCATCAGCTGCGCCGGCACATGAAGGCGTTCAGCCACCCGATCATCGGCGACACCACCCACGGCGACGGCGCCAACAACCGGCTCTTCCGCGAGCACTTCGGCGCCCGGCGGCTGATGCTCGTCGCCACCGAACTCACCGTCCCCCATCCCGGGGATGGCCGTACGGTGCGTCTGACCACCGAACCCGACGCCGAGCTGCAGGCGATCATCCGGCAGGCCGGGTTGGCGGCGGACCCCGACCCGGCCCCGGCCGGCGAGCGCGGCTAGTCGGTCCCGAGCCGCTCGTGCAGGTAGCGCCGGCAACCCGCCGGGGTGGACAGGCGGTAGCTGTGCGCACCGGGGATCGGCACCCCGGCCGTGCGCTCCAGTGCTGCCTGGAAGCGCAGGAAGTCCACCGAGTCGATCCCCAGCTGGGCGTGCAGGCTGCGCTCGGCGTCCAGCCGACGCACGTCCGCCTCCGGCGCGATCTCCGCCAACGCCTCCTGCAGGGCCCGCTCGATGCGCGCCTCGGTCTCCTCCGCCACTGCCGATTCCTCCGCCGTCCGATACGGGCGCTGCACCCGGCGATGGCCTGCCGGCTGGCTTCCCTGTTGCCGGGACCGATAGACTGGCCCCGTGGTGCACTGCAGCGCCCGCAAAGATCCCGAGCCCGATGACCGTACGCAATCTCGAAAGCCTCTTCCAGCCCCGCTCCATCGCCCTGATCGGCGAGGCCAGCGACACCGATCGCCGCATCCTGCGCAACCTGCTCAGCGAGCCCTACCAGGGGCCGGTGATGCCGGTCATGGCGGGGATCGACTCCATGGGCGGTGTCCCGGTCTTCCCCGCGCTTGAACGCCTGCCGGCGGTGCCGGATCTGGCCGTCATCACCCGCCCGCTGGAGGTGGTGCCGGGGCTGATCACCGCCCTGGGCGAGCTGGGCACCCGTGCCGTGATCGTCACGCGCGCGGTCCCCCGGGACTACACCCAGGAGCAGCGCGAGGAACTCGAGCGCACCATTCTCGAGGCGGCGCGCCCCCATCTGGTCCGGGTGGCCGGGCCGGGGAGCAGCTGCATCAGCGTCCCCCACCGGGGCCTGCACGCCTCGTCGCTGCCCATCACACTGGCCAGCGGCAAGGCGGCGCTGGTCACCAAATCCTCGGCCATGGCCGGGGCCGCCCTGCGCTGGTGCCGCGAGAACGACTCGGGGCTGTCGCACATCATCCACATCGGCGCCGCCACCGACGTGGACCTGGGCGACAGCTTCGACTACCTGGCCACCGACCACCGCGCCCGCGCGGTGATCGTCTATATCGAGCGGGTGCGCCGGGCGCGCAAGTTCATGTCGGCCCTGCGGCGGCTGGCCCGCATGAAGCCGGTGATCATCCTCAAGCCGCCGCAGGTGGGCGAGGCGGAGATCGACGACTTCGTCTACGACGCGGCCTTCCGCCGTGCCGGCGTGGTGCGGGTGGACGATCTGGAGGAGCTGTTCAGCGCTGTCGAGATCCTCGACAGCAGCCGGGTGCCGGGCCGCGACGGGCCGCTGGCGATCCTCGGTAACAGCCGCAGCATGGGGCTGCTGGCCAGCAACGCCCTGCGCCGCTACGACAGCAGTCCGCAGCAGCTCTCCGCGGAGAGCAATGAGGCCCTGCAGGAGCTGGCCCGGCGCAACGCCAGCAGCCACAATCCCCTGGACATGGGCGTCGACGCCGACGCCGACGCCTACGATCGGGCCCTGGAGATCCTCGGCAAGGACCGGCGCATCAGCGGTATCCTGGCACTCAAGGCGCCGGGCGCCAGCGACGACGGCGAGGGCGTGGCCGAGGTGGTGGTCCGCCACGCCAAGCGGCTGCGCAAGCCGGTACTCGCCGCCTGGGACCCCTCCGCCGGAGAGGCCGGGTTGCGGCGGCTCGCGGCGGCGGTGCCGGCCTTCGCCTACCCCGAGGAGGCGGTGCGCGCCTACAGCCGGTTGCTTCAGTACCGGCGGAGCCAGACCCTGCTGATGCAGACGCCGCCCTCGTTGCCCGAGGATTTCACCCCGGACTACGAGCAGGCGCGGCTGATCCTGTCGGCGGCGCTGACCGCCGGCCGCGACCACCTCAACGAGTACCAGACGGCGCGGCTGCTCAGCGCCTACTGCATCCCCTGCGTGGAAACCCGCCGCGCCAACGACCCGGAGGACGCCGCCGCGGTGGCCGCCGAGCTGGATCAGCCGGTGGCGCTGAAACTGATGTCGCCGGAGGTGCAGCTCAAGTCCCAGGCCGGCGGCGTCGTCCTGGATCTGGGCAGCCCCGAGGCGGTGCGCGCCGAGGCCGAGGCGATGCTGGCGCGCCTGCACGAGCTTCGCGGCGACGACGTAGCCGTGGACGGCTTTGCCGTGCAGCCGATGACCCGTCGCGACGGGGCCTTCGAGCTGACGCTCGGCGTGCGCCCCGGCGGGCCCTTCGGGCCGGTGCTCTACTTCGGCCACGGCGGTACCGAGACCGAGGCCATCGCCGACTGGGCCTGCGGGCTGCCGCCGCTGAATATGCACCTGGCCCGGGAGATCATGCAGCGCACCCGGATCTACGGGCTGCTGGTGGACAGCGGGCTGCGCAAGCCGGATTTGGATGCGGTGGCGCTGAGCCTGGTCAAGCTCTCGCAGCTGGTCATCGATTTCGGCGCCGTGCAGTCGCTGGACATCAACCCGCTCTGGGCCACCGGCCGCGGGGTGCTGGCCCTGGACGCCGGGGTGGGCATCCAGCCCCAGCGCGGGGATCCGGCCGACTCGCTGTCCATCCGCCCCTACCCCCAGGAGCTCAGCGAGCGCATCGAACTGCCCGACGGCCAGTGCCTGAACCTGCGCCCGGTGCTGCCCGAGGACGCCCCGCAGCTCAACGCCATGGTCGAGCGAACGCCGCCGGAGCAGGTGCGCATGCGCTTCTTCCAGGCGCTGAAGAGCCTGCCCCAGGAGATGGCCGCGCGGCTGACGCAGATCGATTTCGACCGCGAGATGGCGCTGGTCATCACCCGCGACGGCATCGCCGGCCGGGCGCCGCTGCTGGGGATGGTCCACATCAGCGCCGATCCCGACCTGGAGCAGGCGGAGTACGACATCATGCTCGACCCCTCGGTGGCCGGCATGGGGCTGGGCCCGATGCTCATGCACCGGATCGTCGACTACGCCCGGCGCCGTGGCATCCGCGAGATCTACGGCGAGGTGCTGCGCGAGAACGAGCCGATGCTCAAGATCAATCAGGCCATGGGCTTTCGCATCGAGCCGAGCAGCGACGACCCGGGGCTGATGCACGTGACCCTCCGCCTGGACGGCGACGGCGCGTGACAAGCATATGCCCGATCCGTAATGTATGCCGGCATGCGGTGACCACCCCGAGCTGAAGGAGCCTCGCATGAGTCAGGAAGAGAACGCCCGGGTCAGCCTGGCCCACCTGCCGCTGCCGCTGTTTGCCGCCACCATGGGCCTGGCCGGCCTGGCCATGGTCTGGAACGAGAGCCATAGCCTCTGGGGGTGGCCCGCCTGGGTGGGCGAGGCCGTGGTGGTGCTGGCGGTGGTCAGCTTCGTCGCCATGGCGGTGGGTTACGGCCTCAAGGCGGCCCTGCACCCATCGGCGGCGTGGGGCGAGATCACCCACCCGGTGCGCCTCAACTTCCTGCCGGCGGTTTCCATCTCGCTGATCCTGCTCGGCATCGTGACCGAGACGGAGCCGCTGTCCACGGCCCTGTGGGGCAGTGGGGCGCTGCTGCACCTGATCCTGATGCTGGCCATCGTCACCAGCTGGATGCAGCGCCAGCTGGAACTCGGCACGCTGAACCCGGTCTGGTTCATCCCTGCTGTGGGCAACATCCTGGTGCCCATCCCGGCGGCGCAGGCCGGCTACATGGAGGTGGCCTGGTTCTTCTTCAGCATCGGGCTGTTCTTCTGGTTGATCCTGATGACGCTGGTCTACTACCGGCTGATCTTCGCCCCCAACCTGCCGGCGTTCCTGCTGCCGACCCTCTTCGTGCTCCTGGCCCCGCCGGCGGTGGGCTACGTGGCCTGGGTGGCGCTGCTCGATGGCGGTGATCCCGGGGTGGTCGGTCGGCTGCTCTACTACAAGGCGCTGTTCACCTTCCTGCTGCTGCTCATCCAGGTGCCGCGGCTCGTCCGCCTGCCGTACTACCCCTCCTGGTGGGCGTACACCTTCCCGCTGGCCGCCTTCTGCCTGGCCAGTCAGCACTTTGTCCAGGCCTACCAGACCGGCGGCGGTCGCGGCGTGATGGTGCTGGTGGTGCTGACCACGCTGGTCATCGCCGTGGTCTTCGTCGCCACCGTGATCAAGCTGCTCAGCGGCAAGCTGCTGCGCCCGGAATAGGGCGGGCCGAGCCAGGGCCCGGGTGGGATACCCCGGCGGCGAGTGGCTTCATTGCGCCGCCGGCCGGGCGTACCCTGAACTGCGGAGCAGCCCGCGCAGGGGACGACCGCCTTGGTCAAGCCGCTTTCCCACCACGAGATCCTCACCCGGGTGGCGCCGTTCAGCGCCGCCGGGTGGGCCGTGGATCTGGCCGCCAGCGACCGGGCCCACCGCGAGATCGCCTTCGAGCCGCGCAGCCACGAGGGGCTGGACGCCGCCGGGGGGCCGGTCACCGAGCAGCTGGTCCTCGCCGAGCGGGAGCCCGGGCTCTATCGGCTCAGTGCCACCTACACCGCCGCCGATGGCACCTGGGCTGGCCTGGCCCTGGACGGCCGGGATCCCGCCGACCTGCTCGCCGGCCTGCAGGCTACGGAGCTGCGCCCCCGGCTGTTCGTCCGCATCGCCGGTGTCTGTATCGGCCGCAGCTACTGGGCGAAGGCCTCCGAGGCCGACCCCGGTGACCCGCGGTGGCGGGCTGTGGGCGCCGAGGCGCGGCTGGCCGGGCGGCGCGTGGTGCTCGACGCCACCCCGGGTGCCGGCCTGCCGGCGCAGATCGAGATCACGCCCCACCCCGAGGGCGAGCCGTCGCTGCCCGAGGACCTGATCGCCGTCCTCGGCTGGGGCTGGCGGCCGCTGGTCTGGCGGCAGAAGGCGTGGCGCAGCACCCGGGCGCTGCCCCGGGAGGAGCCGCGCCGGCGGGCGGCCGTCGAGGCTCGGATCGAGCAGCTCATCGCCCACCTGGCGGCGGTCTTCGCCGAGCCCCCGGGTGCCTTTCACCGGCGCTTCCGGCGCCAGCGCTGGGCGGTGGTGGGCCGGCGGCTGCTGCCGATGACCATCTTCTTCCTCGTCCTCGCCGCGGTGCCGCTCTTCGGCGTGGTCCTGCCCGAGGGTGAGATGCCGCCGTGGCTCCACGGCGTCCCGCCGCTGCTGGCCATTGGCGCGCTGCTCTTCTCCGGGACCGAGGTGCCGCTGGTGGATCGGCCGCCGCTGCCCCGGCCCCTGGAGGCGAGCACCTGGCACGGAGGGAGTGATGGCGGCTGATCCGATGAACATCCCGGCGGTCTCGGTGGCCGCCGTGCGGCAGGCGCTGATCGAGCAGTTCGCCGACCCCATCCTGCGCCGGCGGGCCACCATGCTGTGGGGGACCCGCGGTGTGGGCAAGTCGTCGGTGGTGGCGCAGGTGGCCGAACACTTCGGCGTGCCCCTGGTCGATCTGCGCCTGACCACCATTGAGCCGGTGGACATCCGCGGGGCGATCTACGCCGATGAGCAGCAGCAGCGCACGGTGTGGTTCCCGCCGGAGTTCCTCCCCGGTGCCGACCAGCCGGAGGGGATCCTCTTCCTCGACGAGCTCACCGCCGCCGATCAGCGTCTGCAGATCTCTGCCTACTCGCTGATCCTCGATCGCAAGGTGGGGGCGTACCGGCTGCCCGACGGCTGGCAGGTGGTGGCGGCGGGCAATGCCCGCTTCCAGGGGGCGGTGAGCCACGACATGGGCACGGCGCTGGCCGATCGCATGTTCCACTTCAACGTGCAGACGGCCCTGGAGGCGTTCCTCGACTACGCCGCCGAACGCGAGCTGGCCCCGGAGGTGATGGCCTTCCTGCGGGTGCGCGCCGACCGCCTCGACGACACCGCCACGCAGCTGGCCAACGACCACCTGGTCGGCGCCAGCCCGCGGGGCTGGGAGGATGTCTCGGCGGTCCTTCGCGCCGATCTGGGTGAGACCGCCCGGCGGCTGTTCGTGCAGGGGCGCATCGGCGCGGCCAACGCCGCCGAGTTCTTCGGGGTGCTCGATGAGCTGCAGGCGGCCGCCGACGTCACCCGGCTGCTGGCCGCGCGGCCCGGGCCGGAGACCGCGGCGCTGCTGCCCGAGAGCCTGGATGGCCTCTACGGCATGGTCTACGGCCTGGTGGCGGCGGTCACCGACGAGCCGACGCTCACCCGCGCCCTGGAGATCGTCGAGCAGTTCCCGGAGATGCGCGGGCGCACGCCGCTGCCCGCGCGCGAGGCGCAGACCCTGGCCATGGAGCTGCTCTTCCAGCGCGGCCTGGCCTGGGGCCTGGAGGGGGCGATCCTGCGCAGCGAGGCGTACCAGCGCTACATGGCCGAGCGCCAGGCCGATGGCGAGTGAGCCGTACACCCACCGCGGCACGGCGGCGATCCGGGTGATGGTCGAGCAGGCCCCCGGCACCGGCGGGCTGGCCCTCTGGGCCCATCACCAGGACGTGGCGGCCGACGACCTGGGCGCGCCGGTGGTCAACGACGGCCGCACCCTCTACTACGCGCCGGCCTTCGCCGGACTGCCGCGGGCGCAGCAGGTCGGCTGGGTGGCCCACGAGGTGCTCCACGTCGCCCTGCGCCATGCGCAGCGCCGGGAGGCCCTGGCCGGGGTCCTGGGCGATGTCGATCCGGCGCTGTTCAACCACTGCGCCGACGCCCTGGTGAACACCACCCTCGGCCATCTGGAGTGGCTGGAGCTGCCCGCCGGGGCGGTGACCCTGGAGCGGGTGCTGAGCGAGGTGCTGCCGGATGACGCCGCCACCCCCGAGCGCGCGCTGCTGGAGTGGGACGTGGAGCGCCTCTACCGCGCCGTGGACGATCGGCGCGGGGGCAGCAGCGAGGACCGGGGCCGGGCCGGGCAGCAGGGCGGGGCGGCGAGCTCGGGCCGGCGCGAGGAGGGCACCGGGCGCAGCGATGGCCCGCGGGCAGCGCGGCTGCGCCAGCTGGCCGCCGGCGCCGGGACCGACCTGTTGCCTGCCGAGGGCGAGGTGCCGGAGGTGGCCGCAGAGCAGGCCCGCGCCTGGTCCGAGCGGTTGCTGCGGGCGCACGCCGATGACGGCGCCTTTTCCATGCTGCGCGGGCTGCTGGCCGATCGGCCGACGCCGCGTACGCCCTGGGAGCACATCCTGCGCACCCGCCTGGCCCGCGGGCTGGCGCGGCTACCGGAGCGCTCCTGGTCGCGCCCGGCGCGCTCGTGGCTGGCTAACCGCGGCCGGACCGCCGGCGGCCGGCGCATGCCCTGGGAGCCGGGGGTGGTCACGGCGCGGCGGGTGCCGCGGCTGGCGCTGGTGGTGGACGCCTCCGGGTCCATCGACGACGCCCTGCTGGAGCGCTTCGCCAGCGAGCTGACGGCCATCACCCGGCGCAGCGAGGCGCAGCTGGTGGTGATCGTCGGCGACGACCGGGTGCGCCGGGTGGTGCACCTGGCCCCGGGCGACTCGCCACGGGCCGAGCTGACCTTCCACGGCGGGGGTGGGACGGACTTCACCCCGCTGCTCGAGGAGGCCGACCGCCACGCCCCGGATCAGGCGGTGGTGCTCACCGACCTCCAGGGGCCGGTGCGGTTCCGCCCGCCGTGGCCGCTGCTGTGGGTGGTGCCGCCGGCCTGGGCCGATGCCGAGCCGCCGTGGGGCGAGCGGCTGGTGCTGGCCGATGTGCCCGCGGGCAGCCCTAGCGCGGCAGCAGCCGCTCCATGAAATCGGCGTTGCGGAACCACATCAGGGTGGGGGCCTCCGCGTCCGGCACCTCCTCCTGGGTGAGGATCAGGTGCTCGTCGCGGTCCCAGACGAGCCAGGTGAAGGCGTCCTCGATCCGCCGGTCCGGCTCGCCGAGAGCTTCGCGCAGGCGCTCGTGGTTGGCGTCGTGCTCGGCCGGGTCGAGGACGACGTTCACTGCGGCCAGGGCGTTGTCGCTGTCGAAGAACAGCGCCAGGTAGTCGGCGGCGTAATCGTCGGCGCGACTGACCGGGGCGAAGCAGACCCGCTCGCCGGTCTCCAGGCCGGTCTCGTCATCGGTGCACTCGAATTCCACCTTCTCCAGCCGGTCCTCCAGCTCCTCGCGCGGCGTCTCGGCGGTGAGTTCGGTCAGGCGCAGATCCGCCTCCTGGGCCGGGCGCAGATGCTCGCGGGCGAAGGCCAGTACGACCATGATGATGACGAACATCACCAGGGCGGAGATCAGCATGCGCATGGGTCGATGATCCTCCTCGCGGGTGTGGCGACGGCCGACAGCGGAGGCGCGGCCGAGAGAGCGCGCCAGCGCTGGCGGCTCAGGGTACCTGCCCCGTCATTGGCGGCGCCAGCTTTTGAGGTTACGTTACGCGGGTGTCTCGCCGTGACCCCGGGGAGGGGGCCGATGCTCGTCAGTGCCGTGACCGGTCTGGGCGCCGTGCTGCTGCTGATGACCGCCGTGTGGGCGTACAGCCTGCGAACCGGCGACGCCAGTCTGGTGGACCGTTTCTGGGGTGCCGGTTTCGTGCTCCTGGCGCTGCTCTACCAGGCGCTGGCCGGGTTCCCGGCCCACGGCTGGTGGATCGTCGCCCTGGTGGCGCTGTGGGGCGGGCGGCTCAGCCTTTATCTGACCTGGCGCAGCTGGGGAGCGGGCGAGGACGCCCGTTACGCCGCGCTGCGCCGATCCGGCGGGCCCGGCTGGGCCCGGCGCAGCCTGGTGACGGTGTTCGGCCTCCAGGCAGTGGTGCTGTGGCTGGCGGCGGCGCCGCTGCTCCACGCCATCGCCCGGGGCGATGCCGCGGCGTGGACGTCGCCACTCGGGGTGGCCGCCGCGCTGGTCTTTCTCATCGGCTGGCTCTACGAGACGGTGGCCGACGCCCAGCTGGCCCGCTTCCGGGCCGATCCTCGCAACGCCGGTGCCGTCTGCGACCGTGGCCTGTGGCGCTACAGCCGCCACCCCAACTACTTCGGCGAGATCCTGGTGGCCTGGGGGCTGTGGGGGCTGGCCGCAGCGGCCGGCGGCTGGTGGACGGTCTTCGCCCCGCTGCTGATGACCGGGCTGCTGCTGCGGGTCTCCGGCGTGCCGCTGCTCGAGGCGCACCTGCGCCAGACGCGTGGCGGCTACGCCGACTACGCGGCGGCGCGCAACGCCATCCTCCCCGGACCGCCGCGGCCGACTGGCAGGGAGTCCGCTCGTGACTGAACGACAACGGATCGGCTGGCGCGAGTGGGTGGCGCTGCCGGAGCTGGATATCCGCCGGCTCAAGGCGAAGGTGGACACCGGCGCGCGGACCTCGGCGCTGCACACCTTCGCCATCGAGCCCTTCGAGCGCGACGGACAGACCTGGGTGGGTTTCGGCCTCCACCCCCGCCAGCGCTCCAGCGAGCCGGAGCTCTGGTGCCAGGCCCCGGTGGTCGATCGTCGGGTGGTGGCCGACTCCGGCGGCCACCGGGAGTCGCGCTGGGTAATCGCGACCCTGCTCGAGCTGGGTGGAATCCGCTGGCGGGCGGAACTCACCCTGACCGATCGGGACACCATGCGCTTTCGCATGCTGCTCGGCCGAACGGCCATGGCCGGCCGTTTCGTGGTCGACCCCGAAGCCTCCTACCTGACTGGGCGGGCCGCGCTCCGCCCCCGTGTCACCGCGACCCGATGAGGAGACGCTGAAACCGTATGAAGATCGCCGTGCTCTCGCGCAACTCGCGGCTCTACTCCACGCGCCGGCTGATCGAGGCGGCGCAGAGCCGCGGGCATCAGATCCGCGTGATCGATCCCCTGCGCTGCTACATGAACATCGCCACCAGCAACCCGGAGATCCACTACAAGGGGCAGAAGCTCGAGCCCTACGATGCGGTGATCCCGCGCATCGGGGCCTCGGTCACCTTCTACGGCACGGCGGTCCTGCGGCAGTTCGAGATGCTCGGCACCTATCCGCTCAACGAGTCCCAGGGCATCAGCCGCTCGCGGGACAAGCTGCGCTCCATGCAGCTGCTCTCCCGCGAGGGGGTGGGGATGCCGGCGACCGGGTTCGCCCACTCCCCGGACGATACCGACGACCTGATGCAGCTCGTCGGCGGCTCGCCGGTGGTGATCAAGCTCCTCGAGGGGACCCAGGGCATCGGTGTGGTGCTGGCCGAGACGCGCAAGGCCGCCTCCAGCGTCATACAGGCCCTGCGCGGGCTCAAGGCGCACTTCCTGGTCCAGGAGTTCGTCGAGGAGGCCGGCGGCGCCGATATCCGCTGCCTGGTGGTCGGCGGCAAGGTGGTCGCGGCCATGAAGCGCCAGGGCAAGGAGGGCGAGTTCCGCTCCAATCTCCACCGCGGCGGCAGCGCCACGCTGGTGCGCATCACCCCCAAGGAGCGGGCCACGGCCGTGAAGGCCGCCAAGGTCCTGGGCCTGAACGTCTGCGGTGTGGATATACTGCGGGCCAACAGCGGTCCGGTGATCATGGAGGTCAACTCCTCGCCGGGTCTGGAGGGCATCGAGACCGCCACGGGCAAGGATGTCGCCGGGATGATCATCGAGTTCATCGAGCGCAACCGCAAGCCGGGCAAGACCGGGACCAAGGGCCGGAGGGGCTGATGGCCCGACGCCGGCGCGCGCCTTTTATCATTAACGAGCAGGCCGTGCCGCCGGGGGAGCGGCGCACGGTGCAGCTGGACGTGGCGCAGCTCTACACCCACACCCCGGTGGGCATGCCGGTGCACGTGGTCCACGGCCGCCGCGACGGCCCCACGCTGTGTCTGAGCGCGGCCATCCACGGCGATGAGATCAACGGCATCGAGATCATCCGCCGGGTGCTGGCCCTGCCGCAGCTGCGCCGGATGCGCGGTACGCTGTTGGCGGTACCCATCGTCAACGTCTTCGGGGTGCTGGCGCAGACCCGCTACCTGCCCGACCGGCGCGATCTCAACCGCTCCTTCCCGGGCAGCGCGGGTGGCTCGCTGGCCGCGCGGCTGGCCCATCTGTTCATGAGCCAGGTCCTGGAGCGCGCCTCCCACGCCATCGATCTGCACACCGGTACCGCCCACCGCACCAACCTGCCGCAGATCCGCGCCAACCTCGATGACCCGGGTACCCTCGATCTGGCCCGGGCCTTCTCGGCGCCGGTGATCATCAACTCCGACCTGCGTGATGGTTCGCTGCGCCACGCCGCCGACGAGCGCGGCATCCCGGTGCTCCTCTACGAGGCCGGTGAGGCGCTGCGCTTCGACGAGGACTGCATCCGCCTGGGCGTGCGCGGGATCACCGGCGTGATGCGCGAGCTGGGCATGCTGCCGCGGGTCAAGCGCAAATACCCGCCGCGCCGCCCGGTGCAGGTGGAGAACACGCGCTGGGTGCGCACGGAGAGCAGCGGCATCCTGCGCACCACGGTGCAGCTGGGCCAGCGGGTGCGCCGCGGCGAGCAGCTGGGGCTGATCTCCGATCCCTTCGGCGACGGCGAGACCCGGGCCGAGGCGGCCTTCGACGGGATCGTGATTGGCCGCACCAATCTGCCGCTGGTCCATGAGGGCGATGCGCTCTTTCACGTCGCGCGGGTGCGGCACCCGGCCCGTGCCTCCGAGGTGGTCGAGGAGCTGGCCGAGCTGGACGGCGAGGAGGATGAACCGTCGTGAGGCGTGCAGGCATCAGGAGGGAGACCGGATTCGATGAGTGAAGCGAAGGGGACGGCGGCCGGGGGGCACCACGCTGGCGGCTTGCCCCTGTCCGAGGCGCGGCGGCGCATCCTCGACGAGGTCGCCCCGCTGATCGGGCAGGAGCGGGTCGCCCTGGGCAATGCCCTGGGGCGCGTGCTGGCGGAGAACATCCACGCCCCGCTGGATGTGCCCGGGGCCGACAATGCCGCCATGGACGGCTATGCGGTGCGCAGCGTCGATGTGCCCGGCGAGGGGGCGGTGCCCCTGCGCGAGGTGGGCTGCGTGCTAGCCGGGCAGGCGCGCCAGCAGCCGCTGGCCGCCGGTGAGTGCGTGCGCATCATGACCGGCGCGCCGGTGCCACCCGGCGCCGACGCCGTGGTCATGCAGGAGCAGGTCGAGCGCATGGAGGGGGCGGAGGTTGTCGTGCCCGGACCGGTCGCCGCCGGCACCAACATCCGCCGTGCCGGCGAGGACCTGGCCGCCGGCAGCGTGGCGCTCGGCGCCGGACGGCGCCTGCGACCGCAGGAGGTGGGGGTGCTCGGCTCCCTGGGCTGTGTCGAGGTGGCGGTCCACCGGCGTCCGGTGGTTGCCTTCCTCTCCACCGGCGATGAGCTCTGCGCCCCGGGCCAGACCCCGGGGCCGGGGCAGATCCACGACAGCAACCGCCACCTGATCGGCGCCGCGCTGCGCCGGCTCGGTGTCGAGGCCCTGGACGCCGGCGTCATCGGCGACGACGTGGGGGCGCTCAAGGCGGCCCTGAGCGAACTCGGCTGCTACGCCGATACGGTGATCACCACCGGCGGGGTCTCGGTGGGCGAGGCGGATACGGTCAAGGATGCCGTCGACTGCGCCGGCGACGTGGCCTTCTGGCGGGTGGCCGTGCGGCCGGGGCGGCCCCTGGCCTTCGGCCGCGTCGGCCAGTCGGTCTTCTTCGGCCTGCCGGGCAATCCGGTCTCGGCGGCGGCCACGTTCTACCAGCTGGTCCAGCCGGCCCTGCGCCGGCTGATGGGCGAGGCCGGCACCCTGCAGCCGGTCCAGCTGCCGGTGATCGCCGCCGAGCGCCTGCGCAAGCGCCCCGGGCGCACCGAATTCCAGCGCGGCATCCTCGAGCCCGGCGCCGACGGTGCCGTGCAGGTGCGCTCCACCGGGGCCCAGGGTTCGGGGATGCTGACCTCGCTGGTCCACGCCGATTGCCTGATCGTCCTCGAGGCGGAGCGGGGCGACGTGGCGGCGGGGGAGACCGTGCAGGTACAGCCCCTTGAGGGGCTGCAGCGCTAGCCGGCCTTGTTGGCGATGGCGCCGCCCGCTGCCGATGCCCGGATCACCGGCGTCGTCCTGGCCGGGGGCAGCGGCCGGCGCATGGGCGGCCGCGACAAGGGGCTGGTGCCGCTGGCCGGACGGCCGCTGGCCGCTCATGTGCTGACCCGACTGGCCCCGCAGGTGGCGGCCATGCGCATCAACGCCAACCGCCACGCGGCGCGCTACCGGGCCCTGGGGGTACCGGTGGACGGCGACCGCCCCCCGGGCGGGCTGGGGCCGCTGGCGGGTATGGCCAGCGCCCTGGCCTGCGCGCGGACGGAGCGCGTGCTGGTGGTCCCCTGCGATGCACCGTTGTTGCCCCATGATCTGGCGGCGCGGCTCACCGATGCCCTGGAGGCCGCCGACGCCGAGCTGGCGGTGGCCCGGCTGGAGGGTCGGTTGCAGCCAGTCTTCGCGCTGCTCAAGCGCCGCCTGTGCGCCGATCTCGACGCCGCCCTGGCCGCCGGCGAGCGCCGCGTCCACGGCTGGCTGGCGCGCCACCGGGTGGCCGCGGCGGACTTCGACGATCAGGCGGCGGCACTGGTCAACATCAACACCCCGGAGGCGCTGGCGCGGGTGGCGCAGCGCCTGGACGCGGCGGCGGAGTGACCGGGCCGGCGGGCTGCGGCGCGGCGCCGCAGCGTGTACCATCGTCGGCTTCCAGCGATGCGGGATGGCTCTATGGTGAACGAATCCGACGCCTCCGGGCCGGCGCTCCGGGCCGAGGGGCTGCTCAAGCGCTACGGCGGGACGACGGTGGTCGATGGCATCGATCTGCATGTCCCCCGCGGCGAGTGCTTCGGGCTGCTCGGACCTAACGGCGCCGGCAAGACCACCACGCTGCGCATGATCCTCGGCGTCACGCCGCCGGATGGCGGCACGCTGGAGGTCCTCGGCGAGCCGGTGCCGGCGCGCGCCCGGGCGATGCGCGCGCGCATGGGGGTGGTGCCGCAGATCGACAACCTCGATCCGGACTTCACCGTCCGCGAGAACCTCTTCACCTACGCCAGCTACCACGGCCTCGGCCGCGAGGCCGCGCGGCCCCGGGTGGACGAGCTGCTCGCCTTCGCCGCCCTGGAGGGCAAGGCGGATGCCCCCATCGCCTCACTCAGCGGCGGCATGAAACGCCGCCTGACCCTGGCCCGGGCGCTGGTCAACGACCCGGATCTGGTGGTCCTCGATGAGCCTTCCACCGGGCTCGACCCCCAGGCGCGGCAGAACATCTGGCAGAAGCTGCGGGCGCTGCAGAAGCAGGGACGGACCCTGGTGATCACCACCCACTACATGGAGGAGGCCGAGCGCCTCTGTGACCGGCTGGCGATCATGGACCACGGCCGGATCATCGACTGCGACAGCCCGGCGGCGCTGGCGCGCAGCCACCTGGAGCGCTACGTGGTGGAGCTGCGCGGCGACGAGGCGCGGGCCTGGCTCGGTCGGGCGGGGCTTTCCGGTGCGGCGCGGGTGCGTGAGGTGGGCGAGACGGTGCTGCTCTACGCCGACGACCCGGCGCCGGTGGCCGGCGCCCTGCACGAGCAGGGGCTGACCTACCTGCAGCGCCCGACCAACCTCGAGGACGTCTTCCTGCATCTGACCGGCCACGAGCTGAGGGAGTGACCCATGAGCGAACGCGTGGAGATCGCCTCGGCGGAGGCGGATCCGCCCTCCGAGCGCGACCGTTGGCTGCCGCGCCCGAGCCTGCGCTTCATCCCGGTCTGGCGCCGCAATTTCCGCGTCTGGCGCCGGCTGATCTGGCCGTCGCTGCTGGGCCACTTCGGCGAGCCGGTGCTCTACCTGCTGGCCTTCGGCTACGGGCTCGGGGCGCTGATCGGCGATCTCGACTCCGGGATGCCGTACATCGTCTTCATCGCCTCGGGCATCGTCTGCTCCAGCGCCATGTTCACCTCCAGCTTCGAGGCGCTGTACTCCGCCTACACGCGCATGGAGACCCAGCAGACCTGGGCGGCGATGCTCGGTGCGCCGCTGTCGGTGGACGACATCGTCCTCGGCGAGGCGGTGTGGGCGGCGAGCAAGTCGCTGCTCAGCGCCGGGGCCATCGGCATCGTCGCCGTGGCCCTGGGCATCCTCAGTCTGCCCGGCATGCTGTTGGCGCTGCCGGTGGTCTTCCTCGCCGCCCTGGCCTTCGCCAGCATGGCGCTGATCATCACCGCGCTGTCGCCGAGCTACGACTTCTTCCTCTACTACTTCACGCTGGTCCTGACGCCGATGCTGCTCCTCTCCGGGGTCTTCTTCCCCATCGAGCAGCTGCCGGCGCTGGTCGCCGGGCTGGCCTACCTGCTGCCGCTGGCGCACATGGTCGAGGTGGTCCGGCCGCTGGCGGTGGGCGAGGGCCTGGCCCCGGGCGCGCTGCTCCACCTGCTGGTGCCGCTGGGCTACATCGCGGCCGCCTTCACGGTGGCCTCGTACCTCTTCCGCCGCCGCCTGATCCGCTGAACCGGCCAGGCCGCCGTCGGTTCAGCCCGGCGGCGGCTCGCCGCCGGGCGGTGGCCCCACCAGCCGCTGCGCCTCGGCCAGGGCCTGGCGGACCCGCCGCAGGTCCCCGCCGGCGATGGCCTCCTCGGCCTCGGCCAGGCTGCGGGCCACGGCGGCCAGGTCGCACTGGTCGCCGGCCCGACGGGGCGGGCGCACCGCGCCGCCCGCCGGGCGGCGTGGGCGGAGCTGGGGGATCCGCCGGCCCAGGCGCTGCAGGAGGATGCGGGCGCGGGCCTCGTCGGGGTGGTCGCCGGCGAGCTCGGCGACACTGCGGCTGAGCGCCTCCAAGCGCTGCCCGGCGGCGCGGGCCGGATCCTCCTGACCCTCGATTTCGGTGAGCAGCTGCTCCAGCTGCAGGCGGGTGCGGGTGGCGTCGCCGCCGTGGTTGCGCGGCTGCTGCATCAGGGCGGCCTGGGTGGCCTGGCGGAAGCGTTCGCTGAGTGCCGGCGGCCGTGGCTCGTCCAGTTCCCGCCAGCGGGCCATCAGCGCCCGGCGGCGGGTGTGGTAGCCGGGCCACCAGCCGCCCTCGGCGAGGCCGGTCATGGCGTTGGCCAGCGAGGCGGCGGCGCCCGTGGCCGGTGCCGGATCGTCGTGGTCGGCGGCGGGGGCCGCGTCGGTCTCTGTGGTGGCGGTGTGCCCCTCGGTGGTGGGCGGTGCCGGCGGGTTCAGGCGCCGCTCCGCGGCCTCGGCCACCTCCGGGGCCAGACTGCGCGCGCGTTCGGCCAGGTCGCGCAGGATTTTGGGATCGGAGAGCTGCTCGACGGCGTGCAGCCGGGTCTCGGGGTCGTCGTCGTGGAGGGCCACCTCCCGGAGCACCGGCGCCTGGTCCAACTGGGCGAGGGCGGCGCGGCGCACCGCCGGGGTGCGGCCCTGCTGGGCGATGTGTGCGGCCACCGTGGGGTCGTCGCAGTGGCGTAGCTCGGCGGTTACCGCTTCCGGGGCGGCGTCGCCCACCAGCCGCTGGCGGTAGCGGACCGTGGCGGCCGTGCGGACGCTGGCGTCCGGGTCGTGGCGCCTAAGCCGGCGCAGGGTGGCCAGGTCGCTGCAGCGCTTGGCGGCGGCCTCGCGCACCGGCGGGGCCGGGTCGTCGATCAGGGCGGCCAGGGCCTCGGCGGTCTCCGGCTGGTTGGGATCGAGGTCCATAGCGGCGCGACGACGGGTGGCCGGGTCCGGGTGACGCCAGCGCGGGCCGAAGAGTCCGGAGAGCGTTCGCCAGTGGGCCATGAAGCGGTTGCCGGGGCGTGAGTGAGACTCTGATTCTAGCACCCGGGGCGGGTGCGGTCGGAGCGACGAAAAACCCCCGATACCCGACCGGGTACCGGGGGCGGTTGCGGGCGCCCGGGGGCGCCGGTTCTAGACCTGCTGGCTGAGCTTGATCAGGCGGCGCTCGTGGCGCAGCCCGATGAGCAGGCTCAGGCAGATGAGCAGCAGGATCACGGTGAACGGCAGTCCGGCCGAAACGGCCCCTGCCTGCAGGGCGCTGAGGGCGGCGTCACCGCCGACGAACAGCAGCACACCGGCGATCAGGCCCTCGAGCACCACCCAGTAGACGCGCTGGGCGTCCGGGGCGTCGGTCTTGCCGCCGGCGGTGATGCTGTCGATGACCAGCGAACCGGAGTCCGACGAGGTCACGAAGAAGACCAGCACCAGGAAGACCGCCACCGAGGCGGTGAGCAGGGTCCAGGGCAGCTGCTCGAGCATGTGGAACAGGGCCATGGACTCGTCGGCGCCGATGCCGTCGGCCAGCGCGCCGATGCCCTCGATGGCCTGCTGCAGGCCCACACCGCCGAAGGCACTCATCCAGAAGACGGTCACCACCGTGGGCACGATCAGCACCGCGGTCATGAACTCGCGCACGGTGCGCCCGCGGGAGACCCGGGCGATAAACATGCCGACGAACGGCGACCAGCTGATCCACCACGCCCAGTAGAACGCCGTCCAGCCCTGGAGGAAGGTCTCGTCCTCGCGGCCGACCGGGTTGGAGAGGGCGAAGAAGTCGCCGGCGTAGGCGGCGGTGGTGTGCCAGAGCTGGGTGACGAAGGCGATGGCGCCACCGGCGATGATCACGAAGAGCATCAGCAGCCCGGCCAGGCTGATGTTCAGGTTGCTGAGCAGCTTGATGCCGCCGTCGATGCCGCGCAGCACGGAGATCAGCGCCGCCACCGTAACGCCGATGATGATGGCGACCTGGGTGGCCAGGGTATCGGGTACGGCCTCGAAGACGTAGCTCAGGCCGCTGGCCGCCTGCTGGGCGCCGAAGCCCAGGGAGGTGGCCAGGCCGAAGATGGTGGCCAGCACCGCCACGGTGTCGATGATGTGGCCCAGCGGCCCCCACACCCGCTCACCGAGCAGGGGGTAGAAGACCGAGCGCACGGTCAGCGGTAGCCCCTTGTTGTAGGTGAAGAAGGCCAGGGCCAGCGCCATGACGCCGTAGATCGCCCACGGGTGCAGGCCCCAGTGGTACATGGTGGCACCCATGGCCGCCTTCGCCGCCTCATCGGTCCCGCCCTCGATGTTGAACGGCGAGCCGAACCACTCGGTGTAGTAGCCCACCGGCTCGGCCACCGCCCAGAACATCAGGCCGATGCCCATGCCGGCGGCAAAGAGCATGGCGAACCAGGACAGTCGCGAGAAGTCCGGCTTGGCGTCCTGTCCGCCGATGCGGATGCTGCCCAGCGGCAGGATGATCAGCAGCAGGCAGAAGAGGACGAAGATGTTGCCGGCGGTGAGGAAGAACCAGTCGAAGTTGCTGGTGGCCCAGCCGCGGACGCCCTCCAGGGCCTCCTGGGCGGGGGCGGTGAAGATCAGGGTGCCGATGAGGAAGACGAAGATGAGCGCGGAGCTGACGATGAAGACCGGGTTGTGCAGATCCAGGGCCAGCCCGATGGGCTTGATCTCTGGGGTGATGTTCTGCTCGCCGATCTCGTGGTCGGTCTCGTACGCCTGTTCGAGCTCCTCGATCTCCTTCTTCACCTCTTTGGGGTTGGTGTTCTCGGGATCGGTCACGGGTGAAGCTCCCTGTGGCTGACGAGGACCCGCACGCAGGGTTGTCGCAGTGCGGGGTACGGCAAAAGCCTCGCAAAGGCTCCCCGGAGAGTCAATTCAGACCGCGGGGGATCTTTGGGCAGCCCAAGCAGTAGCCCACAAACAGCAAAGGCGCGACCGAGGCCGCGCCCTTGCAGGTGGCTACATGCTTCTAGCCCCGGATGGGTTTAGAAGTAGTAGTCCATGGTCAGGTGGACCTCTTGGGTGGAATCGCGGTCGCCGGGGTCGCCATCGCCGGTGATGCCGTCGTCTTCGCCGGTGATGTTCTCCAGCTGCAGCTCGGCGTAGATCCAGCCCGGGCCGTAGTTGTAGCGGCTGCCGAGGACCAGGTCGTAGGTGTCGTCCAGGTTGTCAAAATCGCTGTCCGGGGAGCGGCCGGTGAGGTCGCCGTAGTGGTACCAGTCACCCGCGTTGAACCCGGCGCTGAGCATCATGACTTGGCCTGCGCCTTGCGTGCGGACGTCAAGTTGATCGTCGCCCGTGCCGGTGTCGATGTCTTCTTCCTCAAAGGCGCTCTCAAAGGTGTCCGCGTCGCCTTGGTCGTAGTGGACAACCTGGCCGGCGAGGTCCCAGGCGCCGATGTTGCCCTCGGTGTACAGACCGGCGGCCCAGTGGGTCTCGATCTCTTCGGCTGCCGTAATCTCGTCGTCGTCGTCTTCGTAGTTTTGGTTGGCCAGCTGACCGGCCTGGAAGGAGGCGCCGTGGCGGAAGTTGCCCTGGGTGAAGCCAAGGTCAGCAACCAGCGTGTTGATCTTGTGGTAGGTCTCGTTGCTGCCCCAGTGCTGGCCGATGGCACCCACGTCGGCGCCGTCATCCTGGGAGGTGGTGTCGGTACCCCAGTTCTGGCTCTTGATGAACATGAAGCTCATGTCCATCGGGTTGTTGGCCGGGTCGAAGTCGAAGCGGATGCCCGGGTTGTACTGGTCACCGAAGCCGCGCGCCAGGCGCTCGCCGGGCCAGAAGTTGAAGCGGCTGTAGGTGAACGGGACCTCGGTCTTGCCGACGGTCATGGTCCACTCCTCGCCGTAGTGGCGGCCGATGGCCAGCTCCTTGAAGCCCCACTCGCGGTCGTCGCCACTGAAGGACTGGAAGCTGCCGGAGCCGAAGCGCAGCTCGGAGTCGAAGAACCAGTCCCCGTGCTGGTGGTTGGCGTAGATGATGCCGGCGGGGTAGTCGATGTCGCCGAGGCGGTCCTCGCTGGCGTCGTTATCCACGTTGTAGGTGTAGTTGACCCACGCGCCGAAGCTCAGGACGTCGTCCAGTGCTAGCGCCGAGGACATCGGCGTGGCCAGGGCCACGGCCGCACCGGAGAGGACCAGGCTCTTGGTCTTGTTGTTCATGGGTGCTCCCTCTTTTTGGCTCTCTATTGAATCGTGGTGCCCGAATACTTTCGCCGAAACGGCGGGGGCCCGGCAAGGGCCGGGCCCCGTGTCACGCCCGGCCGATCAGTCGCGGGCGCAACGGATCCACTCGTCGACCAGATCGGCCTCCTCGTCGAGGAACTGCTCGACGGCCGTCTCGGTGCCTTCCTCGCGGCCGAGGAACATGTACTCGTTGAGCAGATCGATGTCGATGTTGATGCAGCTAGCGAACTCCGCCACCTCGGGGTGGTCCTCGGGGAAGCCCTCACGCGACATGGCGTTGATGTGCTCCGCGCCGCCGAGGCTGCCCTCCGGATCCTCCAGGTAGGCGAGGTTCCAGGCGCCGAACTTCCAGTGCGGGCTCCAGCCGGTGACCACGATGGCCTCGTCACGGCGGGCCGAACGGGCCAGCGAGGCGGTCATGGCGGAGTCGGAGGCCTCGACCAGGTTGTAGTCCAGGTCGTAGTCCTCGATCACGTCATGGGAGAGGCGGGTGAGACCGGCGCCCGGGTCGATGCCCTGGATCTGCCCGTCGAGGCGATCCTGCCACTCCGGATCCTTGAGGTCCTCGATGGAGGTCAGGCCCTCGTCGTAGAGGTACTGCGGGACGATCCAGCCCAGGGCGGCGTCGTCGTAGAGGACGCCCAGATCGACGATGTCGTCGCCGAACTCCTCGATGTAGTCCTCGTGGGTGATCGGCTGCCAGGACATGAGCATCAGGTCGATGTCGCCCTGGGCGAGGCCGGTGTACTGCGGCGCGATGTCGGTCTGCACCAGCTCAACGTCGGTGTTGAACTCGCTGGTGATGACATCCTCGGCCATCCGCGTGATGAACTCGGCGTCGGCCCAGGCCGTCCAGCCGATGCGGATCTCGTCGGCGTTGGCCGCGGAGGCCATGCCGGCGGTGATGGCGGCGGTGGCCGCCGCGGTGGTCAGCTTGCGTCGCATGGTACCACTCCTCTGCTGCTTTCCCTCAGTCCGCCCCGCGCCGGCCCCGGAGGGCCAGCCACGGGGCCGGGTTCGTGTTCAGCCCTGGGCGGCCGGGCCCTGCTGCCGGTTGCCGAAGAACCAGCGCAGCAGCGCCCCGTAATCGCGCCCCTGGCCGTGCCGGCGCTCGCCGAAGCTCTGCGAGATGCGATCCAGCAGGATGGCCAGGAAGACCACGGCGAGGCCGCCCTCGAAGCCGAGCCCCACCTGCAGGCGCTGGATGCCGGTGAGCACCGTGCCACCCAAGCCACCGGCGCCGATCATGGAGGCGATGACCACCATGGACAAGGCCAGCATGATCGTCTGGTTGATGCCCTGCATGATCGACGGCATGGCCAGCGGCAGCTGGATCTTGACCAGCAGCTGTCGCGGTGTGCAGCCGAAGGCCTGGCCGGCTTCCACGTGCTCCTGGCTGACCTGGCGGATGCCGAGGTTGGTCAGGCGCACCGCCGGCGGCATGGCGAAGATCAGCGTGGCGATGGCCCCCGGCACCGTGCCCAGACCGAAGAAGATCGCCGCCGGGATCAGGTAGACGAAGGGCGGCATGGTCTGCATCAGGTCCAGGATGGGGCGGACCACCATCTCCACCCGGTCGCTGCGCGACATGGCCACACCGATGGGCAGGCCGATGATCAGCGCGGCAATGGAGGAGGCCACCACCAGCGACAGGGTGCGGATGGTCTCGGGCCAGAGCTCCATGCTGAAGATCAGCGCCAGGGCGATGACGGCAAAGATGCCGAAGCGCCAGCCTACGCGCCAGAAGCTGACCAGGATCACCAACAGCGCCAGCACCCAGGGTGGCGGGTACCAGAGCAGCGCCTGGATGGCCTCGGAGAACAGCCCCATGCCGAATAGCGCCACGGCCACGCCGAGGGCGATCAGGCCGGCCTTGCGGCCCCACGTCCGCCAGGCGCCGACCACCAGGAAGAAGGCGGCGACCCACAGCGGGTAGAGGAGGAGGAACTCGGTGGCGTCGACCAGGGCGCGGATGGCCCCCTCGATGCCGTCGAGCAGGGGCTCGAGGTTGTCGCTGATCCAGTCGACACCGTTTTCGATCCAGTCGCCGATGGTGATCCGGTCCAGCACGTTGTCGCTGAACCACTCGGCGGCCTGATCGATCGGGCCGATGGTTTCGTGTTCCTCGATATCCGGTTGATCTTGCATGTCTGTCCCTTACGCCTGTTGGGTGCGATCCAGGGTGAGCAGCAGCTGGCTGCGCGAGAGGGTGCCGACGTAGTGCCCGTCGTCATCCACCACCACCAGCGGGTACTCGCTCTCGGCCGACGGCCCGAGCACGTCGGAGATCGCCGTGTCGGCCGCGATGGTCTGCACGCCACTGAGAAAGGCGTCGCCGTATTCGGTGCTGCCGCCGCTGCGGATGGCGTCGGTAAGGCTGTCGACGGAGACCAGCCCCTGGAAGCGGCGGTTGCGGTCGATGACCACGCCGATGTCGCTGGCGTAGTGCTTGAGCCGCTCGAGCGCGGCGCGCACGTCCACGCCGGGGCGCTGGATCACGGTGACCCGGCGGCGCTCGGCGATGTCGCCGGCGTTGTAGACCTGGCTGACGTCCACGCCGTAGAAGAAGGAGCGCACGTACTCGTTGGCCGGGTTGGAGACGATCTCCTCCGGCGTGCCGATCTGGACCACCTGACCGCCCTCCATGATGGCGATGCGGTCGCCGATGCGCATGGCCTCGTCCAGATCGTGGGAGATGAAGATGACCGTGCGGCTCTGCTCCTGCTGCAGACGGATCAGCTCATCCTGCATCTCGGTTCGGATCAGCGGGTCGAGGGCCGAGAAGGCCTCGTCCATGAGCAGGATGGAGGGGTCGGTGGCCAGGGCGCGGGCAAGGCCGACGCGCTGCTTCATGCCGCCGGAGAGTTCGTCGGGGTAGCTGTCGGCGTTGGCCGCCAGGCCGACGGCCTCGAGGGCCTGCAGGGCCTTCTCGCGTCGCTCCGCGGTGCCGTGCCCGGAGACGTCCAGGCCGAAGGCGGCATTCTCGGCGACGGTCTTGTGCGGGAGCAGGGCGAAGGACTGGAACACCATGGACATGTCGCGTCGGCGCATGTTGATGAGCTCCTGCTGGCTCATCGCCATGATGTCGTGGCCATCGACATAGATGTGGCCGTAGGTCGGGTCGATCAGGCGGTTGAACATCCGCACCATGGTCGACTTGCCGGAGCCCGACAGCCCCATGATGACGAAGACTTCACCCTCGTGGATGGTGAAGCTCGCTTCGCGCACGCCGACGGTGTTGCCGGTGCGCTGGAAGATGTCGTCCTTGTTGTAGCCCTGTTTGAGCAGCTCCATGGCCCGCTCGGGTTTCGGGCCGAAAATCTTGTAGAGGTCTTCTACGACGAGTTTTTCAGTCATGCTGATCCGTCGGTTTGAATGGAGCGTGGTGCAATCAATGCTAGGGGTGCGCGTGCCGCGGCCACTGGGGGATCAGTAGCTTGAACAAGGCCCGGGCCGGGCGACGGCTGGTGTGAAGCGAGCGCGTATGCGCTGCCTTTTTGCTTGGTCATGCTTTTCAACTAGAACATGCCCGGTGCACCCGTTGCAAGATCAGCATGTTAAAAAGCCCTCTTTCGGGTCCGGGAGCGGGGGGCGGCCGCGGCGCGGCGTTTGCGTCCACCCGCCGTATGCCTTATGCTTTCGCGTTCCAATCGTCACGGCGATTGGCGACTCAGGAGAGGTGTCCGAGCGGTCGAAGGAGCGCGCCTGGAAAGCGCGTGTACCGAAAGGTACCGAGGGTTCGAATCCCTCCCTCTCCGCCAGGCGATGGTGGCTGCACCGGTCCCCCCGCGACGAGTCGCTGTGAACCCCGTCAGGCCCGGAAGGGAGCAGCGGCAGCAGCGATCCTCGGGCGCCGGGGTGTGGCTGGTGTGGCTGCCTCCACCCAACCGGAGCCGCCGTCGGCATGACCTACCAAGCCCTTGCGCGCAAGTGGCGGCCACGCCGCTTCGAAGAGGTGGCCGGCCAGGAGCACGTCCTGCGCGCGCTGGCCAACGCCCTGGCCGATGGCCGTCTCCACCACGCCTACCTGTTCAGCGGCACCCGCGGGGTCGGCAAGACCACCGTGGCGCGCATCCTCGCCAAGTGCCTGAACTGCGAGCAGGGCATCACCGCCGAGCCCTGCGGCACCTGTGACAGCTGCCGCGAGCTGGACGCCGGGCGCTTCGTCGACCTGATCGAAGTGGACGCCGCCTCGCGGACCAAGGTCGAAGATACCCGCGAGCTTCTGGACAACGTCCAGTACGCGCCCACCCGCGGGCGGTTCAAGATCTACCTCATCGACGAGGTCCACATGCTCTCCAGCCACAGCTTCAACGCGCTGTTGAAGACGCTGGAGGAGCCCCCGGACCACGTGAAGTTCCTGCTGGCAACCACGGATCCTCAGAAGCTGCCGGTCACCGTCCTTTCGCGCTGCCTGCAGTTCCACCTGCGCCGTCTCTCCAGCACCCTGATCCGCGATCGGCTGCTGGGGCTGGCTGAAGAAGAGGGCGTGACGGTGGAGTCCGGCGCCGCCGCTCGCCTGGCCCGCGCCGCCGACGGCAGCCTGCGCGACGCCCTGAGCCTGCTCGACCAGGCGCTGGCCTTCGGCGAGGGGGCGGCCCGGGACGACGAGGTCGCGGCGATGCTCGGCGCCATCGAACGCGACCACGTGCTGGCGGTGCTCACCGCCCTGGCCGATGACGATGGCGCGGCGCTGATCGGTGCTGCCCGGCAGATGGCCGAGGCGGCGGCGGACTTCGACGAGGCCCTGGCCGAGCTGGTGGCCACGGTGCACAGCCTGGCCCTGGCGCAGCAGGTGCCCTCGGCCATCGGCGACGACGAGCCCGAACGCGATCGGCTGCTGGCGCTGGCCGAGCGCATCGATGCCGAGGATCTGCAGCTCTACTACCAGATCGGCGTCAATGCCCGCCGCGATCTGCCCTACGCACCGGACCCGGCCACCGGCTTCGAGATGGCCCTGCTGCGCATGCACGCCTTCCGCCCCGCCGAGACGGCGCCGCGGGTCAGCGTACCAGCGGGCAGTGGTGGGGCGGCGGCCGGCGGTGGGGCCGGCCCGTCTTTGGCGAACGCGCCGCCCTCGGGAACGGGGTCGGGTGCGGCCGCGCCCCGGGATGGGGCTCCGGCGTCGGCGCCGCCCCCGGCTGAAGGCGCGGAGGCGGGTCCGCAGCCGGCCAGCGACGACGAGGAGGGCGCGGCGCGCTGGACGCGGATCGTCGGCGAGCTCGACGGGCCGCTGCGCATGCTTGCCGGACAGTGCGAGTGGGTCGGCCGCGAGGGGGAGCGTGTTATCCTGCGGCTGGACGAAAGCCACGAATACCTGAACAATGCCGAGCGGCGCGAGCGGCTGCAGACGGCGCTGGGGCGGGTTTTCGGCGAGGCGATCACCCTGCGCATCGACATCGGCCCGACCCGGTGGACGCCGGCGATGGCCGAACGGCAGCAGGCCCGCGAGCGCCAGGCCGACGCGGAGCGGGCCCTGGCCGCGGACCCCGGGCTGCAGGGGCTGTGCGAGGCCTTCGACGGCCAGCTCCACGGCGTGCGGCCGGCCGATGGCGAGAGCAATCATCCGTAAAGACGAGCATCGAGGTAGAAGGCGATGAAGGGCGGACTCGGCAATATCATGAAGCAGGCCCAGCAGCTGCAGGAGGACATGCAGAAGGCCCAGGAGGAGATCGCTGCCATGGAGGTCAGCGGCGAGGCTGGGGCCGGTATGGTCAAGGTGACCATGACCGGGCGCAACGAGGTGCGCAAGGTCGAGATCGACCCCTCGCTGTTCGAGGACGACCGCGAGATGGTCGAGGACCTGGTGGCGGCGGCGGTCAACGACGCCGTGCAGAAGGTCCAGCGCGAGAGCCAGGAGCGCATGTCCGGCATGGCCGAGGGCATGGGCCTGCCCCCGGGGATGAAGCTGCCGTTCTGATCGGCAGCCGATGAGCGTCTACTCGCCGCGGCTGCGCGAGCTGGTCGAGGGGCTGCGCCGTCTGCCCGGAGTGGGCGCCAAGACGGCGCAGCGCATGGCGCTGCATCTGCTCCAGCGCGACCGTGACGGTGCCCGGCAGCTTGCCGCTGCGCTGCAGGGGGCGGTGGAGGGCGTTGGCCACTGCCCCGATTGCGGGCTGCTGACCGAGGAAGAGCGCTGCGGGCTCTGTGCCAGCCCGCAGCGCCGTCGTACGCTGCTGTGCGTGGTCGAGAGCAGCGCCGACGTCTATGCCCTCGAGCAGGCCACGGATTTCCAGGGGCTCTACTTCGTCCTCGGCGGGGCGCTGTCGCCGCTGGATGGCATCGGCCCGGAAGAGCTCGGGCTGGATCGGCTGCAGCAGCGGCTGGATGCCGGCGAGGTCGAAGAGATCATCCTCGCCACCAATCCCACCATCGAGGGCGAGGCCACCGCCCACTACGTCCAGAGCCTGGCCGCCGAGCGCGGGGTGCGCACCACGCGCATCGCCCACGGGGTGCCCATGGGCGGCGCGCTGGAGCAGGTGGACCAGGGGACCCTCTCTCACGCCTTCATGGGGCGGCGGGATTACGAGGGCTGAGCATCGGCCGGAAAAGGAGGCACCGATGACCGACTGTATCTTCTGCAAGATCGTCGCCGGGGAACTCCCCGCGGATATCGTCCACAGCGGCGAGCAGGTGATCGCCTTTCGGGATCTCCATCCCCAGGCGCCGACCCACATCCTGATCATCCCGCGGCGCCACGTGCCGACGCTG
Source organism: Halorhodospira sp. M38 (assembly GCF_022227985.1). Taxonomy (NCBI): domain Bacteria; kingdom Pseudomonadati; phylum Pseudomonadota; class Gammaproteobacteria; order Chromatiales; family Ectothiorhodospiraceae; genus Halorhodospira; species Halorhodospira sp. M38. The sequence continues at coordinate 90,208 of NZ_JAJNQP010000007.1, forward strand.
CACGATCTGACCGCCGACGACGGCGAACTGCTCAACGAGATGTTCACCGCCGCCCGCACCCTGGCCGAGCAGGAGGGCCTCAGCGAGCGCGGTTACCGCACCGTCTTCAACTGCAAGGACGAGGGCGGGCAGGAGATCCACCACCTGCACCTGCACCTGCTCGGTGGCCGGCAGATGACCTGGCCGCCGGGCTGAGCGCCGCGGCCGCCGCCGCGGGTCGTGGGCTACAGCTCGCCGAGGCGCTGGCCGCCGAGGGCGCAGAGCCGCCGGAACGCCTGGAAGCTCGGCTCGTCGAGGGCGTTGTCGATGCGGTGGCGGTCGGCGTAGACCATCCCCTGCGGGCGGCCGTTGGCGAACACCGCGGCGAGGAAGGCCGAACGGCCGTCGGCGAGGGTGTGCAGGGGCTGCGGCACGCGGTGCCGGATCCGCTCGTAGCGCTGCGGCGTCAGCCACACCGCCGACGGCTTCGCCATTAGCTCCTGCAGGAGCGAGGGGCGGGCGAGGTCCACCCGAAAGCGGTGGAAGTTCGGGTCGCCGGCGGCGCCGAGGACGTACTGTCCGGCCAGGGTCTCGCCGTCCGGGAGCATCTGGGCGTAGAGCACGCGGCTCAGCCCCAGGCCGTCGTAGAGCCCGGTGAGGACCAGGTTGAGGATGCAGTCGCGGGGCGAGACGCGGCCCTGGCGGCGGCGCATCTGCGCCTCGGAGCGCGCGTAGTCGCGGTTCTCCAGTTCATGGCGCACCCGTTGGAAGACCTCGCGACGCGGCGCCAGGCAGACGCCGCCCTTGGCGGTGCCGTCGGAGAGGTAGGGGTTGTCGGAGGTCTCGCTGATCGGCGCGCGAGCCGGTTGTTCCGGCTCGTCCTCGTCCGTCTCGCCCAGCAGCGGGGCGAAGGTCACCGGTTTCCAGGGCAGCAGCTCGGCGGCCTCGGCGGCGCCGGCGGAGATCTCCGCCCGGGTGGCCTCGTCGTCGAGTTCGAGTAGCTCGGCGAGGGCGTCGAGCAGCGGCGGCATCTCCGGGTGGTGCCAGCCCTGGCGGGCCAGGGCGGCCAGCCGGGTGGCCAGGCCCACCGCCCAGCTGCGCGGCGAGCGCGTGTCGGCGGCCAGCGCCTCGCTGGATTCGGCCACCAGGGCGGGCAGCTGCCACTGCTGGGCCAGGGCCAGGTTGAGTTCGCCCAGGGAGAAGCCCAGGGCGACGTACTCCGCCTCGGAGGCGTAGGCGGGCTCCGGGGCCATCTCGTGGATGGTGCGCATCACCCGGCCCTCGTCGTGGCTCCACATGACCAGCTCGGCGCTGTGGCGCAGCATCGCGGCGGTGTAGACCTCGTTGGGCAGCAGATCGGCGAGCTGCCACGCCCAGCGCCGGGCCTGGCAGGCGGCGTGGATGGCCCGCTCGCAGGTGAACAGGTAACCGCGGTAGTTGGCCCGGGTCAGGGCCGATTCGGCGCGGGGCAGCCCGTCGGCCACAGCGCGGACGTTGCGCACCCCGCGCAGGAGCACGGCCTCTTCCATGCTGTGCACGCCGGAGTCCAGGTGGCGCGAGGCGTGGGTATTGACGTCGCGGATCAGCCCGAGGACCAGGGCCGGGTCCACGTAGATCTGCGCGGCCAGATCGCGCGGCGGCAGCTCATAGTCCAGCGTGTGCCGGGGCAGGCGCGGCAGCCGCGGCTCGCCGATGGCCGCAACCCAGTCCTCCAGGCGCCGCTGCGGGGATTCGGGATCCTTGTTCATGGCGTCATTGTAGGGCCCCTGAACGGCTCCGGGAATGGAAAGGGCGCTGCCCCGACAGGGTTGATCGGTTAGACTGGCGGCCACGGATCCTCCAGCCAGCAGCCACAGGGGGGCAGGCAGGCACACATGCTGGTTATCATTGGCGCTGCCATCGCATTCTTCTCGGTGATCGTCGGCTACGCCGCCCACGGCGGCCCGCTGGCCATCCTCTGGCAGCCGTACGAATTCCTGATCATCTTCGGCGCGGCCATCGGCGGCTTCCTGATCGCCAATCCGCTGAAGGTCATCAAGCGGGTGTTGAGCACCATCCCCAAGATCCCCGGCGGAGCGCCCTACGGGCGCGAGCACTACATGGATCTGCTCGCGCTGCTCTACGAGATCTTCCAGCGCGCCCAGCGCGACGGGCTGCTCTCCATCGAGGACGATGTGGACAACCCCCACGAGAGCGAGTTGTTCAAGTCCTACCCGCGCATCCTCAACGACCACGTGGCCCTGGAGTTCCTCTGCGACTACCTCCGTCTCATGGTGGGGGGCAACATGAACCCCTTCGAGATGGAGAACCTCATGGACGTGGAGATCGAGTCCCACCACAAGGAGGCGTCGCACCCGGCGGCCGCGGTGAACAAGGTGGCCGACGCCATGCCCGGGTTCGGCATCATCGCCGCGCTGCTCGGCGTGGTCATCGCCCTCGGTTCTTTGGACGAGGACGTGATGACCATCGGCGGGTTGGTGGCCTCGGCGCTGGTCGGCACCTTCACCGGCATCTTCGCCGGTTACGCCTTCGTCGGCCCGCTGGGCCAGGCCATGGAGCACCGGGCGCAGGAGCAGACCAAGTTCCTGGAGACCATCAAGCTGACCCTTTTGGCCGTGCTCAACGGCTACAAGCCGGTGGTGGCGGTGGAGTTCGGCCGCAAGGCGATGTTCGAGGCGGAGCGACCGACCTTCTTCGAGCTCGAGGAGCATGTGAAGATGCAGGCCGCCCGCAGTCAGGACGCTTAAGGGCAGCCCCGGGGCATGGTCGAGGAGAACAAGACCCGCCCGGTCGTCATCAAGAAGGTGGCGAAGCACGGCGACGAGCACCACGGCGGCTCGTGGAAGATCGCCTTCGCCGACTTCATGACGGCGATGTTCGCCATCTTCCTGGTCCTTTGGCTGCTGCTCGCCCTGGACGATGATCAGCGCAAGGGCATCGGCCAGTACTTCCGGGATCCGCAGGCGGCCCATCCGCCGGCGGCCCGCGACGTGATCGACTTCGAGGGCGAGCGCCGCGCGCCCATTGACCTGGAGGGCATGCCCCTGGGCGAGGGCGGGTTCATTCGGGCCGAGGAGATGCAGGATCTGGCCGAGCGCTTCCAGGATGCGGTGATGGACGACCCGGACCTGGCCGAGTACGCCGATCAGATCATGCTCGATATCACCGACGACGGTCTGCGCATCCAGCTGGTCGACCACGACGGTCGGCCGATGTTCGAACTCGGCAGCGCCGACCCCAAGGACCACACCGAGGAGATCCTCCGTGCCCTGGCCGGTGTGCTCGAGGAGGTGCCCAATCCGGTCTCGCTCTCCGGTCACACCGACGCCCGGCCGTTTGCCCGGGACGACTACGACAACTGGTCGCTGTCCACCGACCGGGCCCATTCCGCTCGGCAGACGCTGGTGGACGGGGGGCTGCCCGCGGGGCGCATCGGCCAGGTGGTCGGCTACGCCGATACCATCCCCGCCGACCCGGACGACCCCCGGGCCGACATCAACCGCCGCATCTCCGTCGTCCTGCTCAGCCGCGCGGCGGTGGCGAGCATCGCCGAGCGCGAGCGGCGCATGGACCCCGATGAGCACGCCCTGGATGCCCTGCCGCGCCGGCCGCGGGAGCTGCTGACCCCGGAGGAGCGGCGGATCGAGCAGGGGCTCGACGACGTCGAGGAGACGGTCCCGGAGGTCGATGAGGATGAGGCGGCGGAGGCCGACGGCGAGGCCGAGGAGGCGCCGGACGACGACGGGGAGGAGGCGGGCCCCGAGGTGGAGATGCCCGACCTGGAGCCCCCGGCCGAGCCGGAGACCTGGTGACGCCCGGGCTCGGCGCCGATGCTAGACTGAACCACTCACGCGCAGGCGAGAGCACACGTATGGGTTTCTCTGAATGGAATCTGATCTGGATCGATCTTGAGATGACCGGTCTGGATCCGAGTCGCGACCGGATCATCGAGATCGCGGTGGTGGTCACCGACAGCAACCTCGACACGCTGGCCGAGGGGCCGGTGCTGGCCATCCACCAGGATCGATCCCTGCTCGATGGCATGGACGAGTGGAACACCCGACAGCACGGCCGCTCGGGGCTGACCGAGCGGGTGCGGGCCAGCACGGTGACCGAGGCGGAGGCCGAGGCGCAGGTGCTGGCATTCCTCAAGCAGCACGTGCCGCCGCGCACCTCGCCGATGTGCGGTAACAGCATCTGCCAGGACCGCCGTTTCCTGGCGCGCTGGATGCCGGATCTGGAGGCCTACTTCCACTACCGCCACATCGATGTCAGCACCCTCAAGGAACTGGCCCGGCGCTGGGCGCCGGAGGTGGCCGACGGGGTGCGCAAGTCCGGCAACCACCTGGCCCTGGACGATATACGCGACTCCATCAACGAGCTGCGCCACTACCGGCGCGAGTTCCTGCGCATGCCGGCCTGACGCCGGCGGGAGGGGAGGATGCTGCTGCTCGATCCGGGCGATCTGCAGACCCTGCGCGAGCGCGAACCGGTGCTCGTGGTGGATGTCGGGGACGACGACGGCCGCTACCGGCAGACGCACATCCCGGGGGCGGTGCACCTGCCCTACGGCCACCTGACGCGCGCCGAGCCGCCGGCGATGGGGCTGGTCCCCGACGCCGCGGTCCTGGGCAAACGCCTGGGCGCGGTGGGGATTGACGACTCGGTCACGGTCATTGCCTATGACTCCGACGGCGGGGGGCGGGCGAGCCGCCTGCTATGGACGCTGGATCTACTCGGTCATCCCCGCCATGGGTTGCTCAACGGTGGTCTTCAGGGGTGGCTCGCCGAGGAGGGGCCGGTGGAAGGCGGCGCGGTGGCACCGCAGCCGTGCAGCTACCCGGCGCAGATTCGCCATCCCGAGTGCCTGGTCGACCGCGACTGGGTGCTGGCGCACCTGGACGACCCATCGGTGACGCTCATCGACGCCCGGTCCCGGGGGGAATACACCGGTACCGACGTCCGCGCCCGCCGGGGTGGTCACATCCCGGGGGCGGTGCACCTGGACTGGCAGGCGCTGATGGATCCCGAGGATCCGCCGCTACTGCGCCCGGCGCCGCAGGTGCAGCAGCTGCTGCACGAGCGCGGCATCGACGACCCGCAGCAGGAGCTGGTGGTGCACTGCCAGACCCACCACCGCTCATCCCTGACCTACGTGGTGCTGCGCGCGCTGGGCTACCAGCGGGTGCGCGCCTACGCCGGCTCCTGGTCGGAGTGGGGCAACGATCCGGAGCTGCCGGTCCGCGAGGGCGGCCCGTAGCAGTGCATCGCAGCGGGTAACCGTGGGGAAGGGCGGACCGGGGAGGGGCCCCCCGGTCCGTGGGAGCAGCGCCTTACTGCTCCTTGCCCGCCAGATACAGCCAGGTCTCGACGACCGTATCCGGGTTCAGGGAGACGCTCTCGATGCCCTCGTCCATCAGCCACCGGGCCAGGTCGGGGTAGTCCGACGGGCCCTGGCCGCAAATGCCGACGTACTTGCCGTGGCGGCGGCAGGCCTGGATGGCCATGGAGAGCATGCGCTTGACCGCCTCGTTGCGCTCGTCGAACTGATCGGCGATGACACCCGAGTCACGATCCAGTCCAAGGGTCAACTGAGTCAGGTCGTTGGAGCCGATCGAGAAGCCGTCGAAGTGCTCCAGGAACTCGTCGGCGAGCACGGCGTTGGAGGGCAGCTCGCACATCATCATGACCTTCAGGCCGTCCTTGCCGCGCTCCAGGCCGTTCTCGGCAAGCAGGCGGATGACCTGCTCGGCCTCGGCGGTGGTGCGCACGAAGGGCACCATCAGCCAGACGTTGTCCAGGCCCATCTCGTCTCGGACCCGGCGCAGGGCGCGGCACTCGAGCTTGAAGCACTCCTGGAAGTCGGGGCTGATGTAGCGCGAGGCGCCCCGGAAGCCGATCATCGGGTTCTCTTCGTGCGGCTCGTACTTCTCGCCACCGATGAGGTTGGCGTACTCGTTGGACTTGAAGTCCGACATGCGCACGATCACCGGCTTCGGGTGGAAGGCGGCGCCGAGCATGGAGACCCCCTCGGCGAGCTTGTCCACGTAGAACTCCTCGGGGTTCTCGTAGCCGGCCGTCTGCGAGCGGATGACCCGCTTGATCGACTCCTCCTGCTGATCGAACTCGAGCAGCGCCCGGGGGTGGATGCCGATCATCCGGTTGATGATGAACTCCACGCGGGCGAGGCCGACGCCCTCGTTGGGCAGGAACTGGAAGTCGAAGGCGCGGTCCGGGTTGCCGACGTTCATCATGATCTTGAACGGCAGATCCGGCATGTCGGACAGGGAGACCTCGCGGACCTCGAAGTCCTGCTTGCCCTCGTAGACGTAGCCGGTGTCGCCCTCGGCGCAGGAGACGGTGGCGTCGATGCTATCCGGAATGGTCTCGGTGGCATTGCCGCAGCCGACGATTGCCGGGATGCCGAGCTCGCGGGCGATGATCGCGGCGTGGCAGGTGCGGCCACCGCGGTTGGTGACGATCGCCGCCGCGCGCTTCATGATCGGCTCCCAGTCCGGGTCGGTCATGTCGGTGACCAGCACGTCGCCTTCCTGGACGCGGTTGATCTCACTGACATCCTGGACGACGCGGGTGGGGCCGGCGCCGATGCGCTGGCCGATGGCACGACCCTCGGTCAGCACCTGGCCGCGATCCTTGAGGTGGTAGCGCTCGAGCACCTGGCCGCCGTCCCGGCTTTTCACCGTCTCCGGGCGGGCCTGGAGGATGTAGAGCTGCCCGTCCTCGCCGTCCTTGCCCCATTCGATGTCCATGGGGCGGCCGTAGTGCTTCTCGATGATCACCGCCTGGCGGGCGAGATCCTCGATGTCGGCGTCGTTGAGGCAGAAGCGCATGCGGTCGGACTCGGGGACGTCGACGGTCTCGACGGTCTTGCCGTGCTCGGTGCTGCCCGAGTAGACCATCTTGATCGCCTTGCCGCCGAGGTTGCGGCGCAGGATGGCCGGGCGGTTCTGCTCGAGGTTGGGCTTGTAGACGTAGAACTCGTCGGGGTTGACCGCGCCCTGGACCACCGTCTCGCCCAGGCCCCAGGAGGCGGTGACGAAGACGGCCTCACGGAAGCCGGACTCGGTGTCCATGGTGAACATCACGCCGGAGGCGCCGATATCGGAGCGCACCATGCGCTGGATGCCCGCCGAAAGGGCCACCTGCTCGTGGTCGAAGCCGTGGTGGACGCGATAGGCGATGGCGCGGTCGGTGAATAGAGAGGCGAAGACGTGGTGGATGGCCTCGCGGATGCCGTCCAGGCCGCGGACGTTGAGGAAGGTCTCCTGCTGACCGGCGAAGGAGGCATCCGGCAGGTCCTCGGCGGTGGCCGAGGAGCGCACGGCGAAGGAGGCCTCGCCCGGGTGCTGCGACTCGAGCTTCTCGTAGCCGGCGCGGATGGCGGCGTCGAGGCTCTCGGGCAGGGGCGCGTCGAGGATCATCTGGCGGATCTTCGCGCCGGTGGCGGCGAGCTGCTCGACGTCGTCGACATCCAGCCCCGCCAGCGCGTTACGGATCCCCGAGCGCAGGTTGTTGGCGTCGAGGAACTCCCAGTACGCCTTCGCCGTGGTGGCGAACCCGCCCGGGACACGGACGCCCGCCTTGGCGAGGTTGCTGATCATCTCGCCGAGGGAGGCGTTCTTGCCGCCTACCTGGTCAACATCGCCCATGCCAAGGGCGTCGAACTCCACTACGTAATCTTGCAAGGCTGTGCTCCCCTGAAGCGTCACAATGGCCGTGCTCGCGGTGCTGCGTGCCGCGGCCGGCGGTCTTGGTCTAAGATGGCCCGCCGACACATGGCCGCAACGGGACCGACCCACCGATGACTGATGTGCGCAGGGTTTTCTTTGTCTCCGATCGTACCGGGATCACGGCCGAGGCCCTCGGCCACTCGCTGATGACCCAGTTCTCGGTCACCACCGAGCAGGCCACGATCCCCTTCGTCGAAACGGTGGAGCGGGCACGGGCGGCGTTACGCCGGATCACGGCGGCATCCACCGAGGATGACCATCCGCCCATTGTCTTCTCCACCATCATCGACCCGGAGGTGCTCGCCGTCCTGCGCGGGAGCGAGCACATTGTCCTCTTCGATTTCTTCGACACCTTCATCGCGCCGCTCGAACGCGAGCTGGAGGTGCCGTCGAACCATGTCATCGGCCGGTCGCACGGAATCGCGGATGATAGCACGTACGATGTGCGGATCGATGCCATGAATTTCGCACTGCACCATGACGACGGCGCCACCCATCAGCACTACGGCCGCGCCGACGTCATCCTGGTGGGGGTCTCGCGCAGCGGGAAGACCCCGGCATCGCTCTATTTGGCGCTGCAGTTCGGCGTCTACGCCGCCAACTACCCGCTCACCGACGACGACCTGATCGCCACTCGGCTGCCCCGGGCGCTGGTCTCGCACCGCGAGAAGCTCTTCGGGCTGACCATCGACCCGGACCGGCTGCACCAGATCCGCAGTGAGCGTCGCCCCAACAGCCGCTACGCCGAGCTGCGCCAGTGCGAGTACGAGGTGGCGCGCGCCGAGGCGATGTTCCGCCGCGAGGGGATCCCCTATCTGGACATCACCACCATGTCCATCGAGGAGATCTCTTCGACGGTGATCCATCAGCACGCGCTGACCCGGCGCGTCTAGGCCATGGGTTTGCTGCGCGGCGGGGCATGTTATGCTCGCGCGCATGGTTCAGGAAGCCTCCGCCACGCACCGAGCCCTTGAGGCGAAACCGCGCACCTTCGCGGCGCTCATGGAGCTCTACGAGACGAACTACATCTACATGCGCCGCCTGGTGCCCGATCTGGAACGGGCGGATGCCGAGCGCGAGATTTCCTTCTCGCGGGACGGCGTGGCGCTTCGTCTCGAGGTGCTCGAACGCAGTCGCTACACCACCACCGTCCTCCTGACCCACCGCTTCGCATCCGGCTGCGGGGCCGAATCGCTGCCGGAGCTGACCGTGCGGGTCTACCACGACGCCCGGGTGGCCGAGGTGATGGCCACCGGCGGGCGTACGGTGCGCGATCCGGCCGGCAGCCTGGAACAGCGCTGGGTCAGCAATCGGTTCCTGAGTCGCTGGCTGCGGTTCAGCCTGGGCGAGGGGCACGGATTTCGCCTGCAGTCCGGGAGTTCGACGGATCGACCTTGACCGGACGCAATCCGGCCGCTATAACCAGAGATACCCCCCATCTTGTTAAGGAATTGGCTATGCGCTTGTCGACGAAAGGGCGTTACGCGGTCACTGCGATGATGGAGCTGGCCCTCAACAGCGAGAAGGGGCCGGTGACCCTCGCGGAAATCTCCCACACCCAGGGCATCTCGCTGTCGTACCTGGAGCAGCTGTTCGCGCGCATGCGTCGCGACGGGCTGGTCGTCGGGGTGCGCGGCCCCGGCGGCGGCTACCGCCTGGCGCGTCCGGCGGGCGAGATCTCGGTGGCGCAGATCATCACCGCAGTGGATGAAGGCACGGCCCAGGGGCAGAGCGTTGGTGAGGGAGGCGCCGACGACGACCGCTGCCTGACCCACGACCTGTGGGTCGACCTGAGCCGGCAGATCTACGACTTCCTCAACGGCATCACCCTCGAGCAAATGGCCCGCGACGCCGGCGTGCGCGAGGTGGCGGAGCGCGTCGGCTCCGGTGATCGCGACGTGGGGCGCGGCGACCGCTCCTCGTCGGTGGCCTGAGTCGTACGGGAGTCTCCATGGGTCCGGTCCTGGTGGTTCGGCATGCCATTGCCGAACCCCGCGACCAGGCCCCCGACGGCAGGGATCGGACCCGCCGCGTCTCGGATCAGGGGCAGCGGGTCATGCGTCGGGCGGCGCTGGGGCTGCGGCGGGTGGTCGAACACCTGCCGCTGGTGGCGCACAGCCCCCTGACCCGTGCCGTGCAGACCGCAGCCATCCTGGATGCCGCCTTCCCCGAGTCTACTGCCCGGCGCGAGCTGGCAGCGCTGGCCCCCGGCGGGGATCCCGCGGCCATCTTCCAGTGGCTGGCCGGGATCGATGAGACGCCGGTGGCCCTGGTGGGCCACGAGCCCGATCTCGGCTGCTGGGTCGGGCACGCCCTGTTCGGCTCGCCGGTCTCCTTCCTCGCCTTCCCCAAGGCGTCCGTCTGTCTGCTTGACTTCCCCGAGGGGGCGGCCCCCGGTGCGGCGCGGTTGATCGGTCACTATCCTCCCCGGGTGCTCAGCGACCTGTCGGAGGTGGCGCAGTGATGCACGATGAGCAGGTGATCGCGGCGGTTGATCTGGGTTCGAACAGCTTCCACATGGTGGTCGCGCGCATCGATCCGGCCACCCGTACCCTGCGCGTCATCGACCGGCTGCGCGAGACGGTTCGCCTGGGCTCCGGGCTGGAGCAGGGGCAGAAGCGTCTGAGCGAGGCCGCCCGGGAGCGTGCCCTGGCGTGTCTGGCCCGCTTCGGGGACCGGCTGCGCCGCCTGCAGGCGCAGCAGGTGCGGGCGGTGGGTACCAACACCCTGCGCCGCGCGCGCGATGCCGCCGATTTCATGCAGGAGGCCGAGCACGCCCTGGGCCACCCCATCGAGGTGGTCTCGGGCTACGAGGAGGCGCGCCTGATCTACCTCGGGGTGGCCCACAGCCTCGGTTTCGATGAGCACCGCCGATTGGTGGTGGACATCGGCGGGGGCAGCACCGAGCTGATCCTGGGCCGCGGTCCCCGGGCCGAGCAGATGGAGAGCGTCCATCTCGGCTGTGTGTCACTGACCGGGCGCTGTTTCGCCGACGGTGGCATCACCGAGCGGCGGTTCCGGGAGGCGGGGGTTCTGGCCCGCCTCGAACTCGGGCCGGTGGAGGGGGCCTTTCGGGCGCCGGCCTGGCAGGGTGCGGTAGGCGCCTCCGGGACCGTGCGCGCCGCGGCGGACGCCTGCGCCAGCCGGGACTGGTCGCCGCCGGGGTGGATCACCGCCGAGGCGCTGGGCCGACTGCGCCGGCTGGCGGTGGAGGCCGGCGATGCGGAAGTCCTGGGCGAGTGGCTGGGCCTGTCCGGCGACCGCCGGCAGGTCTTCCCGGCTGGGCTGGCGGCGCTGTGCGCCGTCTTCGAGGCGCTGGGCATCGAGCGCATGGAGGTTGCCGACGGCGCCATGCGCGAGGGGGTGATGCACGACCTGGCGGGCCGGCTGGGCATGCTTCAGCACAGCGAAGACGCCCGGGCCAACACGGTGGCGGCGCTGCGCCGGCGCTACTCGGTGGAGTCGGGACAGGCCGACCGGGTGGCGGCGACGGCGGCCACGCTGCTGGAGCAGGTGGCGCCTAGCTGGGGGCTGCTCGATCGCTTCTACCATGACATCCTGGACTGGGCCGCGCAGCTCCACGAGATCGGCCTGGACATCTCCCACGCCCAGTACCACAAGCACGGCGCCTACATCCTGCGCAATGCGGACATGGCCGGCTTCTCCCGCCAGGAGCAGCAGCTGCTGGCCCTGTTGGTGCGGGTCCACCGCCGCAAGCTCGCCCGCGGGCAGCTGAAGGCCCTGCCGCAGCGGTGGTTGGATACCGGCAAGCGGCTGGCGGTGGTGCTGCGCCTGGCCGTGCTGCTTCACCGCGGCCGGGCCGACGGCAGCGTGCTCGAGCCACGGGTCGAGCCGCTGGGCGACGGCATGCGCCTGTGGTTCCCGGCGGGGTGGTTGGCCGACAATCCTCTGCTGCAGGCCGATCTGGCCCAGGAGCAGCGCTACCTGGAGCGCGCCGGCATGACCCTGGAGCTGGCCGAGTCGGCCGGCTAGGGCGGCGCCGGCGCGCGGGCCAGGTTTAGGCGTCCTCGGCGAGGTGGGCGAGCAGGGCCTGTTGGGCACTGAACGGGGTCTCTTCATCGCCCTCCGGCCGGGCGCGCACGTAGGAGCCGTCCGCCTGGAGCAGCCACGCCTGCTGGGTATCCGCCAGGTAGTAGGCCAGGTCCTTGCCGATGCGCTCACGCGCCTCCCGGTCGTCGATGGGGAAGGCGGTCTCCACCCGGCGGAAGAAGTTGCGATCCATCCAGTCGGCGCTGGCGCCGTACATCTCCGGGGTTCCGGCGTTCTCGAAGTAGAAGACCCGGGTGTGCTCGAGGAAGCGGCCGACGATCGAGCGCACGCGGATGTTCTCCGAGACCCCGGGCAGCCCGGGGCGCAGGACGCACATGCCGCGGACGATCAGGTCGATCTCCACCCCGGCTTGCGAGGCCCGGTAAAGGGCCTGGATGGCGCGCGGCTCGGTCAGGGCATTGAGCTTGGCGATGATCCGTCCGCCGCGACCTGCGGCGGCGTGCTCGGCTTCGCGCTCGATGCGGGCGAGCACGCCGTCGTGCAGGGTGAACGGGGCCTGGAGCAGGCGGTGCAGATCCTTGAACCGACCCAGGCTGGTCAGTTGCAGGAAGACGCTGCGCACGTCCTCGCCGATGCGCCGGTCGGCGGTCAGCAGGCCGTAGTCGGTGTAGAGCCGTGCGGTGCGCGAGTGGTAGTTGCCGGTGCCGAGGTGCACGTAGTTGCACAGGCGGCCGCCCTCGCGCCGGACGATGAGCATCATCTTGCCGTGGGTCTTGTAGCCCACTACTCCGTAGACCACGTGCGCGCCGGCCTCCTGGAGGCGGTTGGCCAGGCGGATGTTGTCCTGCTCGTCGAAACGCGCGCGCAGCTCCACCACCACCGTGACCTCCTTGCCGGCGCGGGCAGCGCGGACCAGATTGTCGACGATGGCCGAATCGGGGCCGGTTCGGTAGAGCGTCTGTTTGATGGCCAGGACGTTGGGGTCCTGGGCGGCCTGGCGGACCAGGTCGACCACCGGCAGGAAGGATTGGAAGGGGTGGTGGAGGAGGATGTCCCGCTGCCGGATGGCCTTGAACAGGTCGGTCCCGGTGCTCAGCACCGCGGGCAGCCCCGGTGTGAACGATGGGTACTTGAGGTCGGTGCGGTCGACCAGGTCGTAGACGGCCATCAAGCGGTTGAGGTTCACCGGGCCGTCCACCTGGTAGAGGTCGTCGCGGCCGAGTTCGAACTCCTCGAGGAGGAAGTCGGCCATGGCGTCCGGGCAGTTGGCTGCCACCTCCAGGCGCACGCCCTGGCCGTAACGGCGCTGCGGCAGCTCGCCCTCCAGCGCGCGCATCAGGTCGTCGACCTCCTCCTCGTCGACGAAGAGATCGCCGTTGCGGGTGACGCGGAACTGGTAGCAGCCGCGCACCGTCATGCCCGGGAACAGGTCGTTGACGAAGGCGTGGATGACCGAGGAGAGGAAAACGAAGTCATTCGGGCCGCCGCCGTCGATCTCCGCCGCCGGCAGCTGGATGATCCGGGGCAGGGCGCGGGGCGCCTGAACGATGGCGTAGCCGGTGTTGCGACCGAAGGCGTCCTTGCCCTCGAGCGAGACGATGAAGTTGAGGCTCTTGTTGAGCACCTTGGGGAACGGATGCGCCGGGTCCAGGCCGAGGGGGCTGAGGATGGGCAGCAGCTCGGTCTCGAAGTAGTGGCGCAGCCAGTCGCGCTGTGCCTCGCTCCAGTCCTGGCGGCGCACGAAGTGGATCGACTGCTCGGCTAGCGCGGGGATCAGCTGCTCGTTGAGCACCCGGTACTGCTCGTGGACGATCTCGTGGGCCACTGAGCCGGTGGCGCGCAGCACCTCCTGGGGGCTGCGGCCGTCGGCCTCGGTCTGCACCGAGCCGAGCTCCGCCCGCTGCTTGACGCCGGCCAAGCGGATCTCGAAGAACTCGTCCATGTTGGTGCTGAGGATGCACAGGAACTTGAGCCGCTCGAGAAGCGGTACGCTCGGATCCCTGGCCTGTTCCAGGACCCGGCGGTTGAACTCGAGGAGGCTGAGCAGGCGGTTGTTGTAGAGCTCGGGCTGTTTGAGGTCGGTCGGTTCTTGCATGCCTTCTACGCTAGCAGAATCCGCCTCTGGGCGGTTTTTCGATTCTATGACATCCTGCGAATGTGAAGCCCGACAACCATCGAGGAGCGACGATCATGAGCGACGAGCGCCCCGCAGCGGACCCCAGCGAGGACCCCGGCGAGCAGCGCCGCCTGCAGCGTCGGATCGACCGCGCGGTGGCGGGGCTGGTGCTCTATGAGCGGTCATGGTGCCCGTTCTGCATGCGGGTCAACATGACCCTGCGCAGCCTCGGCATCGAGCTGGAACGCCGCGATATCGGCCAGGATCCCCAGGCCGCTCGCGAGCTCGAGGAGCACGGTGGCAAGCGCATGGTGCCCTGCCTCTACATCCCCGACGGCGGCGACGGACAGTGGCTTTACGAGTCGGGGGATATCGCCGCCTACCTGCGCGCACTGGTCGAGGAGCTCGGCCCCGACGGGCGCGACGGGTGAGCGGGGGTCAATCCGCCTTTTCCAGGAGCCGGTCGCGGATCGCCTGGTCCGGGTAGCCGTCGGCCGGCAGCCCCCGATCCTGCTGATAGGCACGCAGCGCCGCGCGGGTCTGCGGGCCAAGGAGCCCGTCGACGGGGCCGGCGTCGAAGCCCAGCTCGTTGAGGACTTCCTGGATCTGGCGCAGTTCGTTGTGCCGCGGCGGCGGCTCATCGGGGAAGTCCGCGCGCAGCGGCGGGGCGCCGTCGAGCCGGTCGGCGAGCAGGCCGACAGACAGGGCGTAGGAGACCGAGGCGTTCCAGCCCATGATGCGGCGGAAGTTCTCGTAGACCAGGAACGCCGGGCCGTTGCGCCCCATGGGCAGGAGCAGCGCGGCCGGGATGTCGCTTTCCGGCAGGTCGGACCCGTCGGCCCGACGCACGCCCAGCTGCTGCCATTCGTCCAGTGGTTGGGGGTCGTCCAGGCCCAGGTGCTCGAAGCCGAAGCCGTCGGCCAGCCTGACCTCGCGGCCCCAGCGTAGGCCGGGGCGCCAGCCCATGGACCGCAGGTAGTTGGCGCCGGAGGCGAGGGCATCGGCCACGCTGTCGCGTAGATCGATGCGCCCGGAGCCGTCGTAGTCCACGGCGTGCTCGCGCAGCGTGGTGGGCATGAACTGCGTGTGCCCCAGGGCGCCGGCCCAGGAGCCGCGCAGGCCGTCACGCGCGAGCTTGCCATCCTCCAGGAGCGCCAGCGTAGCGTCGAGCTGGTGGAAGAAGAAACGCGCCCGGCGGCCCTCGCAGGCGAGGGTGGTCATGGCGTCGATGATGGGCACCTCACCGAAGTAGCTGCCGTAGTGGGTCTCCATGCCCCACAGCGCCACGAGGTAGCGCGGCGGTACGCCGAAGTCGGCGTGGATCCGCCAGAGCAGTTCCCGGTGCTCGTCCATCATCGCCTCCCCGCGGTCGATGCGCTGATCCGTTAGCCGGGCGTCCAGGTACTCGCGGAAGGTCTGCACGAACTCCGGCTGCTCGCGGTCGAGCTCGAGGATGCGCTCGAGCTGCTCGACGTCGGCGAAGGTCTCCTCGACCACCGCGGCGTCGCGGCCCTGCTCCTTGAGATCGGCGCGCAGGTTGGTGACGCACTGCTCGAAGTCGTCGGCGAGGACGGGGGCGGTCAGGCACACCGCCATGAGCATCGGCCAGCGGGGGGGGCGCGGCATGGTCTCGATTCTTCCAGGCTGAACGGGGCCCCTCACAGGGCGTTGCGTGCAGTGTAAGATAGCGCCGCCAACCGGTCGACCGCTGCTGCGAGGAGTCCGATGTACGCCCTGATCCGCCGTCTGCTATTCCGGCTCGAACCCGAGCAAGCCCACCGCGTGAGCATGCGACTCGCCCGCCTGGGTCTGCGTATCGCCGCTGTGCCCGGGGTGCGGGGCCTGCCCGCGGTGCCCCGACGGGTGATGGGGATCGATTTCCCCAATCCGGTCGGTCTGGCCGCCGGCTTCGACAAGGACGGCGAGTACATGGACGTACTCGAGAAGCTCGGTTTTGGCTTCCTGGAGCTGGGGACGGTTACCCCGCGCGCGCAGCCGGGCAATCCGCGTCCCCGGGTCTTCCGGATCCCCGAGCACGAGGCCCTGATCAACCGCATGGGTTTCAATAATCAGGGCGCCGAGCCGCTCGCCCGCCGGCTCGAAGTCTCGCAGCACCGTGGTGTGATCGGTATCAATATCGGCAAGAACCGGGATACGCCCCCCGAGCGGGCCGTAGAGGACTACGCCCTGGCGCTGGGAATGGTCTACGGGGTGGCCGACTACGTGGCAATCAACCTCAGCTCGCCGAACACCCCGGGGCTGCGCGATCTGCAGCATGAGGGCGCGCTTCGCAACCTCCTCGATCGCCTCCAGACCGAGCGCAAGCGCCTGGCCGAATTCCACGACAAGCGGGTGCCCCTGGTGGTCAAGATCGCCCCGGATTGGGATGCCGGGGAGCTGGATGCCACCTTGGATATCCTGCTCGAGCGCCGGGTGGACGGCATCGTGGCCACCAATACCACGCTGGGGCGCCCCGGGGTGGGCCGGGATCCCCGGGGCCGCGAGAGCGGCGGGCTCAGCGGGGCGCCGTTGCGCGAGCAGTCTGAGCGCGTCCTTGAGCAGGTGGCGGCCCGGCGCGAGCGGCGTACGGCCCTGATCGCCGCCGGGGGGATCTGCTCCGGCGAGGACGTGAGCCGGCGCCTGGATCTGGGCGCCGATCTGGTCCAGCTTTATACCGGCATGATCTACCGCGGACCGGGTCTGGTGCAGGAGGCCGTACGTGCCGCCGCCCGGCACGCCGGTCAGCCCGGCTAGGGGGCGTCGTCGGGCCGACCGCTCTGCGGCTGCAGGCCGGCGATGTAGAGCATCACGTAGGCGTTGTGGTTGAGATAGAGCCGGTGCTCGAGCTTCTTGATGGAGTCGAGGTAAAGCCGCGTGCTCTCGGCGCCGAGGGCGTAGTTGAACAGCTCCAGCGGTAGCTCCGGCTCCATGGCGGCGCGGAACTCATCGAGGTCGATGTCCTCCATGATCGTCTCGCTCGCCTGCGCCGCCCCGTTGCCCTGCGGATCGAACGGCTCCAGGTAGGCGAGGTTGCGCTGAATCCGCTCGCGGACGTCGCCTATGATCTGCTCGCGGAAAAGGCGGTAGTCGTCACCGCGCAGCTCACTGACCCGGGAGAAGAGGGCCTCAAGGTGGCGCAGGTAGATCAGGACCCCGCGCTTGAGCAGCACGGAGTCGTGGATGATCCGCTGGGCCAGCGCCTCGGAGGTCTCGAAGCGGCCCAGGTCGATGCGAATCTCGCGGGCGTCCAGGGCGATGTAGAGCGGATAGGGCAGCGGCGCGCCGCTGGTCAGGGTGGCCCCGGCCCACTGGCCGCCCTCCTCGGCGGACCAGCGCTGCCAGGCGACGTAGCCGCGGTTGAGGATGCGCTCGCCGAAACGAAAGGGGACGTGGAAGAAGATCCGATCCCCTTCCCGGAGCCGCTCCCGGCTCGCCAACCAGTCGGGGAGGAAGATCCCCAGCCCGCTGCTGCTGACATCCTGTAGCAGGTACTGGAAAGGCTGTAGGGCCTCGCCGCGCGAGCCGAGGAACGGCAGGGCGATAGACTCGACCGGGCGGCGCAGTTCGCGCCGGGCGTCCATGGCCGCTCGGGCGCTTTCAGTCACCATGGGATCGTCCCTCCAACAGGGCGGCGGGCTCGCTGCGCATCCGTCGCAGCGGATCCAGGGCCTCGGGTGGCACCCCGGCATCGAGCCGCCAGTCCTCCTCCTTGTCGTTGTGGAACCAGACCAGCCCGGCCAGCTCCCAGTCTACGGCGGTGGCGGCGGCCGTCTCGATCCAGGCGGCCTTGTCGCCGCCGTCGGTGACGCTGGCGGTCTCAAAGACGTAGATCGGCTTGCCCGGGGCGAGTTCGCGCAGGGTCTGGTAAAGGGGCTCGAAGATCGTCTCGAAGGGGAGGAAGCGGCTGTCCCAGCCGTGCTCCTCGCGGGTGCGGGTGGTGCCCCAGTTGTAGCCGTCCATCCCCAGCAGATCGACGTAGTCGTCCCCGGGGTAGTACGCCTCGGGGCGGTTCCAGTCGGCGTCCGGGTCGTGTTCCGGCGACGGGACCGACTCGGCGTTGGGGTTGAAGGCGAAGCGGGCGTTGTCCGCGGCCCCCTCGTCACGGAAGACCTCCACCACATGCCGGAACATGGCCCGGTAGCGCGCCGGTGTCGACGGGCCGAAGCCCTCGGCGGAGGCGCTGCCCCAGTGGTAGCGCTCGAGGTTCATCTCGTGGGCGAAGCGGACGATCACCGGCTCGGGGAACTCCCGGATGCCCCGGGCGAAGCGGCGCAGGTAGGCGTCGTAGCCGCCGTCGGTGAGGGCCTCGGCGGGGATGACGTGCTCCTCGCCATCGCGGATGTACATCGGCTCCCAGGTCAGGGCCGGGCGCGCCCCGGCCTCGCGGATGGCCTCAAGCTGCTCCGCCGGGAAGTTGTCGTATCCGGGGTCCTGCGGGAACTGGATGAAGATCACCACCAGATCGAGCCCCAGGGCCAGTTCTTTTTCGAGTTCGGCCAGCCGCTCACCGGTGGCGGCCCCGTCCAGGGCCACGCCGAAGCCTACGGGCTGTGCGGGCGGCGGCGCGCTACCCGCGGGCAGTGCCGCCGGTAGCAGGCAGTGGGCGCCGAGCAGGGTGCCGCCGGCCCAGCGGATCAGTCGGCGGTGGATCATGCCGTCAGCTCCTCGGGCTGGTGATTGAAGTAAAAGACGGCGAGCAGCAGCGCCAGGTGGTAGCCGCACCAGAGGGTGTTGATGGTCAGCGCCCACAGAGGATCCTGCTCGAAGACCGCACGCATCACGCCCCAGGTGATGGCCGCCGTGCACAGGGTGATCAGCACCAGATGCGGCCACAGCGAGCGCAGCGCAATCGCGCTGCTGCCGGTCTTCGGGGTGATGGTGAACGAACCGCGCACCCCCAGGATGCCCAGCAGGCTGGCCTTCATGTAGACCGGGAAGGCGGTGGCCTGGAGTACGATGCCGCCGACCAGCTCCCGCAGCCGGTACTTGCGCTGGCTCATGGCAAAGGAGAACAGGGTCACCGTGAGCACGATGTAGGGGAAGAAGAACAGTAGATAGAGGTCGGCCCGGGCGAGGAAGCTCGGCACACCGAGTAGCAGGAAGAGCGCCGGGCTGAGGACCAGGATCAGGAACACCCAGCCGACGAAGTAGTGGGTGCCGGAGAGGGTGTACTCCCACCACTTGGCCGCGGAGAGCTGGCGCGGTGCACGGATCATGGTTCCGAGGATGGTGCGGAACAGCCCTACGGTCCCCAACGCCCAGCGAAACTGCTGTTTGAAATAACCGCCCAGATCCTGCGGGCCCTGCCCGAAGGCGCTCAGCCGATTGATGTACGCCGAACGCCAGCCGCGGGCGTGGAAGCGCAGCGAGGTGGCGAAGTCCTCGGTTACTGAGCTTTCGTCGAAGCCGCCGACGTCGTCGAGTGCCGCGCGGCGGAAGATGACGTTGGTGCCGCAGCAGAACATGGCGTCCTGGGTGCTTTTCCCCTCGCAGATGTACTCGTAGAAGATCGCCTGTTGCATGCCGGCGGCCCGTGCCACGCGGTTGCCCTCGAAATTCGAGTAGTACTGCGGGGTCTGGATGAAGGCCAGATCCGGTTCGCTCTCGAGCTGGGCGATCAGCGGCTCGGCGAACTCGGGCAGCGGGTTCATGTCGGCGTCGAAAACGGCCACGTAGTCGACGTCGAAGGGGGCGTCGTCCAGCGGGCTGCGTGTGAACTCGAAGCCGGCCGGTGGCTGGTCGTTCAGAAAGGCGAGAAAGTCGTTGATCATCCCCGCCTTGGCACCCCGCCAGGGGCGGCGGAAGAGGTGCACACCGATGCGCTGGCACAGCGCCTCGATCTGCTGGCGATACTCGATCATCTCCGCGGTACGCTGTTCGGGCGGGGCGTACCGGGTGTCATCAAGCAGGAAGATCCGCTTGTTGGGGTAGGTCAGGTTGTAGAAGCAGGTCAGCGTCTCTTCGATCAGCCACAGGGGCTCGTTGTGGGCGGCGACGATCACCGCAAGCTCGGGCGGGTCGTCGCTGGCCAGCGCCTTCTGTGCCTGATCTGAGGTGAATCGCGGCGCCGTGGCCGCCGGGATGTGGCCCTCGGTGTCGGCAGCCGCCGGCTCCACGGCCCGGGTGCGGTTGGCGTGGTAGATGTTCAGGAAGTAGCCAAGGGCGTGGAGCATGATGAACGCCTCGGCGAAGAGCAGCAGCGCCGCGGCGATCTTCTCGTACCAGAGGTAGTCGGCGAAGAGGAACAGCGCCGTGCGGCCGATCAGATAGGTGAAGACGCTGAGGATGGCAGCGCCGGTGAGGGTGATCAGCAGGCTTCGGTTCAGGAAGCGGCGGCGTGGACCCATGGGTTATCGACTCCGGCCTGTGGCGAGCCGCCCGGGGGCGGTAGTCAATGGAAATGCCAGGTGGCGCTCAGGCGGACGCCCTCGGCATCCCACTCGCTGGAGCGCTCGATGAAGGCGTCGGTGGCCAGCTGCAGGTGCTCACCGGCGTCCCAGAGGTAGGCGCCGGCCAGGCGCGTCCCGGAATCCTGCTCGCTGTCCCGATGCCCGGAGAGGCGGATCCGGTACTCGTGATTCAGCGCCCGGCAGCCGAAGACTTCGGCCAGGTCGTGTTGCCATTCCAGGAACGGGCCGGCGGCGAGGTAGTCCTGGGGCGTCCAGTAATCCCCTTCGTTCTTCCGTGTGTCGCGGTACTGGAAGGTCGCCCCACCGGTGAGCTGGTGCGGGTGCTCGGTCAGGCGTACCCGTGGCTGGAACTGCAGCAGGACACCGCGGTTGCTGTCCGTGTAGCGGGCCGCGCGCGCGGTGGCGGTCAGATCGACATGGCGATCAGCGTAGTAGTCCAGCTCAGTCTCGACCAGGCGGCGGTCGAGGCGTTCCAGGGCGGTGGCCGGGTTGCGCAGGACCCGTTCCTGGGCGACCGCGACGCGGGTGCGGACCCGGTCACCGGGGTGGTACTCGGCCTCGGCGCGGCCTTCGGTGGCGTCGTCTACGTCGGCGTCGTCGAAGCGGGTGTGCGCCAGTTCGGCGCGCCAGCTCAGATGCGCGCTGACCACGTTGCGTAGCCTGGCGTGGACCCGGTTGCCCCGGACCTGCTCGAGTTCGGGGTTGGCATCCGGATCAAAGCGGTACCGCAGCCGGTCCACCGAGACGTAGCCGCGCCCGCGTGCGGCCACTGGCAGGCTGCCATGAACCCCGAGACCGAGGATCTCCAGTTCGGCGTCGCGCCCGGATTCATCCCGGTACTCGGCGTGGACGCCGGCGCGCGGGCCGCGCCGGCGCTCCAGGTGCGCCAGGCGCTGCCCGGCCTGGGCGTGCCCCGGTGCCATCTCGAGCACGCGCCGGTAGGTGGCCCGTTCGGCGTCACATAGGCCGAGGGTGCACTCGATCTCGGACTGATCGAAGGCGGTCTCCAGGTTGTGGGGCTGGAAGCGTGCGGCACGCTGGAGGACGGCGAGGGCGGCCCGCGGCTGGCGGTCCTGGACCAGGGCCTTGGCGTGGGCCTCCTGGTGGACGGCCCGGTGCTCGGCGAGGGCCGGATAGTCCGGGTGGGCCGGTGCTGGCAGCGGCGCCTTCTCGGGCGCGGGCGTAATCAGCACGGGACGGGCCGAGGCCTCGTCCTCGGCGTCCGCGGTGCTATGTAGTTGGTTCAGCAAGGCGGCGTAGCGCTCCTTGGACTGCTTTCGATCCCCGGCCCAGCCCGCCACGCGCGCGGCCTCTACGGCGAAGGTCGGATCCGTCGGGTTGGCCTCGGCGAGGGTGTCGTAGATTTCCAGGGCGCGCTCGTAGTCGCCCTGCCAGGACGCCAGCCGGGCCCGGGTCAGGCCGGCCTGGGTGGCATCGGGGAAGCGCTGCAGGATGGCGGCTAGGGGCTCCTCGGCCTCGGCCAGGGCGCCGCGGGCGATGAGCTGATCGGCAAGAAGGTAGCTCGCCCGGGTCAGTTCTGGGTCCAGTGCCAGGGCCCGGCGCGCGGCTGCCTCGGCGGCCTCGCGTTTGCCGCGGGCTGCGGCGTGTTCGGCGACCTTGAGGTAATCCCGGCCGCTGCGCGGATCCGCTGGCGGTTCCGCAGTCGAGGGCGTTGGTTCGGTGTCTTCGGGCGAGCCGAACGCTGTCCGGTGGGCGAGGCCCTGGAGCCCTCTTCGCGCAAGGTCGTCGTCGGGGTCTGTCGCCAGGATTCGGGCGTATTGGTGCTCGGCCGCGTAAGGCCGGCCCTGGGCCTGGAGGAGATCACCGAGCTGGCGGCGCAGTTCGTGGTCCTCGGGGCTCTCGTCGAGGAGCTCGCGCAGGGCAGTCTCCGCGCCATGGAGTACCCCGGAGGCGGTCAGCGTGGCGATGTAGAGCTGCTGCTCGGCGCGCTCGCGCAGCGGCTGCAGGCCTTCAAGCAGGGTGCGAGCGCGGCCGGTGCGCCCCCGTGCGAACTCCGCCCGGGCCTGTAGGAGCAGGCTGGCTCGGGTTCGCTCGACACCCTCCGGCAGGGCGGCGAGCAGGTCGGCGGCGGCTGCATCGTCTCCTATCCAGTGCAGCAGCTCCGCGGTGTCGTAGACCAGTGCCGGATCGTGGGGGGTCTCCTGCAGCAGGCGCCGGTATTCGGCCAACGCCTCGGCGCGGCGCTCGGGCTGCCAGGAGAGCAGCCGCGCCAGCTGCTGACGGGCGTCGCGGTCGCTGATGTGCTCGTGGGCCGCCACCAGGCTGGCCTCGGCGAGATCCGGTGTCGGCAGCGGCTGGGCCCCGGCACGCTCGCCGGAGAGCCCGGTGGCGAGGATCAGCGCGCTACCGGCCAGGCCGAGGGCGGCGCTTCGCATCCTATCTGGCACGCTAATCCTCCAGGCTACGCCGCAGCAGCTCGATGGCCCGGTCGGGCTGGTCGGCCCAGGTGAGGACCTGGGCGAACTGGCGCATCAGCTGCCGGTCTTCGGGGCGGGCTGCCAGGAGCCGGTCGAAGGCCTCGATGGCCTCCTCGTAGCGACTTGACCAGGCCAGCGCCAGGGCCTTTTTGTACCGGGTCTCGTCATCCCCGGGATGCGCGTCGAGCTGCTCCCGGTAGAGCTCGATGGCGGCCTCATAGGCGCCTCGGCTGAGCTGCAGGTCGGCCAGGAAGAGCCGGTCCGGCGGTTCCAGTTTGACGGTTTCCAGATGGTCGATCTCGGCGGCGGCCCCGTCGATGTCGCCAGCCCAGAAGAGGGTGCGGGCCAGCCCGAGCCGGGCGGCGGGATGGTCCGGGTCGTCGTCGAGGACCCGGCGGTACTCGCCGATCGCCTCCTCGTGCCGGCCCCGTTCAGCGAGCAGGCGGGCGAGCTCCAGCCGGGCCTCGGTGGTCTCGGCGTCCGGGGCACGCCTTGCACGGGTGTCGATGTCCTCGGTGGGCAGGCTGTGCAGCAACTCCTGGTAGCGCCCGATGGCCGCCTCTTCCTGCCCGCTGCGGCGCAGCAGCGAGGCGTGATGCAGGATGCCGGCCGGCGAGAGGCTGCCGTTGGTCTGATAGAGCGCCAGTGCGCGCTCCGGCTGGCCGAGACGGTCGAAGTGTCCGGCCAGAGCGGAACGCATGTCCGGGTCCAGGAAGTCGTTCTCGTGCAGACGCCAGGCCCCGGCGAAGGCCGGCTCCGTGTGGTCCCGCCCGAGCAGGGTCAGGGTTGCCTCCGTGAGTCGGTCGGGGTGGCTCAGCCCGGCCTCGATGCTCCGGCCCAGGTGCTCGGTGGCGCGGTCGGTCCGGTCGAGTTGGCCCAACCACTCGGCAACACGGAAGTGGACCGTATCCGGGTGGACCCGCAGGTACGCGGCCACCGTGATGCCGACGACGGCGACCAGGAAGAGGGCGAAGAGTCCGTTCTTGCGTCTGCGCACAGCGTTATCGTCCCTGGCTTTGGCTCTGTATCGTAGCAGTAACAGTAGCCCCGAACAGCGGGGTTCCGCGACGTTTCTTAGCCGGGGGATGGCATGGATGGCAGGGACGCTGGCAATGAGGATCGGCCCACTGTCCTCATCGTGGACGACGAGCCGATCAATCTGGAGTTGCTCGGCCGGGTGCTGGGCGACGCCTACCGCACCCTGATCGCCCGAAGCGGGGAGCAGGCGCTGGCGATCATCGCCCGCGGGCGGCTGCCCGATGTCATCCTGCTCGATATCACCATGCCGGGGATTACCGGCTATGAGGTGCTGGAGACCCTGCAGGGTGATCCGCAAACCCGGGAGATCCCGGTCATCTTCATCACCGCCCTCAGCGACTGGGAGGAAGAGGCGGATGGACTGGCCCGCGGGGCGGTGGACTACATCACCAAGCCGTTCAACACCGCCGTGGTGCGCGCCCGGGTCGGCACCCACGCCAAGCTCAAGGCGCGTTCAGATCAGCTCGCCGCCCAGCACCGGCAGTTGCAGGCGCAGCAGCGTCAGATCGAGGCCGAGCTGCGTGTCGCCTCGCGGGTCCAGCAGTCCCTGTTGCCGGACCCGCCGCAAGAGGATGCTGGCTATACCCTGGACTGGTATTTCCAGCCCAGTGCGGTCCTTGGCGGCGACGTCTTCGCAGCCATCCCGCTCGACGACGGGCGGGTGGTGCTCTATATGCTGGATGTCAGCGGGCACGGCGTGACGGCGGCGCTGGTTTCGGTCTCGGTGGCGCAGTCGATCCGCCAGTGGGTTGCCGAGCGCCGCCAGGTCTCACCGGCGGCGATCCTCGACGCCCTGGATGAGGCGTTCCCCCTGGAGCGCTTCGATACGTTCTTCACGCTGATCGTGGTCATCTACGACCCGGCCGCAGGCGAGATCCGGTACTCCAACGCCGGACACCCGCCCGGGCTGTTGATCCGCGAGCGGGGCGGGAGCCTGCCCCTGCAGGCCGGCGGGCTGCCGGTGGGTATCGGCGGTTGGGGGTGCTACGAAGAGGGCCGGCTTGCCGTGGCGGACGGGGATCTGCTCTTCCTCTACACCGACGGGCTGGTGGACGTGGAGGATGCCGCGGGTCGCCCGCTGTCGGCCGAATCCCTGGAGCGGGCGCTGCGGGACTGGCGTGGCTGCGCGGTGGACACGGTGATCCAGGGGGTACGGCGGATGATGGAAGATCACGCGGACCAACCGCCGAGTGATGACGTAACCTTTGCCTGTTTGCGGTTCCCAGGGGCAGGCCAATAGGGCGGTAGCACAAAGGAGTGAGCGGATGGGATACCGGCGCGCGGATCGAGACGGGGTGGCCGTCGTCGAGGTTCAGGTCGAGCGGCTCGACGCCAGTGAGGCACCGGCGTTCAAGCGGGCGGCGCTTGAGGCCATGGATGACGGCATGGCCCGCCTGGTGGTCGATCTCGCTCGGGTCGATTTCATCGACTCCAGCGGTTTGTCCGCCCTGTTGTCGCTGCGCAAGAACATCGACCCCGCCGGGTCGCTGGCGCTGGCCGGTGTGCACGCGCCCAAGGTCGTCCAGCTGTTCCGGGTGACGCGGCTCGATCAGGGGGTGTTCCGCATCTATCCCGATGCCGAACAGGCGGTTGCTGAGCTGGCCAAGGCGTGAACGCGGGCCTGCTCCTGGAATTGCAGATTGATAGCGATCTGCGCCAGGTGGTTGACGCCTGCCGGGCCTGGCAGCGACTGGCGGGGCAGCTGGAGTTGGGCGAAGAGGCAGCCGGAGAGGTCGAGTTGGCCCTGTGCGAGGCGGTCAACAACGCCATCATCCACGCCCACGGCCAACGCGCAGGTTACACCGTGCGCATCACCGTCCGGCGAGACGACGGTTGGCTGATCGTCCGGATCCACGACGAGGGCAAGGCGACAGGCCCGGACCTGCCCGCGGTGGAGGCGCCCGGTGGGACGGTCGATCTGGATGAGGGTGGCCGGGGGCTGCGGATCATCCAGGCGCTGATGTGGCGGGTCCGTTACCTGCCACACTCGGGGGGCAACACGCTTGAGATGCGATACCCGCTGCCGGGCGGTACCGAGGACTGACCCGGGCGGCGTTCGCCGTTGTCTCGGGTGGCCCGCGGTCGAGCCGGTGCGCTACCATCTTGCGCTCTAGGAGAGGTGGCTGAGCGGTCGAAAGCACCCGACTTGAAATCGGGTGAGGGCATGCGCCCTCCGGGGGTTCGAATCCCTCCCTCTCCGCCAGAGTAACGCGACTGGGCACTCTGCCAGCCAGGTGTCTCCTGCCAGATCGAACGATCACCCCGGTCCGCGTGATGTGGGGTTGACATTCCCGCCCGACGCAAGACCAGCACGGTTATTTCTGCACAGGCGATGCGAGAACCCCGCGTAAGCCGCTGACATCTGGAGGGGTGTTCGCAAGGTGCTGATTTGTGGTTGGTTTGCAGATGAACAGTCTTTGTCCAATGGACCTGGAAGGCCTTCGCGAAGCGGGTTCGGCGGACTTTCTCCACACGGTTTTCCACAGGTTCTGTGGAATCCTGGCCGACCCAGGGGCAAGGGGGTGAGATGCAGCGCCATGTCGTTTTGCCCGACGGAGAGCGGGTTCCGGCCCTCGGCCAGGAGACCTGGCGCATGGGTGAGCGCCGAAGCGAGCGCGCGGCCGAAGTCGCGGCGCTGCAGGCCGGGCTGGATGCCGGGCTGACCCTGATCGATACCGCCGAGATGTATGGCGACGGCGGTGCCGAGCGGGTGGTGGGCGAGGCCCTGGCCGGGCGGCGGGATCAGGCCTTCATTGTCAGCAAGGTCTTCCCGTGGAACGCAAGCCGCAAGGGCGTGGTCCGCTCGTGTCAGCAGAGTCTCGAGCGTCTGGGCACGGACCGGATCGACCTCTACCTGCTGCACTGGCGCGGCGGCGCCTCGCTGGGGGAGGCGGTGGCCGGATTCCAGGATTTGCAGCGCGCTGGCTGCATTCGCCACTGGGGCGTGAGCAACCTCGATCGGAGTGACCTGCAGGAGCTCCGGGAGGTGCCCGGCGGGGGCGCGGTCGCCGCGAATCAGCTGCTCTATCACCTCGGGGAACGGGGTATCGACTGGGACACGCTGCCGTGGTTGCGCCAGCGCGGCATCCCGATCATGGCCTACTGCCCGCTCGGGCAGGGCGGGCTGCTGAACGACCGGCGTCTCGTGGGCTTTGCGGGGCGTCACGGCATGACGGCGGCCCAGGCGGCACTGGCCTGGTTGCTGGATCAGGGCGATGTGATCGCGATCCCGAAGACGCGAACGCCGGAGCGCGTTCTCGAAAACCGCGCCGCGCTCGAGATCACCCTGACCGAAGCGCAGCGCACGGAACTCGAAGAACGCTTCCCGCCGCCGGACGGCCCCCGGCCGCTGGCCATCGTCTGATCGGGTCTGAGGCAGCGTATCTTCTCCTGGGTTTTTCGTTACCTCATGTGTATGCGGTGGATGCCTGTGCGGCGCCAGCCTGTGGGGCCGGGCCGCCATCGGTCGATGAGAGTGTTGCCGGGTTGTCGGGGTGTCTACTCGTATCCGACGCGATGACGACACCGAGGAGGGCGGCAGCATCGACATCGGGGATGACGACACTTTTGGGACCGTGGCTGGGACCGGAGTGTCGACACGTCCGCACTGACGTCTGCGACACATGTCGACATGCAGACAGGGGTGACCCGATGGGCTCACCCCTTTTTTACGTGTCACACGAGGGTGTCTGCGACACGTGTCGCGCGTGACGGGAGCGGGTGGGCGCGACCGCGACGAAACCCCGGCGCGCACACTGAGTGCTCCTCACCCGCACACAAAATCAGTTCGCGAGACAGCGACACGGAGTGCGTCCCGGCGTGGGCAAGAGCGGCCGTGAGAGGGGGTGAGCAGACCGCTCTCGAACCACTGCGTGCTGGTGGATATAGCCACTATCAAAATCCGGGGTGTAGGCGAGCGAGCAGGGAGGGGCTGGCCGCGCAGCGAACGTCCTCACGGCCGTTCGTGCGCTGCGTCCACGCCGGTGTCGCAGACCCCGTCGCGTGTGTCACACGCTCGGGCTCGTGACAGTGTCGCAGGGGTGTTCGCGCGTGGGTGTCGCGATGTCGACATGCGACGTTGATGACGACACTCGATGAGGACACCGGGTGCAGACACCGCGATGAGGACACTCGGTTGAGGCGGGGAGGTGATGACCTCTCGGCTGGCGCAAGCCCCGCCGTTCAGGGCGGGG
>NZ_JAJNQP010000070.1:0-1163 GCF_022227985.1 Halorhodospira sp. M38
AAGAAGCCGCACATCAACGTCGGCACCATCGGTCACGTGGACCATGGCAAGACGACGCTGACTGCGGCCCTGACCAAGGTCCTGGCGGAAGCTCACGGCGGCGACGCCCGCGCGTTCGATCAGATCGACAACGCGCCGGAGGAGCGTGCTCGCGGCATCACGATCGCCACCGCGCACGTGGAGTACGAGTCGGAGAGCCGCCACTACGCCCACGTCGACTGCCCGGGTCACGCCGACTACGTGAAGAACATGATCACCGGCGCGGCGCAGATGGACGGCTCGATCCTGGTGGTCTCCGCCGCCGACGGCCCGATGCCGCAGACGCGTGAGCACATCCTGCTCGCCCGTCAGGTCGGTGTCCCGGCGATCGTGGTCTTCCTGAACAAGGCCGACATGGTCGACGACGCCGAGCTGCTCGAGCTCGTCGAGATGGAGGTCCGCGAGCTGCTGAGCGACTACGACTTCGACGGTGACAACATCCCGGTGGTCACCGGCTCGGCGCTGAAGGCGCTCGAGGGCGACGACTCGGAGATGGGGCGTCCGGCGATCATCAAGCTCGTCGAGGCCATGGACGAGCACATCCCGCAGCCGGAGCGTCCGGTTGACGGCGATTTCCTGATGCCGATCGAGGACGTCTTCTCCATCTCGGGTCGCGGCACGGTGGTCACCGGCCGGGTCGAGCGCGGTGTGATCAAGGTCGGTGAAGAGGTCGAGATCGTCGGCATCACCGAGACGCGCAAGACGACCTGCACCGGCGTCGAGATGTTCCGCAAGCTGCTCGACCAGGGCGAGGCGGGTGACAACATCGGTGCGCTGCTGCGCGGGATCAAGCGCGACGACGTCGAGCGTGGCCAGGTGCTGTGCAAGCCGAAGTCGATCACGCCGCACACGCACTTCGAGGCCGAGGTGTACGTCCTGAGCAAGGACGAGGGTGGCCGGCACACGCCGTTTTTCAACGGCTACCGTCCGCAGTTCTACTTCCGGACGACGGACGTCACGGGTACGGTGACGCTGCCGGAGGGCACCGAGATGGTGATGCCGGGCGATAACGTCAAGATGACGGTTCAGCTGATCGCCCCGATCGCCATGGAGGACGGTCTGCGCTTCGCGATCCGCGAGGGCGGCCGCACCGTCGGCGCCGGCGTCGTCTCCAAGATCATCGA
>NZ_JAJNQP010000071.1:0-1117 GCF_022227985.1 Halorhodospira sp. M38
GGCCGTGGCGATCGCACCCGATTACGGTAGCACTGGCTTGAAGGGCCGGACGTCCACCTGCGCGTAGACGCCCGCCGCCACGTAGGGGTCGGCATCCGCCCACGCCTGCGCCGCCTCCAGTGACTCGAACTCGGCGACCACCAGGCTGCCCGTGAAACCGGCCTCACCGGGGGTCTCCGTGTCCACGGCCGGATACGGCCCGGCGAGCAACAGCCGCCCCTCGTCGCGCAGCTGCTCCAGCCGTGCCAGGTGTTCCGCCCGCGCTGACTGGCGCAGCGGCAGACTGTTCTCCACGTCCCTGCTCATGATCGCGTAATACATGGGTCGTTACCTTATCGCTCCGAAAGGGGTCCGGTACAATGAAGCCGTGCCCCGGGATGGCCGGGGCGTGTCCACGGGAGAGGAAGTCATGGCGCAGTACTTTGAAGTCCATCCGGAGACGCCCCAGCAGCGCCTGATCAACCAGGCCGTGCAGACTCTTGCCGATGGGGGTGTCATCGCCTACCCGACGGATTCGAGCTACGCCCTCGGCTGTCGCCTCGGCGACAAGGCCGCCCTCGACCGCATCCGCGAGATCCGGCGTCTGGACAACAGCCATAACTTCACCATGGCGTGCAAGGATCTCAAGGATATCGGCACCTACGCCAAGATGGAAAACTACGCCTACCGCCTGCTCAAGTCCCACACACCGGGGCCGTACACCTTTATCCTGCGGGCTACGTCCGAAGTGCCCCGGCGGCTGCAGCACCCCAAGCGCAAGACCATTGGTATCCGCGTACCCGACCACCCGGCCAGCCGCGCACTGCTCAACACTCTCGGCGAGCCGCTGATGAGCGTGACGCTGCAGCTGCCCGGTGACGACATGCCCCTCGATGATCCCGAGGAGATCCGCGAGCGCATCGGCAAGCTGATCGACGCCGTCGTTGCTGGCGGGCCCACCGGGGGCGGGGCGAGCACCGTGATCGATCTCACCGGTGAGGCCGCCGAGGTCATCCGCGAAGGGGTCGGCGATACCCGCGTCTTCCAGAGTGCCTGAGCGCATGGAGACGGATCGCGAACAACCATAAGGAGCCGTTGCTTGGCTAACATCAACCAACGACCCAGCCGCGGGGGGGGG
>NZ_JAJNQP010000072.1:0-1111 GCF_022227985.1 Halorhodospira sp. M38
GCCTGGTGACGTAACGCCGCGCATTCGTCCACTCACTCTTCAGAGTGCCGAAGAAGCGCTCCATGACCGCATTATCCCAGCAGTCGCCTTTGCGGCTCATCGACGGCACCATGCCGGCGGCTCCGAGAGCCTTGCGGTAGGCGTCTGATCCGTACTGCGAGCCCCTGTCCGAATGATGCAGCAGTCCCGGTTCGGGGCGTCGCCGCTCGATCGCCATCTGCAGAGCATCCGTGGCCAATTCCGCCCGCATGTGTCTGGCGGCCGACCAGCCGATAATCTGGCGGTCGTAGAGATCCATCACGGCAGCGAGGTAGACCCAGCCGCTGAACGTCCAGACGGCCGTGATGTCGGCGACCCACACCCTGTTGGGGGCATCGACCTCAAAGGCCCGCTGCAGGAGATTTGGGGCGATTGCGTGCCCATGCCGGCTGTCCGTGGTCGCCTTGAACCGTCGACGCTGCTGACAGACCGCACCGGCTTCACGCATCAGGCTGCGGGCTCGGTAACGGCCCACGTCGTGACCCTGTCGACGTAACTCACGGGACATCCGGCGACTCCCCAGTCGGGCTCTCTTGGATTCGTGCAGCGCCCTGACGGCCTCCAGCTGGAGCCTCCGGCCCACATCCATGCTCTCCCTGCACAGCCAGTCGTAGTAGCCGCTGCGCGAGGCCCGCAGGACCCGGCACATCAACGCGATCGAGTGATTCGCCTTCTCCGCCGCGATGAACTGGTACTTCAGTTCTGCTCTCTGGCGAAGAAGGCCGTGGCTTTTTTTAAAACTTCCTTTTCTTCCAGAAGTTTACGGTTTTCTTCCCGCAGCCGCTGGATCTCCCGGTCCTTCTGGTCCTGCACGCTCTGTGTCTCCTGCGGCTGCTGGGTGCTGGTCTCCGGCGTCACCACGTCTTCGGGGAAGAGCTCGCGCTCCCAGCGTTCCACCATGCTGCGGTGAATACCGAGCCGGCGGGCGACATCAACACGGCTGTAGCCCTCGTCCCGATGCATGCCCACAGCCATCCTCTTGTATTGCTGGCTGAAGCTCCGCCGGGTCTTCTTCTTGCTCATCGCTAACACCTCCAGGTCGCCAGTGTGGCTTATCTGGGGTGTCCGCTAC
>NZ_JAJNQP010000073.1:0-1086 GCF_022227985.1 Halorhodospira sp. M38
GTGTTGCGACCTGCGTGATCATATACCGCCAAGGAGTTATGCTCTCTTCCAAGCCCGGTTGGCGTTACAGGAACTGGGCGAAAGCCTGAAGGCGGAAAGACGAGGTCGATGACATGGGCGGAGCAACCATCCACAAGCAATCCCGCACGACGCCGCAGCTGCGCGAGGAGATCCGCAACTCGCCGCTGTCGGAGCGGGCCCTTGCGGAGAAGTACAACATCAGCCGCGCGACGGTGCGCAAGTGGAAGTACCGGGAGACGAGCGAGGATCGCAGCCATCGCCCGCACCGGCTGCACACGGCGCTGTCGCCGGCGCAGGAGGCGATTGTGGTGGAGCTGCGCCGGACGCTGCTGCTCGCCACCGACGACCTGCTGGTGGTCGTGCGTGAGTTCATCAAGCCGGACATGGTCCGCTCGGCGTTGCAGCGGCTGCTGGTCCGTCATGGGGTCTCGCAACTCAAGGAGCTGATCCCGCGCCCGGAGGGTGAGTCGCGTCCTACGAAGACGTTCAAGGACTACCGGCCCGGTTACGTGCACGTCGACATCAAGTACCTGCCGGAGATGGCCGATGAGCAAGGGCGCACGTACCTGTTCGTGGCCATCGATCGGGCCAGCCGCTGGGTTTACCTCGAGCGCCACCGCGAGAAGTCGCGCAAAGCGGCTGTGCGCTTTCTCAAGCGCCTCCAGGAGAAGGCCCCGTTCCGGATCCATACGTTGCTCACGGACAACGACCTGGCCTTCACGGACCGCTTTACCCAGAAGACCCGACGTCCCTCGGGGCGGCATGCCTTTGACCAGCTGTGCGCCCGCTATGACATCGAGCACCGGCTCACGCCGCCTCGCCGTCCGCAGACGAACGGCCTGGTGGAGCGATTCAACGGCCGTATCAGCGAGATCCTGCGCACGACTCACTTCGATTCGGCCTCCGATCTCGACTCGATGCTCTGGCACTATCAGCGCCTCTACAACCACCACATTCCCCAGCGTGCGCTTGGGCACGCCACCCCTGTACGCAAACTCAAGCACTGGTACGAGGAGCGCCCCGATTTATTCCGTAAGCAGGTATATGATCAGTCAGGTCTTGACA
>NZ_JAJNQP010000074.1:0-1073 GCF_022227985.1 Halorhodospira sp. M38
CCTAGCCGCGGATTACTACCATCGATGCCGTGCGCGCGGTATTAGCAAAATCGATAGCCTGAAGCGTGTGGCTCGCCGGATGTCGGACATCATCTATGCGATGCTCCGCAGGGGCGAGCCATACAACCGGGACTGCCTGATCCCGAACAAGCAGGGATCCGCGGATAAGCCGGAGACCGGTGGCACGGCCTCAAACGGGCCAAATCAAAACAGCCTTACCGATCCCCGGCACGAACAAAATAGGCAGCAGGCTCCAGTAGATCAAGCTGGAGAAGCGGAGCGGGGTCCGCCTCAGGGTAGCACTGCGGTTAGCAGAAGCCGGCCGCAGGGCGCGGCAGACCCCAATTACGCCGTAGCGGGCTCCGCCCTCTTGTCAGAAAGCGCATAGAAAACAACGCTCAGCTCTTGGTCGAGTAGAGGCTTGAGCAGTCCGGCGGTCGCCTTCTCGACAGCTTCCCGGTGCCCGATCAGCGCGTCCATGGCGCGCAGCAGCTGGGCGTAGTGGAGATCTCGGGTGTCGACTCCAGGCAGATGCACCCGCTCGAGCCAGCGCAGCACACCAAGTTTGCTGCTCGGATCGCAGAGCCGGTTGAGACTAGCAGCCGAACAACCGCCTCCAGGTCGAACTCGCGGTACGAGGACCGGAACGCGCGGCGTAGGGCGCGATCGAAACCCAGCTCCTGCCAGAGTTCGGTCAGCAGCCAAGCCGGGCCGAGCGAACGGGCCGGGTCAAAACGCACGCCATCAGCGTCTACGCCTTCCATGCCGGCGTGGCGCTGAAGGCTCTGGATCAGGCCCTCGATCTTCTCTTGGGTCGCCGGCTGATCCGCGCGGCCGAGCTGGGCGACCTGTCGGTGGCGGGTACGTCCTTGCTCATCCCGGTAGCTTTCCACCAGGCGAAGGTACTCCCGACCATTGGAGCGCGACCTGCGGATAAACATGGCTTCACATTATGCCGCTTTATCCGCCGGCTAGGCAAACTATCGTGGCTTATGTTTGGCACTACAGCCTCTTACGAGGTGGCGCGCAATAAGTCCCTGACGCGCAAAGAGAGCCGCCGCTCGTACCCGGGC
>NZ_JAJNQP010000075.1:0-1018 GCF_022227985.1 Halorhodospira sp. M38
GTCGAACTCCACCGGATGGGTGGTCATGCGCAGACGGGTGACGTCGTCCATCTTGAGGTCGATGTAGGCGTCGATCAGGTCGTCGGAGAAGACCCCGCCCTGCTTGAGGAACTCCCGGTCGTTGTCCAGGGCCTCGAGCGCCTCGTCGAGCTGGAAGGCGACCTTGGGGATCTCCTTCTCCTCCTCCGGCGGCAGGTCGTAGAGGTCCTTGTCCATCGCCTCGCCGGGGTGGATCTTGTTGCGGATGCCGTCGAGACCGGCCATCAGCATGGCGGCGAAGGTCAGGTACGGGTTGCCCGTGGAGTCCGGGAAGCGCACCTCGATGCGCCGCGCCTTGGGGTTGGCCACGTAGGGCACCCGCACCGAAGCGGAGCGGTTGCGCGCCGAGTAGGCGAGCAGCACCGGCGCCTCGAAGCCCGGCACCAGGCGCTTGTAGCTGTTGGTCGAGGCGTTGGCGAAGGCATTGATCGCCTTGGCGTGCTTGATGATCCCGCCGATGTAGTAAAGCGCCTCCTCAGAGAGACCGCCGTACTGGTCGCCGGCGAAGATGTTGTTGCCGCCCTTGGAGATCGACTGGTGGACGTGCATACCGCTGCCGTTGTCACCCACCAGGGGCTTGGGCATGAAGGTGGCGGTCTTGCCGTAGGCGTGGGCGACGTTGTGCACGCAGTACTTGAGCGTCTGCAGCTCGTCGGCCTTCTTGACCAGGGTGCGGGCGGCGACACCGATCTCGCACTGCCCGGCGGTGGCCACCTCGTGGTGGTGGACCTCCGGCTCCAGGCCCATCTCTTCCATGGCCTGGCACATGGCAGCGCGGATGTCGTGCAGCGAGTCCACCGGCGGGACCGGGAAGTAACCGCCCTTCACGCCGGGGCGGTGGCCGATGTTGCCGTCCGGGTAAACCCGCTCGGAGTTCCAGCCGGCCTCCTCGGAGTCCACCTTGTAAAAGCAGCCACTCATATCGGCGCCCCAGCGGACGTCGTCGAAGACAAAGAACTCCGGCTCGGGGCCGCTCGGG
>NZ_JAJNQP010000076.1:0-930 GCF_022227985.1 Halorhodospira sp. M38
AGCTGATTTGATGGAGCCCACTGACCTAACAGGAAAATTGCGTGAGCAGCTTGAGAGGGAGCGTGGGCTCATAGCCTGCGCCTATCTCTATGGCAGTCGTGCGACCGGCCAAGCCCGGGACGATAGCGATGTCGACCTCGCCGTCCTCTTCCGCGATCCACAGGAGCCTGCGCTGGTCTGCCCCGCCGCCCGCTTGGCTCAGAGACTGGAGCAAGCCATCAGAAGCCCGATCGACCTGGTGGACATCGAGCAGGCGCCGGTCGACCTGGTGCACCGCATCCTGCGCGATGGGATCCTGTTGCTCGATGCCATCCCGGAACGACGGATCGCTTTCGAGGTCGACGCGCGGAATCGCTACTTCGACCTGCTGCCTTACCTGCAGGAATACCGACGGAGTTCCGCCGCGTGACCGATCACCCCCTGCTCGACAAGAAACTGGCCTTTATCGAGAGCCGGGTCCAGGAGCTTCGGGAGCTCGCCCAGCCCGAGCTGGTCGGCCATGACCTTCGAGAGACGCGCTTTGTCGAGCACACGCTGCAGCTGGCCATCCAGGCAGCGCTAGATGCAGCTTCCCAGGTCGTCTCCGCGAACCGGCTGGGAGAACCGGAGACCAATCGCGCTCTCTTTGAGCACCTGGGCCGCTACAACATCATAGAGGCCGACCTGGTCGAGCCCCTGGCGGCAATGGCCGGCTTCCGCAATGTACTGGTTCACGGCTACCAAGAGGTCGATGCGCGGATCGTCCGGGATGTCGTGGAGAACCACTTGGATGACCTTCTGGCATTCGTGGAGGCGCTTCGAGGTCAGCTCCTTTGACCTCCAGGCCATGCTCGGACGCACGATCTTCCGCAGCCTGACGATGGCGGATGAGGGTGAGACCTCCGGGTGAGCGCGCTCACCCCGCCAGCGACGCTTGCCCCCTCACCCCAC
>NZ_JAJNQP010000077.1:0-829 GCF_022227985.1 Halorhodospira sp. M38
CTGCCGGGAAGGCCTGCGAGAAGCATCGCTGGTAGAACGAGACCGGCCGCGGCTCGTCTCCGAAGCGGTGGAGGAGATACAGGAAGAAGGCGAACGAATCCTGCACGATCCTCAGATCGGGCCACCCGTCGGCATAGGCCCAGTTGAACTGACGGCAGTAGGCCTGGAGCAGCGCGTGGTAGATCGCCGCCCACTCGCCCTTACGAAAGCGCTTCTGCGTTGCGCGGGTCGCCTTGAGCCGGCCGCGCTCCTTGCGCATGAACCGCGCCAGACCGGCCGTGACCTTAATGAGGTGGAGCTCGAGGAAGTCGTCTTCGTTGCGGATCACCCCGGGGAGCCACTCCCGCTTGAGCCCTTCCGCCTTCAGCGCCTCCTTGGCCTCGAAGACCACAGCACGCGGCAGGTTTCCCTTAGCCGTCAGCTTGATTCCTTCCTCGCCGGCCGCATCGACAATGACCTCCAGAAGCCGGAACGCCGTCGCAGCGGGGCGCGCCTCGATGCCCTCGGCGAAGCGCACCAGATCCGGGGCGTCGAACGGCGCATGGAGAAGCCGGTGCATCTGCTCTCGGGAGAGCCCCTGAAAATCAGACACCGGCGACTGATTGAGCTCCGCCACCTTCTGCGCCACGGCATCCTGAAGCTCCTGCTCGGAGGAAAACGACTGATCGCCGAGTGCGCGCTCGAGCTCCGAGCGGATGGCGGCGATGGACGAGGACTGTTCGTCGTTGGAAGGCGAGTGGCCATTACCCATTCAATGCTCCTCGTTCGCTCGCGTGCCGCACCGGGGCGGCTCGTACTGCGGAGACGGCGCTGCCCAGCGCACCATGAG
>NZ_JAJNQP010000078.1:0-815 GCF_022227985.1 Halorhodospira sp. M38
GGATCCGGCCCGGGGGGCTGACACAGGGGAGGTCCATCGAGCCCTCCGAGGCAGCGGCGCCTCTCCTCAGGCAGGCGTGCCCCGGGGGTCTGTCTCCACTGCGAAGCACTTCGCCTCGGCAGCCACCAACTCCTTGGCGGCAAGCATCCGCACCGGCGGACTGGCTTGGCCAAGGGACTCATAGAGAGCCCGGCACTCCGGGACGTAATGACGCGCAAAGGCCAGATCGTGATCAGCAATGGAGGCAAGGTTGCTGGCCAGATCGGCGCACTTGATGGTCTGAACCCAGCCCGGTGCCTGGCGCAACTGCTTAACGGCGCGCGCCTTGCGCTGGTCGCGGGGCTCGCCCTCCTCGATCGCGGCGCAGGTCAGCCACATCACCCCGGAGCGAACACGCTCTCCAAACTGGGCGCAGAGCATTCCGGGCTCTAGGCCGGAGTCCTCGACAGCATCATGAAGCCAGGCTGTGATCAGTGCGTCGGTCTCCTCCGTACCGAGCCGGGTCAAGGCCGCCACCTCCGCAAGGTGCTTCCAGTAAGGCTCGCCGGTATAACGCCGACGTTGATCGCGGTGAATGTACATGGCGAGGGTGATGGCTTCGTAGAGGCGTTGCTCGTCGCGGGCCGATGGCTGCTGCGAATCGGTCATGGGCCTGCTCTCGCGGTCTATGGTGGCCGACGGGGTCGCGTTTGCTGCATCTACTTTACCGGTTTCACGACCTGCTGCCCATGCAAGGGCGTAGGAGCCGGGAGGGGCTCGGCAGCTAAGCGTTGTTTGCTCCTATCGCCGTCGACGCCGGCAGTCGCCCCTGTCGC
>NZ_JAJNQP010000079.1:0-783 GCF_022227985.1 Halorhodospira sp. M38
CTACAAGACGCACCCGCCCTCGCCATGGACCCAGACCCCCCCCCCAGGCAGTCCATGCCCAAGGGACCACGATTCGATGCCCCTACCTCTCCCGTGAGAGCATGGTGGCTGCCCGCTGCCATCGATACGGGATGACGCCTGCTACCAGCTGGAGCAAAATCGGCGTCATGGATCGGACGGCGACAGCCGTAGCGAAGAGGGAAGAACGGCCCCCGATACCCCCTGGCTCAAACCAGGCGTCAATAAGCGGCCGCTACTGACGGGCCACGAAGCGGGACACCCCGACACCAAGACTCCATCACTCGGGCCGAAGGCAGGATGAGCGCACACCCGAACACGCCTCATGACAGCCTCATCAAGACACTCCTCGAGGTGCCGGAGCGCGCCTCGGTAGTGTTGCGCGAGAGCCTGCCCGCACCGCTTCTCGATAAACTCTCGGATGACAACCCCGAGCACCTGCCCGGCAGCTTCATCGACCCCAATCTGCAACCATCACACAGCGACCGCCTTTTCCAAGCTCGCCTTCGCGACGGCCGGGCCGCCTACATCTATGTGTTGATCGAGCACAAATCTGCGCCGGACGCCAGCACACCGGTACAGCTGCTCGGGTACATGCAGCGGATCTGGCAACGCCACGCCGAGCACACGCCCCAGCAACGTGCGCATCGGTATCGCCACTTACCGCCGATCATCCCCCTGGTGCTCTACAACGGCCGGCCCGACTGGTCCGTGCCACTCTCGTTGCTCGAGTGCATCGACGCCGATGAGGATCTACGTGACCTT
>NZ_JAJNQP010000008.1:0-108753 GCF_022227985.1 Halorhodospira sp. M38
AACCCCGCCGATAGGCGGGGCGCGTTCGCCGATCCGGCAAGCCGGGGGCGCCTCCGCCGACTAGGGCATCGGGCTGGGCGTACCGGCCAGGTCGCGCGCGTTTCCCACCCCGCCTCCACGCGCCGTCCACTGTAGCGGATCGACCCTTGGAGCCCGCCGCAGCGATCTTCCTATACTGTGGGGTATGAGCCTCAGCGCCCGAACCTACAGCCGCGCCGAACAGGCCGCCGACCGAATCCTGCACTGGGTGGCCATCGCCGCCGCCCTGGCCGGAGCGGCCGTTCTGGTCACCCTGGCCATCCAGCGTGGCGACCCGACCCTGATCGGCAGCGTCACCCTCTACGGGCTGGCGCTGGTCGCCCTGTTTCTAGCGTCGGCGCTGTGCAACCACGACCTCACCGACCACCACTCGACGCGCGCCGAACGGCTGCGCCGCCTGGATCACGCGACGATCTTCTTTATGATCGCCGCGACCTACACCCCGTTCACCGTCAACGCCCTCGAGCCACCCCACGGCTGGGCGCTGCTGGCCTTCGTGTGGGCGGTCGCGCTGATCGGCATCGGCGCCAAGCTCCTGCTGCCCCGGCCGCCGGGCCGGGCGTTCTCGGTGGTCCTGTGCCTGACCCTGGGCTGGTCGGTGGTGGTCGTCCTCGATCCGCTGGTGGCGGCACTGTCCACGGCCGGGCTAATCCTGCTGGTACTCGGCGGCGTCCTGTACAGCGCCGGGGTACTGCTCTACCTCTGGCACCGCCTGCCCTACCACCACGTCGCCTGGCACGGGATGGTCCTCGCCGCCGCCAGCTGTCACTATGCAGCCGTTCTGGCGGGCGTAGTCCTGGCGCCGGAACCGACCCAGCTCTGATCCCTCCGGGACACCTGCGTAACGGGCCGACATGACCGATCTACTGCTCTTCGCCGCCGGGCTGGCCGGCGTCATTGCCGGTGCCGAGCTGCTCGTCCGCGGCGCCAGCCAGTT
This sequence comes from Halorhodospira sp. M38, assembly GCF_022227985.1. NCBI lineage: Bacteria > Pseudomonadati > Pseudomonadota > Gammaproteobacteria > Chromatiales > Ectothiorhodospiraceae > Halorhodospira > Halorhodospira sp. M38. Next base: position 977 of record NZ_JAJNQP010000008.1, read on the forward strand.
GGCCCGGCGGCTGGGCCTCGCTCCGCTGGTCATCGGACTGACCGTGGTCGCCTTCGGCACCAGCGCCCCGGAACTGGCCATCACCCTGCGGGCCGCCTTCACCGACCACGCCGCCGATCTGGCACTGGGCAACGTCGTCGGCAGCAACATCGCCAACATCCTGCTGGTGCTCGGACTGGCGGCGCTGATCGCGCCGATCGTCGTCGCGCGGCGGCTGATCCGCATCCACGTGCCAGTGATGCTGGCCGCCTCGCTGCTCACCTTGCTCCTCGCCCGGGACGGGACGCTGGCCGGTTTGGACGGCGTGATCCTGCTCACCGGGTTGGCCGGCTATCTGGCCCTGACCCTGGCCCGGGACCGGGGCCAAATCGCGGCCGAGGCCGAACCGAGCGCTCCAGCACGCCTCCCCGGGGCCCTGCTGCGACTGGTGATAGGCATCCCGTTGCTGGCCGTGGGCGCCTTCCTGCTGGTGGACGCGGCGGCGGCGCTGGCCGCGGCACTGGGGATCAGCGATCTGGTCATCGGCCTGACCCTGGTGGCAGTGGGCACGTCACTGCCGGAGATCGCCACCACGGTCAGCGCCTACCGGCTCGGCGACCGCCAGATGGCGGTCGGCAACCTGGTCGGCAGCAATATCTTCAACCTCCTGGCCGTCCTCGGCCTGGCCGCTCTGGCCGCGCCTGGCGGGGTGACGGTGAACGCCGCCGCCCTCGCCTTCGACCTGCCGGTGATGCTCGCCGTCGCCTTCGCCTGCCTGCCCGTTTTCTTCACCGGGCACACCGTCGCCCGCTGGGAGGGGGCGCTGTTCCTTGGGTATTACGCCGCCTACTGCGCCTTCCTGTTCCTGGCCGCGGCGCAGCACCAGGCCCTGGGCCCCTTCAGCGCCGTGATGCTCGGTTTCGTGGTGCCCCTGACGCTGATCACGCTGGCCGTGGGCGTCACGCGGCAGCTGCGCGACTACCGCCGCGGGTTGTATAGTTGACGTGACACCCGAACCCTCTGGGAGTAGCCGACGATGAGCCGCCACTTCGACGCCGCCGCCGGCCTATGCGAGCAGCCAGAGCCGGAGACCGACGGTTTCAAGCTCAACCACACCATGCTGCGCATCAAGGATCCGCAGCGCTCCCTGGACTTCTACACCCGGGTACTGGGTATGCGCCTGGTGCGCCGCCTGGACTTCGAGGAGATGCGCTTTACGCTCTACTTCCTCGCCTTCCTGGACGACCGCCAGGCTGCCGAGGTCCCCAGCGAAGATGGTCCGCGCACCACCTGGAACTTCGGCCGCGAGGGGGTGCTGGAGCTGACCCACAACTGGGGCGACGAGAGCGACCCGGAGGTGGCCTTCCACGACGGCAACACCGAGCCCAAGGGCTTCGGCCATATCGCCATCACCGTCCCCGACGTCTACAGCGCCTGCGAGCGCTTCGAGGCGCTGCAGGTAGACTTCGTCAAGCGCCCTCAGGAGGGCCGGATGCAGGGCATCGCCTTCATTCGCGATCCGGACGGCTACTGGATCGAGGTGGTGCAGCCCGATCTGCTGGAACGCCAGGGGCTGGGCTGATCATGCCCGGCCTTTTGATGCTGCTCGGGATGGCGGTGCTGATCGTCGCCGGCATCGCCGTGCGCGAGCGCACCGAGGTGATCAGCAACACCGCGTTCATCCTCGCGGCGGTGCTGCTGATCCTGGCCATCCTCGCCTTTACGCGGACGATCTGAGCTTCAGCGCGGCCGACCGGCGAGGGCATGCAGCACCTCGCCCAGGCAGGCAGTCAGCCGGCGAGCCGCGTCGAGGTGCAGGAACTCGTCCGGGCCGTGGGCGTTGGAGCCGGGCCCGGCCACGCCGGTGACCAGGTACTGCGCCGCGGGGAAACGCCGCTCCAGCCAGTTGAGCAGCGGGATGGTCCCGCCCTCGCCCATGTGCACCGGTGCCGCTCCGAAGTGGCCCTGCGAGGCCTCCTCCAGGGCGCCGGAGAGCCATGGCTCAGGCTCCGGCGCGGCCCAGCCGGAAGCCACCGCATCGGGCTCGAAGCGCACCCGCGCCCGGGCCGGCGGATCCTCGCAGAACAGCGTCTCCAGCCCCTCGGCCACGGCCTCCGCATCGACGGTGGGGGGCAGGCGGAGCGCCAGCTTGGTGGCGGTGAACGGGCGCAGCACGTTGCCGGCGGCCTCCACCGGGGGCAGCCCCTCGGCACCGACCACCTCCAGCGCGGCGCGCCAGGTGCGATCGAGGATGCGCTCGGCGGGGTCTTCGGACTGCGCCTCGACCCCGCGCAGGAAGGGGTAGCGGTCGCGAGTCAGGTCGCCGAGCACGGCGCCGGCGTGCTCGGCCTGCTGCCGGCGCAGACCGGGGATGGTGACGCCGCAGAGCTGCGGCAGTACGCGGCCGGTCTCGGGATCCTCAAGGCGGCTGAGGAGCTGGCGCAGGATGCGGAAACTCGACGGCACCACGCCGCCGGCGTCGCCGGAGTGCACCCCCTCACGGAGCACATCCACGCGCAGGGTACCGGTGATCATGCCGCGCAGCGAGGTGGTATTCCACAGTCGGTCGTAGGTCCCGCACCCGGCGTCGGGGCAGACGATGAGATCCGGCTGGCCGATGCGCGGTGCCAGGGCATCGAGGTAGGCCGGCAGGTCGAAACTGCCGCTCTCCTCGCACGCCTCGATGACCAGCACGCAGCGGGGATGGCGCAGCCCCGCCGCCTGCAACTCGGCGATGGCCACCACCGCCGAGAAGACGGCGTAGCCGTCGTCCACCGCACCGCGCCCGTAGAGCCGGCCCTCGCGCACCACCGGCTCCCAGGGACCGAGGCCATCAGACCAGCCCGTATTCTCCGGCTGTTTGTCCAGGTGACCGTAAAGCAACGCAGTGCCCGCCGAATCGTCGCTTCCGGGCAGATCGACGAACAGCAGCGGGGTCCGCCCCTCGAGCCGCTCGATGCCCACCTCTGCACCGGGCAGGTGGCGCTGACAGAAGGCCTCCGCCAGCTCCAGCGCCCGGTCCAAGTGGCCGTTGGCCGCCCACTCCGGGTCGAAGTGCGGCGATCGGGCCGGGATGCGCACGAACTGCTCCAGGGCCGGCAGGGCCTCCCGGTTCCAGGTATCGATCACCCGCTGCGTTTCCAGGACGTTAGCCACCTTGTTCCTCCGCCAGCTCTTGAATCACTTGGTCGTGGATGCTGCGCGCTGACTCGTCGGCGAGGACGAAGCAGGCGCGCCGTACGTGCCGGAGCTGCGCCGCCGTGCTGCGCAGGGTACCCACGGCGACGCGGGCGGCGCGCTCCATGGGAAACCCGAAGGCACCAGTGGACAACGCCGGCATGGCCAGGCTGGTCAGCCAGTGCTCCTCGGCGCGGCGCAGCGCGTTGCGGTAGCAGGCGGCGAGCAGCTGCTCGCCGGGCTCGTCGACGCCGTAGACCGGCCCGAGGCAGTGGATGACGTGCCGGTTCGGCAGGGCGAAGCCGGAGGTGATCACCGCCTGCCCCGGCTGGATGGGCGCCAGCGGCCGGCACGCTTCGGCCAGCTCCGGGCCGGCGGCGCGATGCAACGCGCCGGCGACCCCGCCGCCGGGCATCAGCTGGGCATTGGCGGCATTGACCACGGCATCGCAATCATCCTGGGCGGCAATGTCCCCCACCCGCGTCTCTACAATGAGATCCGCGAATCGTGCCTGCATCCTCCCTCCTGACAACGGCGCCCGGCAACCGGCTGGCCACCGGGGCAACGTGACAAGGCCTCTTCCGGGAAGGTAGCAGTCAGGAGCCGCCGCGGGCCTCACGGATGGCCTCGTAGGCGGCCCGGATCTGGCGGGTCCGCTCGCCGGCGGCCTCCAGCTCCTCCTCCGAGACGCCCCGGGCAATCAGTCGGTCGGGGTGGCTCTGACTGATCGCGCGCCGGTAGGCCCTGCGCACCTCGTCACTACTCGCCCCGCGACTGAGCCCAAGCAGCCGGTAGGCGTGGTCCAGGGTCGGGCGCACGCCGCGGCGGACCGTGCCGCGGCGCAGCTCGGCCAGTCGGGCGTCGAGGTCGGCCCGGGACACCCCCACCTGGTGCCAGATGCGGCGCAGCAGTCTTTCCCGCGGCGCATCCAGGGCGCCATCAGCCAGCGCCACGCGCAGCTGGAACTCCAGAAAGCGGGCCAGCTCCTGGGGACGGTTGCGGCCAACCACCCGCAGCAGGCCAAGCACCGGACGCAGCGGGGCGTCGGGCGCCTTGCCGCGGTTGAAGATGGTGATCGCCCGCCGGCGGCCACGCTCGTCCAGCGGCAGCTCTCCCAGCACCCGGCGGGCGGCGGCGATCTCCTGCTCGCTGACGCGGCCGTCGCTCTTGGCCAGATGACCCATGGTCAGGGCCGTAGCGCCGAGGAAAAGACGCTGCGTGCGGCCCAGGCCGCAGCCGCTCCAGACCAGCCCCACGACCTGGGTCAGGCGCACCCACAGATCGATCAGGGCCCCCACGGCCAAGCCCGCCACCGCCCCGCTCCAGCCGGCGATGAGCCAGCCGCCGAGGGTGGCGAGGATCCGCCCCGACCAGCGGCGAACTATGCGGTACGGCTGCTGCATCCACCTCACCTTCCAGCGCGGGCCAAGGATACCCGAGCGGCTGCGTCGAGGGCAGCCCGCTTGCATCCCCGGCCGCGTTTTACAATGCTCGTCGATCGGGTGACCCTTAGGGGACACGGACGCTGCCAACAAGAAGGGGAATCATCGTGCCGGACAAGCATGTCGCAGTCGTCGGCGGAGGGATCGCCGGCGCCGGAGCCGCCTGGCTGCTGGCGGGCCGGCATCGGGTCACGCTCTTCGAGGCCGAGGACTACGTCGGTGGCCACACCTGCACCATCGACGCCCGCCTGAGCGACGGCCACCACCCGGTGGACACCGGGTTCATGGTCTTCAACCCGCGCAACTACCCGCACCTGTGCGCCCTGTTCGACCACCTGGGCATTGAGGCCCAAGCCTCGGACATGTCCTTTGCCTGCGCCGACCGCGACGACGACCTGGAGTATAACGGCGAGAGCCTGCGCGGGCTTTTCGCCCAACGGCGCAACCTGGTCCGCCCGGGCTTCCTGCGCATGGTCTACGACATCCTGCGCTTCAATCGCCGCGCCAAGCGCGATCTGGCCGGCAGCCTGGACGACCACCTGCCACTGGGCGAGTACTTGGACGCCGGCGGGTACGGCTCCGGGTTCCGCCGCCACTACCTGATGCCCATGGCCGCGGCGATCTGGTCCGCCTCGCCGAGCACCCTGCGCGCCTTCCCGGCCCGGCGCTTCCTGGCCTTCTTCCGCAACCACGGCCTGCTCGATCTGGCCGACCGCCCGCAGTGGCACACCGTCCCCGGTGGCGCGCGGCGCTATATCGACCAGCTACTGCCGGCCCTCCACGCGGTGCACACCAGCACGCCGGTGCGTCGGGTCCAGCGCCTAGACGCAGGAGGCGTGCGGCTGAGCGGTGACGACGGCGAACTGGGCGAGTTCGACGAGGTGGTCCTGGCCGCCCACGCCGACCAGACGCTGGCCATGCTCGACGCCCCCACCGACGAGGAGGCCCGGCTGCTCGGCCAATGCCGCTTCCAGGACAACCTGGCGCTGCTGCACACCGACCCCTCGGCCATGCCGCAACGCCGCCGCATCTGGGCCAGCTGGAACCACATCAGCGCCGCCGACGAGCAATCCCGGCGCCCGGTCTCGGTCACCTACTGGCTGAACCGCCTGCAGCAGGTGCCCAGCGAGCAGAACATCTTCGTCAGCCTCAACCCAGTGGACGCCATCGACGACGCCTACGTGCAGCGGCGGCTGGCCTTCACGCACCCGGTCCTCGACGGGGACGCCGCCGCCGCCCAGGACGCGCTGCCGGCGATCCAGGGCCGCGACCGGCTGTGGTTCTGCGGCGCGTGGACCGGCTTCGGCTTCCACGAGGACGGTCTGCGCTCGGCGGTGCGCGTCGCCGAGCAGCTCGGCTGCCCGCCGCCGTGGGGCGGCGAGGCGCAGGCCGCCCCGGCCAGCGCCACCGCGGCCGCCGGACAGCCGGTGGGGGAGGCGGCATGATCGAAGCCCCTGCGCTCTACGTCGGTGGGGTCACCCACCGGCGCAGCATCGCGCCGCAGTACCATTTCCGCTACCGCTACGCCGCGTTCCTCTTCGACGTTGACGACCTCCCGGCGCTGGATGCGCGGTGCCGGCTATTCGCCTACAACCGCAGCGGGCCGATCAGCCTTCACGATCGGGACTACGGCCCGCGGGACGGTACGCCGCTGCGCCCGTGGATCGATTCGGTGCTGGCCGAGCGCGGCCTGGACACGGCGGACGGCCGCGTCCTGCTGCTGACCGTGCCCCGAGTGCTCAACCACGCCTTCAATCCGCTGTCGGTGTGGTTCTGCCTCGACCGGGACGAGCGCCCGCGCGCCGTGCTCTGCGAGGTGCACAACACCTTCGGCGAGGTCTACGGCTACCTGCTCCACCAGGACGGGGCGCCCATGCCTTTCCCCATTCGCAGCCAGGCCACCAAGGTCTTTCACGTCTCGCCGTTCCTGCCCGTCGACGGCGAGTACCGCTTCCGCTTCTCGGCGCTGACCGAGTCGCTGGCGGTGGCCATCGGCTACCATGGCGAGGAGGGGCGCCGCCTGTCGGCGGTGCAGACCGGTGAGCGCCGTTCGCTGACCGACGGTCAGCTGCTGCGCATCCTCGGCCGGCTGCCGCCGCCGGGGATCCGCGCCCTGGTCGGCATCCACTGGCAGGCGCTGAAGATCTACCTGCGCGGTGGCCGATTCCACAGCAAACCCGAATCACCCAAGGAGCTCGTTGGATGACGCAGATCAGCCAAACCGGATCTGCCCGCACACAACCCGGTGTGCCGCTGGCAGCGCGGCCGCTGATCCGTTGGCTGGCGCGCTTTCGCACCGGCACCCTGCGCCTGTACCTGCCCGACGGCCGCTCGCTGATGTTCGGCGGCGAGATCGATGGCCCAGCTGCCGAGATGACCCTGCACCGGCCGGCCCGACTGGTCGCGCGCGTCCTGCACCGCGGCGACATCGGCTTCGCCGAGAGCTTCATGGCCGGCGAGTGGGACACCCCGGCGCTGGCGCCGCTGATCCAGGTGATGGCCAGCAATGAACACGCCTACAACGCCACGCCGGCAGGGCGCTGGTACACCCGCGCCCTGCTCGGGCTGCTGCACCGACTGCGCGCCAACACCCTGCGCGGCAGCCGGCGCAACATCGCCTACCACTACGACCTGGGCAACGACTTCTACCGCCTGTGGCTGGACGAGACCATGACCTACTCCTCGGCACTCTTCGCCGAGCCCGAACAGCCACTGGCCGACGCACAGCGCAACAAGTACCGGCGCACCCTCGATGAGCTGGGCGCGCAGCCCGGTGAGCGGGTGCTGGAGATCGGCTGCGGCTGGGGCGGTTTCGCCCGGGAGGCAGCCGGTGCCGGGTTGGCGGTGACCGGGCTGACGCTCTCCCGCGAGCAGCTGGCCTGGGCGCAGTCGGCGCTGGCCGAGGCGAACCTGAACGACCGGGCCGATCTGCGCCTGCAGGACTACCGCGAGGTCTCCGGGCAGTTCGACCACATCGTCTCCATCGAGATGTTCGAGGCCGTCGGCCAGGAGCACTGGCCCGCCTTCTTCGACACCGTCTACCGCTGCCTGCGCCCCGGCGGGCGGGCTCTGCTGCAGATCATTACCATCGACGAGGCATCCTGGCCGGTCTACACCGGTGGCCCGGACTTCATCCAGCGCTACATCTTCCCCGGCGGCATGCTGCCCACCGAGCACCACGTCCGCGAGGGCCTCGGCGCCGCCGGGCTGCACTGCGAGCGGGTGACCAGCCACGCCGGTGATTACGCCGACACGCTGCTGGCGTGGCATGAGCGTTTCCTCGCCTGTAGCGACCAGGTCCGGGCACAGGGCTTTGACGAGCGCTTCCGGCGCATGTGGCGCTATTACCTCGGCTACTGCGAGGGCGGCTTCCGTTGCGGGCGCATCGATCTGCAGCGTTTCCTGGTCCGGCGCCCGCATGCCTGACGAGACGCCGGTCTATCCGATCCGCACCGTCGCGGAGTTCACCGGCGTCAACCCGGTCACCCTGCGGGCGTGGGAGCGTCGCTACGGACTCATCCGTCCACACCGCACCGCCAAGGGCCACCGCCTCTACTCGGAGGGCGATATCGCGCGGATCCGGCGGATCCTCCAGCTCCTCGACCGCGGGGTGCTGATCAGCCGGGCCCGCGAAGCGCTCGCCGCCGAGGAGAGCGGCGAGGAGATCGCCGCCGGTGAGGAGCCTTGGCCGGCCTGGCGCAGCCACCTGGCCCGGGCCCTGGCGCGTTTCGAGCCCGCCGCTCTGGACGGCGCCCTGAGCGAGCTGCTCAGCCTCTACCCGGTGGACCGGGCGGCGAGCCACGTTCTGCTGCCGGTGCTCAGCGAGCGCCTGGCCGGCGATGCCGAGGCGGTGGCCGAGGGGCACCTGCTGGCCGCTTACCTGCGCGGGCGCCTGGGGCACCTGGCCAATCGGGCGCCGGCGCAGGGCCAGGGGCAGCGCCTGCTGCTGGCCGCACCGGCGCAGCCGGGACCCGCCACCGGCGTCACCGGCGTGGCCCTGTGCATCCTGGCGCTGACCGCCCTGAACCGGGGCCACCACCCGGTACTGCTCGGCGAGGCGGTGCCGGCAGCGGCCATCGATGCCGGGGCCCGCCGCGCTGCGGCGGACCACCTGCTGCTCTACGGCGGCGCCCATCCGGCGGCAGCCTGGGACGAGGCAGTAGCCAACCTGGCCGGCGGCTGGCCGGGCCAGACGGCGGTCACCGGCCCGGCCGCTGAGCAGCCCGATGGCCTGCCGGCCGGGGTGCGGGCCCTGGCCGGCGAGCCCCACCAGGTCATCGACCGCCTCTGCCACCCACCGCAACAGGGAGACTGAGCCGTGAGCACCGCCCTTGTCTGGCTGCGCCGGGACCTGCGCCTGGCCGATCAGCCGGCCCTGGCCCGCGCCGCACAGGCTGCGGAGCGCATCGCCCCGGTCTACATCCACGCCCCGGAGGAAGCCCGACCCGCCGCCGGCGCAGCCAGCCTGTGGTGGCTGCACCACAGCCTCGCCGCCCTGGACGCCGAGCTGGCCGCCGCCGGCAGCCGGCTTTGCCTGGACAGCGGATCGAGCGCCGAGCGGCTGTGCCACTGGGCGCAGATCAGCGACGCCACGGTGGTCTACTGCACGGCCATCGCCGAGCCGTGGGCCCGACAGCAGGAGGCTGCCGTCGCCGAGGCGCTGGCCGAGATCGGGGCCCGCCTGGAGGTCCTCCCCGACGGCCTGCTCACCGACCCGAGCGCTGTGCGCAACCGCAGCGGCACCCCGTACCGAGCCTTCACCCCCTTCTGGCGCAGTGTCCGCGCGCAGCTGGATCCACCACGTCCGACTTCGCCCCCGGCACTGCCCGGTTTGCCGGAGGCCATCCCGGAACCACAGCCGCTGGAGGCACTGGGGCTGCTGCCGCGCATCCGCTGGGACGAAAAGCTGGCTGCCTCCTGGCAGCCCGGTACCGTCGGCGCCACGCAGCGCCTGGAGCGGTTCCTGGAAACGGCAGCAACCGCTTACGCCGAGCAGCGCGACTACCCGGCGCGACCAGGGACCTCGCGGCTGTCGCCGCACCTGCACTTCGGCGAGGTCAGCATCCGCACGCTCTGGCACGCCGTACACGACGCGCGGCAGGCGCAGCCGGCGGCGGCCGAGGCCCTGGACACCTTCCTTGCCGAACTGGGCTGGCGGGAGTTCGCCTACCACCTCCTCTGGCAGCAGCCGCAGCTGCACGACACACCCATCGACAAGCGGTTCGGCCGCTTCGCCTGGCGCGAGGATCCGGACGGCGCCCTGCTCGACGCCTGGCGCCGGGGTGCGACCGGCGTACCCCTGGTGGATGCCGGCATGCGCGAGCTCTGGGCCACCGGCTGGATGCATAACCGGGTGCGCATGGTGGTCGGCTCCTTCCTGGTCAAGAACCTGCGCCTGCCCTGGCAGCACGGCGAGGCGCACTTCCGCGATACGCTGGTGGACTGGGATCTGGCCAGCAACAGCATGGGCTGGCAGTGGGTCAGCGGCTGCGGTGCCGACGCCGCCCCCTATTTCCGCGTCTTCAACCCGGTCCGCCAGGGCGAGCGCTTCGACCCGGATGGCGAGTATGTCCGGCAGTGGGTCCCCGAGGTCGCCGGCCTGCCCAAGAGCCATATCCACCAACCCTGGGCGGCGCCCGCCGACGCCCGGGCGCGCTGCGGCCTGCGCCTCGGGCACAACTACCCCGAGCCGCTGGTCGATCTGGCCACCAGCCGCAAGGAGGCGCTGGCAGCATTCCAGGCCCTCGGGTAGGGTAGGGTGCATGACAACAAGTACGCCCGTTTCCCAGACCCGCATCCAGAGCTTGCCGCTGCTGCACAGCGGCAAGGTCCGTGACATCTACGCCGTGGACGACCAACGGCTGCTGATCGTGGCCACCGATCGGCTCTCGGCCTTCGATGTCATCCTTCCGGACCCGATCCCCGACAAGGGGGCGGTGCTGACCCGGGTCTCGAACTTCTGGTTCCGCAAGACTGGGCACTTGGCCGCCAACCACCTGCTCGATACCCCACCGGAGTCGGTGGTGGCCCCGGAAGAGGCCGATCAGGTCCGCGAGCGCGGCGTGGTGGTCCGCCGCCTGCAGGCACTGCCCGTGGAGGCCATCGTCCGCGGCTACCTGGCTGGCTCCGGGTGGCAGTCCTACCAGCAGGACGGCACCGTCTCCGGGGTCGCCCTGCCCGGCGGCCTGCGCCAGTCGGACCGACTGCCCGAACCAATCTTCACGCCGACCACCAAGGCCGCTGTCGGCGACCACGACGAGCCGATCTCGTTCGCTCAGACCGTCGAGCTCATCGGCGCCGATCTGGCCGAACGGATCCGCACCATCGCCCTGGAGATCTTCGCGTTGGCCACCGAGCACGCGGAAGCCCGCGGGCTGATCATCGCCGATACCAAGCTGGAGTTCGGCGTCACACCGGAGGGCGAGCCGGTGATCATCGACGAGCTGCTGACCCCGGACTCGTCGCGCTTCTGGCCGGCCGACGCCTGGCAACCCGGCACTGCGCCCCCGGCCTTCGACAAGCAGTACATCCGCGATCACCTCGAGGCGCTGGGCTGGGACAAGCGCCCGCCGGCGCCCCACCTGAGCGACGACGTGATCCGCAGAACCGCGGATAAGTACCGCGAGGCCGAGCGCCTGCTCACCCGCTAGGCGCCGTCCGCGGAGCCGCGGCCATGGACCGACCCACGGGGCAGAATTGATCATGCACAATACAGACGTCGCGAATGTGGTAGAGTCCCCCCGTCAGGGCATCAACCCCGCGGAGTGGATCCCCATGGAGCCAAGCGACTGCGAGAACTGCGCCATCCGCTCCGTCGCGCTGTTCGGCGAGATCGACCCGCAGACTGTCGCGCAGCTTCAGGATCAGGCCCAGGAGTTCCGCGAACCGGCGGGGACGGTGCTCTACCAGGAAGGCGGCAGCGCCGACTCGGCCTTTACCCTGCGCGAGGGCATCATCAAGCTGGTGCGCAACCAGCCCGGCGGGCGCGAGCAGATCGTGCGCCTGCTGGTCGGCGGCGACTTCTTCGGTGCCGAGGGGCTGTTCGGCGACGCCCACCACCACAGCGCCATCGCGCTCACCCCGGTCTCCCTGTGCCGGCTGCCCAACACCCTGCTGGAGCAGCTGCGCACCGCCGATCCGACCTTCACCAACGCCCTGCTCAACCGGTGGCGACGCGCCCTCAACGAGGTCGAGACCTTGGCCCTGGATCTGGGTGCGCGCAAGGCCGAGGAGCGCGTGGCCTCGTTCCTGCTCCATTGGCAGACCAAGCACGGCTGCCAGGCCGAGTGGCTGCCGCTGCCGCTGTCGCGCAGCGAGCTAGGCGACCTGCTCGGCCTGCGGGTAGAGACGGTCAGCCGGGTGATGGCGCGCTGGAAGCGCGAGCGGGTCTTCGAGGAGCGTGGCGGCCACGTGCGCCTGCTCGACGCCGACGAACTCCACCAGCTCGTGGAAAGCGCCCGCAGCACCTAGCCACCCGGCGGGCCACCCCCGGCGGGCCACCCCCGCCCGGCGCCCGCCGCCAAAACCGCTTCTGAATCGCAAAACCAAAACCGCCCCACCCGGCGAGGCCGGATGGGGCGGTGGCTACAGCGAATGCCGCAGCTGGTCAGGCGCGCATCAGCGCCACCGTGGTGTCGAGCATGCGGTTGGAGAAGCCCCACTCGTTGTCGTACCAGGCGCAGGCCTTGATCAGGCGACCGCCCATGGCGCGGGTGAGGGTGGCATCGAAGATGCTCGACGACGGGTTGTGGTTGAAGTCGATGGAGACCAGCGGGTCTTCGTTGTAGGCGAGCACGCCGGCGAGCTCACCCTGGGAGGCCGCCTTCACCACCTGATTGACCTCCTCGACGCTGGTGTCGCGGGAGGCGGTGAAGGTCAGATCCACCAGCGAGACGTTGATCGTCGGCACGCGGATGGCGAAGCCGTCGAGCTTGCCGTTGAGCTCGGGCAACACCAGACCCACCGCCGCGGCGGCACCGGTCTTGGTCGGGATCTGCGAATGGGTGGCGCTGCGGGCGCGGCGCAGATCCTTGTGGAAGACGTCGGTCAGCACCTGGTCGTTGGTGTAGGCGTGAACCGTGGTCATCAGGCCGGCCTCGACCCCGATCTTGTCCTGGATGGCCTTGACCATGGGCGCCAGGCAGTTGGTGGTGCAGGAGGCGTTGGAGACCACCTCGAGCTCCGGGGTCATCTGCTGATGGTTGACGCCGTAGACGAAGGTGCCGTCCACGTCCTTGCCGCCGGGAGCAGAGATCACCACCTTCTTGGCACCAGCCTGGATGTGGGCACCGGCAGCCTCCTTGGTGGTGAACAGCCCGGTGCACTCCATGACGACATCGACCCCGAGATCCTTCCACGGCAGGTCGGCGGGGTTGCGCTCGGCGCAGACCTTGATGCGGTCGCCGTTGACCACCAGGTCACCGCCTTCCACCTGCACATCGCCGGGGAAGCGGCCGTGGGCCGTGTCGTAGCGGGTCAGATGGGCGTTGGTCTCGGCGTCGCCGAGGTCGTTGATGGCGACGATGCGGATCTCGTCGGTGCGGCCGCTCTCGTAGAGCGCGCGCAGGACATTGCGGCCGATACGCCCGTAACCGTTGATCGCTACGTTGATGGTCATGGATCCTCCTCCCTCAATTACGCTTCATCTTGAATCTGCTGCGGTACTCGCCGGCGCCCCCGCCGTCCTGCACCGCGTCCGTTGCGTCGAAACGGCGACCGCGGCAGTGTAACCGATCCATCCGCGCTGCGGGGATACAGGCCATCAAGATTGAGGATGCCGGTAATTAGCTGGCGCGATAGCTGATTTGTCAGGGGCTTGCCATGGATGATCACTACCTCTTCACCTCGGAGTCGGTCTCGGAGGCCCATCCGGACAAGATGGCCGACCGAATCTCCGACGCCGTGGTCGACGCCGCCCTCGCCACCGACCCCCACGCCCGGGTGGCCTGCGAGACGGCGATCAAGACCGGCATGGTGCTGCTCTTCGGCGAGCTCACCACCTCGGCGTCCATCGACTTCGAACGGGTCGTTCGCGAGACCGTCCGCGACCTCGGCTACAGCGGCTCGCAGCTCGGCTTCGATGCCGACACCTGCGCGGTTCTCCACGCCCTGGGCCAGCAGTCGCCGGACATCGCCCGGGGGGTCGACCGCGACGACCCGCAGAGCCAGGGAGCCGGTGATCAGGGGCTGATGTTCGGCTACGCCTGCGACGAGACCCCGGCCCTGATGCCCGCCCCCATCCATCACGCCCACCGGCTCATGGAGCGTCACGCCCGGCTCCGCCGCGCCGGCAGCCTGCCGTGGCTACGCCCCGACGCCAAGTGTCAGGTCACCTGCCGCTACGCCGACGGCGAGCCGGTGGCCATCGACGCGGTGGTGCTCTCCACCCAGCACAGCGAGGCGGCGAAGCTGGAAACGGTGCGCGAGGCGGTCATCGAGGAGATCCTGCGCCCCACCCTGCCAGCGAGCTGGCTGGATGAGCGGACCCGCTTCTACATCAACCCCACCGGCCGCTTCGTCGTCGGCGGGCCGCTGGGCGATGCCGGGCTCACTGGGCGCAAGGTGGTAGTGGACACCTACGGCGGCATCGCCCGCGTCGGTGGCGGCTGCTTCTCGGGCAAGGATCCGTCCAAGGTCGACCGCTCGGCGGCCTACGCCTGCCGGTACGTGGCCAAGAACCTGGTCGCCGCCGGTCTCGCCCGCCGCTGCGAGGTGCAGGTCGCCTACGCCATCGGGGTCGCGGAGCCGGTCTCGATCTCGGTGGAGACCTTCGGGACCGGGGTGCTGCCGCGGGCCCGGCTGACCGAACTGGTCCGCCGCCACTTCGATCTACGCCCCTACGCCATCATCCGCGACCTCGGGCTGCTGCGCCCGGTCTATCAGATGACCGCCGCCCACGGGCACTTTGGCCGCGACGGCGAGGCCTTCACCTGGGAGCGCACCGACCGCGCCCAGGCCCTGGCCGCCGAGGCCGGGCTCTAACCGCGGCGACGAACGCCCCGAGGAGGACACCCATGGCACTGAACTGGATCCCGCAAGGCGGTGAGGTCCTGATCCAGGGGGCCAGCCGCGGCATCGGGCTGCAATTTGTCGAGCAGTGCCTGGCGCAGGATCGGATCGCACGGGTCTGGGCCTCCTGCCGGGATCCGGCGCGGGCGCAGGCATTGCAGGCGCTGGCCGAGGCCCATCCGCAACGGCTGCGGCTGCTGACCCTAGACGTGACCGAGGAGTCGACCATCCAGGACGCGGCGGCGGAGGTGGCGGCGGCGCAAGGCCGGCTGCATCTGGTGGTCAACGCCGCCGGGCTGCTGCACGACCGGGCCCGGCGGATCCGGCCGGAGAAGCGGCTGGAGGCGGTCACGCCAGAGGCGCTCTCTGCGCTGTTTCAGGTCAACGCCGCCGGCCCGCTGCTGGTCGCGCGTCACTTCCTGCCCCGGCTTGAGCACGGCGATCCGGCGGTCTTCGCGGCGATCTCGGCGCGGGTGGGCTCGATCGGTGACAACCGCAAGGGGGGCTGGTACGCCTACCGGGGCTCGAAGGCGGCGCTGAACCAGTTCATCCGCACCCTGGCGGTGGAGCTGGAGCGCCGGGCGCCGGCAGTCACCTGTGTGTCGCTACACCCGGGGACGACGGATACGGATCTCTCGGCGCCGTTCCAAGCCTGGGTGCCGGCCGATCAGCTGTTCCCGCCACAGCGCACGGTGCGCCAGCTGCTGGCGGTGATCGATGGCCTCGATGCCTCGGACAGCGGCGGGTTCTTCGCCTGGGACGGGCAGCCCATCCCCTGGTAGGGGCGCATCGGGCCTGGCGCGGTGGTGCTGCCGTTGCCCTCCTGCGGGTCCTTTCTGGACGCGCCGAGCAGCGCAGCCCCGGCGGGGGTTCAGCGCGAACCTTTACCGGTTCGCGCTGATCAGCGAGCGTCAGCGCGGCGAAGCCGCGCATTGTGAGCGGCCCCGCCGGGGTGAGCAGCGCAGGGGACCCCGCCGTCAGGCGGGGCGCGTTCAGCGGACCCGCAGGAGGGCAGCGGCAGCACCACCCCCTTGGGCCCCGCGTAGTTCCTAGGCGCCCCCCAGCAACCGGGCGAGTCCGGCGAAACCCTCCTGACCGCACTTGGCCCCGGCCACCTGATTGGCCCGGCGCAGCGCCCGCTCCGGCGCCTGGCCGCGGCTCAGGGCGTCGATCAGCCCGGCATTGAAGCAGTCGCCGGCGCCCACCGTATCCACCACCTGCGCCGGCGGCCAGGCCGGCTCGTGGTGGAGAGTGCCGTCGCCGCGGCGCAGCCAGCCGCCGTCGGCGCCCCAGGCGCAGAAGGCCAGCCCACCGCAGGGCATCCCGGCCAGGAAACCCTCTGGATCGGCGTGGCCCGTGGCCTGCGCGTAGGCGCGGGCGTAGATCGCCACGTCGGCCGCCGCGGCCAGGGCGTGGATCTCCGGGCGGGGCTTCTCGAGTTCCACCGAGATCGGCAGCTGCGGCGCCCGCGCCCGGGCATCCCGAATCATGGCCCGGGTGGCCGCAACATTGCGCCCCTCGAAGTGAAGCCAGTCGACACCGTCCAGGGGCAGCGCAGCGAAGTCCGCGGCGGCAAGCTCAGGGAGATCGCGGTGGTGGACAATGGTCCGCGAGCCGGTGGCACGGCTGACCGTGATGTAGGAGACCGGGGAGCGCGCGCCGGCGCACACCGGCGCATGGCGATAGTCGATGCCGCGCTCGGTCAGTGCTGCAGCGATCCGTGCGGCGTCGGCATCGTCGGCCAGGACGCCGAGCCAGCGGCCGTGGTGACCGAGTTGGGCGAGCACATCCAGGGTATTGGCGGCGTTGCCGCCGCGGGCCACGCGCTGGGCGATGGCCCGCACCTCGTCGTCCTCGGCCGGATAACGTTCGGTGGTATTGATGATGTCGAGGGTGGCGATCCCGACGGCGAGGATCGTCGGCATGATTCGACTCCTTGCGACCGTCTCTCTTGGCGGCTGACCCAGCGGCAGGGCACGGGCGGGATCAGTCGCTGCCCTGCTCCGGATCGCGCCCAAGCAGATCACCGAGCCCGGCGAAGGGCGTGTGCGTCGCCTGGGGAGCGGCGCCGCGCCCCTTCTTGCGCGGTGCTTCCGGGCCGGTGGCCGGACCGATCTCGCGCTGATGCTCGTGGTCGTGGCAATAGAGGCACAGCAGCTCCCAGTTGCTGCCGTCCTCCGGGTTGTGGTCGTGGTTGTGGTCGATGTGGTGGACGGTAAGCTCGCGCACGTTGCGCCGGTCGAACTCGCGCCCGCAACGGCCGCACACCCAGGGGAAGAGCTTCAGCGCCTTCTCCCGGTAGCCGCGCTCGCGCTCGGCGCGCTCCTGCTGGGCCCGGGCGACGATGGCGTCCAGGCGTTTCCCGTCGGACTGCCCCATGGCTGACCTCCCTGATCCGGCTCGATGTACCTGTAGCACCGTCTATGGTAGCCACCCCTCCCCGGCACCGCCACGCCGCCGCGGCGGGCCGGGGCCGTCGGCCGCCCCTGCCGCCCGCGGGGCTCAGCCGGTGATGTAGGGGGTCTGGCGCAGGTAGCGATCCTCGCTCAGCTGATCGAGCAGGAAGGTGGCCACATCGGCTCGGCTCACCGAGCCGGCGCCGGTCTCCCGGTCGGTTCCGGCGCGCCACTGCCCGCGGGCCGGACGGTGGGTCAGCCGCCCCGGGCGAACCACCACCCAGTCGCGGTCGCTGTCGCGCAGGATCCGCTCGAGACGCTCCTTGTCCATCATCAGCTCCTTCATCAGGGTACGAATCAGCAGCCGGAAGACCACCGAGACCTGGGCGTAGCTGTCACCGACCCCCATGGCCGAGATCGCCACCACCCGGGGGACACCCTGCTGTTGCATCGCATCGACGATCACCCGGGTGCCCTCGCTACACAACCGCGGCGGGTTGCGCCGGGTCTGCCCCAGGGCGATAACCGCGCCGTCGCAGTCGTAGAGCGTCCGCCCCACGGCCTCCGGGTCGAGCACGTCGCCAACCACCACCTCGACCCCAGGGAGTTCCGGTACCCGGTCCGCGCTGCGCGCCAGCACCCGACACCGCCATCCGCGCGCCAGGGCCTGGCGCACCGCCTCGGCCCCGACGCCACGGGTCCCACCAAACACCGCAATCTTCATGGACGATTCTCCTCCCCTTCCCGATTCCACTGTGGTACAGTCCACCCGTGTTTGCAGAGGCGCCCCCGAAATTGGCGCCCCAGGTTACCGCCCGACGCTCCTGCGTGATCCCGGCCCGGTACCCTCGAACCGGTCGTGGATCGATCCGCCAAGGCCTTTCCTCGATGTTCCTTTCACTACCGGCGCTTGCGTCGGCGCCTTGGCGTGTCCTGATTCAGGAGTGTCTCTATGACCTTTGATAACCTCGGCCTCTCCCAAGAACTGCTCCGCGCCGTCGCCCAGCAGGGCTACGATCAACCGACCGCCATCCAGGCTCAGGCCATCCCGGCGGTACTCGGCGGCGGCGATGTCATGGCCAGCGCCCAGACCGGCACCGGCAAGACCGCCGCGTTCACCCTGCCGCTGCTCCAGCGCCTGACCGACACCGCTCCGCAGCAGGGCCAGCGCCGCATCCGCGCCCTGGTGCTGACCCCCACCCGCGAGCTGGCGGCGCAGGTCAGCGCCAGCGTGGACACCTACGGCCGCCACCTGCCGCTGCGCTCCACGGAGATCTACGGCGGCGCACCGATGGGCAAGCAGACTGCCGCGCTGCGCCGTGGGGTGGACATCGTGGTTGCGACGCCGGGCCGGCTGATCGACCACCTGGACCGGGGCAACGTGGACCTGCGTCAGGTCGACATGCTGATCCTTGACGAGGCCGACCGCATGCTCGATATGGGCTTCAAGCCGGCCATCGAGCGGATCCTTAAGTCGGTGCCGAACCACCGGCAGACTCTGCTCTTCTCGGCGACGTTCTCCGGCGCCGTGGGCGGCCTGGCGCGCCGTTTCCTCAACGATCCGACGGTCATCGAGACCGGCACCGCCAATGCCGCCGCCGAGGCGGTGGAACAGGGCGCCTACTTTGTGGATGCCGGGCGCAAGCGCGAGCTGCTCACCCAGCTGATCAATGACGGCGACTGGCGCCAGGTGCTGGTCTTCACCCGCACCAAGCGCGGCGCCGACCGCCTGGCCGAGCAGCTGGAGCGCGAGGGCATCCGCTCGCAGTCGATCCACGGCGACAAGAGCCAGGGGCAGCGCGGCCGGGCCCTGGCCGCGTTCAAGCGCAAGTCGGTCCGCGCCCTGGTCGCCACCGATGTGGCCGCCCGCGGGCTGGACATCGCCGGCCTGCCCCACGTGGTCAACTACGATCTGCCCAACAACCCCGAGGACTACATCCACCGCATCGGCCGCACTGGTCGCGGCGGGGACAGCGGGGAGGCCTGGTCGCTGGTCGGCGGCGAGGAGCGCGGCCAATTCAAGGCCATCCAGCGGCTGGTCAAGCGCGAGATCCCGGCGCAGATCGCCCAGGGCTTCGAGCCGGCCCGCCGCGGCGGCGGCAACCCCGGGCGCGGCAACCCGCGCCGCGGTCAGGGCGGGCGTCCCGGGCGCGCCGCCTGACGCCGGCAACCGGCACCCGCAGACCGGGTGAAAGGGGGGTGTCGCCGCGGCGGCACCCCCCTTTTTTTGATCCCCACTACCCTGGCGCTGACCACTAGGCGTCCTTGGCACCCTTGGCGGTGGGCCCCGGGTGCGCCAGCCCTGCCGCCTGATCCAACCGCGGATGACCCTGGCGGAAGGTGTCGCGCAGTCGGCCGCTGCCGTCGTCCTGAGCATCGAGGGCCTGCAGGGTCCCGGTGACCAAGTGGATGGCCGCCAGCACATCGCCGGTGTGGCCGCTCTCCGAAATAGTGTGCATGTTGCGCACCGGGATCCCCAGCGAGGCGGCGGTGCAATCGACGTTGCCGAGCACCCCGGCCATGCCGTCGGTGCCGGTATCGCGACCGCTGACGTCGCGCTGGACAGGGATCTCCTGCTCGCTGGCCACGCGCTGGATCACGGCGTTGAGCTGCTCGCTGGCCACGGCACCGACGGTGTAGGTCACCCCGGCCCCCATGGTCAGCGGCTGGAAGCGCTTGTCCGAAACCCCAGGGGCGGCAACGTAGTCCTGGTCCACGTCCACGGCGATCAGTGCATCCGGGCGCAGCTCGCTGGCCAGTACGCGGCTGCCGAAGCGGCCGATCTCCTCGTAACTGGCGATGGCGAAGAGCATGCGCACGTTGCGAGCGCCGCCGGCCTGGGCGATCTGGTGCGCAGCCTCGGCAGTGGTGAAGCACCCCAGGCCGTTGTCCAGGTAGGCCCCGTAGAAGGTGTCCGGGCTGAACCCACGGCGGATAGGCCGGTTGAGGAGGATCGGGTCACCGGGGCGGACGCCCAGCCCCTCGACCTGCTTCTTCTTGTTCTCGCCGTGGACCTGCAGCTCCAGGTAGAGCTGCTCCTTCTTGACGCCCTTACGCCCGGTGCGGGTCTCCTCGTCGGCGAAGTGGATGGCCCCTAGGGCCTCGATCGTGCCGCCCTCGATGCGCCGGTAAGCACCGGGGTTCTCCGGGGCCTCGCTGAACAGGGTGACCTCGTGGCCGATCAGCGTGCCGGGCAGGAAGGAGTCGCTGTCGATCCAGACCTTGCCGTCGTCGCCGATGCTACGCACCTGCATGCGGATCTTGTCGGCGTGGCCGACCACCATCACCTTGAACAGGTCGTCCCGCCCCGGGTGGGTATCGAGGACGATCCCGGCGTGCCCCTGGAACTGGTGCACGCGCCAGTCGGCAGGCGCGAACGAGTCGAAGTACGGCTTGAGCACCCCGTAGGTCATGGCCCCTTCGAGGCCAACGGGGCTGGGCGCGGCGAGGACGTCGCGCATGCGCTGGAACTGCTCTTCGGGCATGGACTGGGTCCACGGCTTGCTGGACTGGGACATGGGCCTCCTCTCGCGTGTGGCTATCGGATTGCGTGATACTGGTCGCCAAGCTCACACCATAGCGCAGCTCAAGCCGTGGCATCGAACCGCAGATACGCCAGTGCCGGACTCGACGTCGGCACCTCCGGGTGCCGGGCGGCGGTGGTCGACCACCAGGGCGGGGTACTCAGCCGCGCCCGGGCCGAGTGGCCGGACGGCGTCATGCCCGCCGATCCGGAGACCTGGTGGGTGGTCGCCCGCTCGGCCCTGGCCCGGGCCGTGGCCGAGACGCGGCGACCGGTCGGCCGGGTGGCCGTGGACGGCACGTCCGGCACCGTTGTCTGGACCGCCACCGATGGCACGCCACTGACCCGCGCTATGCGCTACAACGAGCCTGCCGCCGGCACCTGGGCGGCGGTGGTCGCCCACCAGGCGCCGGCGACGAGCGGCGCCCACGGCAGCAGCTCCGGCCTGGCCCGCGCCCTGCACCTGGCCGCGCTCTACGGGTTGCGCGGCCCGTGCCAGCTGCTGACCCAGACCGACTGGATCGCCGGGCGGCTGTGCGGGCGTTTCGACTGCACCGACGAGAACAACGCCCTGAAGCTGGGTTACGATCCGGTCAGCCGGTGCTGGCCGGACTGGCTACAGAGGGTACCCCTGCCCGACGACTGCTTGCCCGCCGCTTTCGAACCGGGCACCGCCATCGGCACGATCCGCGCCGAGGTGGCCCGGGCCACGTACCTGCGCGACGATTGCCAGATCGTCGCCGGCACCACCGACTCCATCGCCGGTTTCCTGGCCACCGGTGCCCGCGTCGGCGGAGAGGCTGTCACTTCGCTGGGCACGACGCTGGCCCTGAAACAGGTGAGCCGCCAGCCGGTCTTCGCCCCGGAACACGGGGTCTACAGCCACCGCCTGGGCGATCAGTTCCTCGCCGGTGGTGCCTCGAACTGCGGCGCTGGCATCCTGACTCGCTACTTCAGCGAAGCGGAGCTAGAGGCCCTGAGCGCCCGGCTTGACCCGGACCACGACACCGGCCTGGACTACTACCCGTTGCCAGCCGTCGGCGAGCGCTTCCCCTACGCCGACCCGCAGCTGCAACCGCGACTGGAACCCCGTCCCGAAGACCCGGTCCGCTTCCTCCAAGGGCTGATGGAGGGCGTCGCCGCCGTGGAAACCGAGGGTTATCGCCGACTGCAGGAGCTAGGCGCACCGGCGCTGGAGCGCGTGATCACGGTGGGCGGCGGCGCCGCCAACCCGGCCTGGACGCGGATCCGCAGCCGCTACTTGGGCGTGCCCGTCAGCGCTGCCGAGGAGGCTGAGGCTGCCGTGGGCGCGGCCCGGCTGGCCGGCGGGCTGACGACACCTAGCTGGAATACCCGCCCTGTCGACGACGCCCGACCGGCTCCAGGCTGCCGTCCGTGAAGGCGCTCGGGTAACGGCGCAGCACCTCGGGGCCGTACTCCCGGGCGCGCCGCTCGTCGTCCCGCTTGCGGTACGGATCGAACACCCGCCCCGGCGGCAGCGGCTTGCGCGGGTCCATGTACCAGCAGTAGAAGTCCCACTCCTCCTGCAGCCGCCCCAACGGCACACTGAGGTGATTGTCCGGGCGGAGGGCGCTGAACCCGCCGAAATGACCGCCGTAGGACCCCGGACTGTACTCGGGGATGACCTGTAGCTCCTGCCAGGGCACCTCGATGTATTCGCCTTCACCAACCGGCGGGAGGGAGACGGTCTGGTTGCGACGATCGAAGGTCACCGTGTGCGGGGGCCGCTTGCCCCGACGCATGCGAAGGTAGCTGCGAAGCTGGCGCAGGGCGATGACCAGGGCGTACCCCGGCAAGAACGCGAGCAACAGTGATAAAACTGCCAGGACGCCGGTTAACATACTGAAACCCGATGGATACTCCAGCAGAGTCGCCCACGCGGCTATTACGAACCCCGCCAGAAAAGACAGCGAATACATACCGCCCGCGACAAGCGGGGATAAAACCACCTCTGCGGTGTCAGACTTAGACCGCACTTCGACGCAACCATCATCGGCGCTAACGACACTCGGCGTCTCGCGTGACGCCCGGTCAAGAATAGGCCAAGGTGGCAAACGATCCGACTGTGGAGTCATCCACGGCTTGGCCGCAGAACGGCGCGCCAACCAACGGCTGATGAATGGCGGTCGGTAGAAGGTCAGTGCCATCGAACCCTCCCTGTCATGGTCACGCCCCCTGATCGTCCTCCGCCCGGATGAACACCTCCTCCACGGTGAGGGCACGGGCGACCACTGCGGCCTCGGCCCGACCCTGCCAGGCGGGTACCGGGACCCGGGCGACCCAGTAGCGGGGCGTGCCGTCGGCCTCGGGCTCCGGCAGGGCGTCACCGCCCCCGCCGACGGCCGCCCGCTGGCGGATCAGAAACCAGACTTCGCCGCGCCAACCGGCGGGAACCGGCACCGGGTCCCAGGCGAGTGTCACGGCCCCGGCACCCCCATCCTCCGCGGGCTCCACCTCAATGAGGGCCGGCGGCAGCGGGGTCAGCTCCTCGCCGGCACCCTCCTCGGGGCAGCGCAGGACCCGGCACTCCAGACGGTCCCGCCGCCAGACCACCCCCTCCAGGGTCAGGCGGACCTGGCGCAGGGCGCCGCGCGCCCCCAGTTGCTGGCTGTACTCGGCCGCCACCCGCAGCGGCGGCCGCTGCAGGTGGCGCCGCCACCAGGCAACAACCGACCGCCAGTCGTCCCAGCTCCCGGACTCGGGCGATCGCCGGGCCTGCGGGCCGCCCTCCACCGCCCGGGCCACCCAGAGCCACCCCGGATCACCGGAGGACATACCCAGCCGCTGACGTGCCGACGCCGTGAAGGGGCCATTGCGGCAGAAGTCCGCGAATCGAGTATCCGTCAGGAACGATGCCATGCCCGACAGCGCAATACCGGATAAAAGCAAGCCGGCAGCCAGTAAGCCACCACCGGAGAACCAAAGGACACCGGCCGCGCTGTAAGTAATCCCGGTGACAATCCATATGCGACCCGCTACTTGGTCACGCCGGTTATACCGCCCTACAGCCATACCCCAAGCGTGCGCAGCACTCGCAAAGGCTGCCGTTCTTCCGAGCCAATGGGTCTGGGACACGAGTCGGTCCAACCGCGCATGCCGCGGATCCCCCAACGGGATTCGTGGCTTCAGATAGGCCAACCGGGATTGTGCCAGCAGCTCGGCCAGGGTCAGAGAAGAGGCCACGGCGCCGGCGATGTGGTACCAGTCCTCGGTGCGGGTCTGGCGCACGGCCTCGCCGAGGTTGATCAGCTCCAGGGTGCCGAGGACGCTGCGCAGGGCATGACCGCCGGAGCTGGTGGAAAGGCGCTCGGCCAGGTCCGCCAGGCGGCCCTCCGGCAGGCGGGTAGAGCGCAGCTCACGGACGCGGATCTCATCCTCGATGCGCAGCTCGGCGACATGCGGACTGCCCAGGATCTGGATCGGGGCACGGCCGGTCTCGGCGGCTGCAGCGTGGTACTCCGGGTTTCCCGAGGCGAGGATGCGGAAACGCCGCTGGTGCCCCTGCTGCTCAATGCGCAGGGTGCGGGTCTCGTCGGGCGCCGGCGCACCGGCGCGGCGCTGGAGTTCGGCCAGCGGGACACCGTCGAACTCCGGCGCCGGGTAGCTGATCGTGGTGACCTCCAGGCTGGCCAGCATGGACAGGCCGGGCAGCTCGCGGAAACGATGGGTGATGCGCAGGACGTGCTCGAGGGCGTCTGCCTGGTAGGTCACCGGCTCGGCAAAGGTACTCAGCAGGACGTGGAGGACCTCGGCCGCATCCTCGGCGCTCACGCTGCGGCGCTGCTCGGCCAGGTCGCAGCAACGCTCCCCCGCCTGGAGCCGCCGCGGAGCCCGTGCGAGCTGGATTTCCAGATCCCGGGTCGGGCGCGGCAAACCCGACCCCCGTGCCCCGGCGCCCAAGGCCAGGGGCTCCGCCGGCAGCAGGCGCGCCGCCACCCGGGCCAGCCCAGCCGGCTCGCCCTCGGCAGCGAGGACGGTGCGCAACAGGGCACGGGCCTGCTCCAGGTCGGCGGTGTCCGCCTCGCCCTCGGCCTCCGGGGTATCGCCGATGTGGCCGTCGGCTGCGTCTGCCGGCACCGCCAGCTCATGGAAGTGCACCCCCAGGGCGGCCAGGCCCTCTAGGATCCGCCGCGGGCTGTTGTCGACGTAGTCCGCCAGGGCGTCGGCGTAACGCTGACTGCCGAGCAACGCTAACCGCTGGCGACGTACCCGGCGGAGGGCGGCGCGGAGCTCGCTGCGCTCGGCCACGCCGAGCAACCGTTCGAGAAACTCGCGGTCCGGCGACCGCTCGCCGGGACCCAGGCGCTCCTCTTCGAAGGCCAGCCGGAAGGTCCCCGCCGCCACCGCGTGGAGCGACTCGGCCGCCGCCAGCTGCTGCTCATCCACCTCGGGCGTCGCCCCGGCGGCCAGACGCTCCGGGTCGGTGCCGGTCTGCAGCCCGACGACCAGGGCCTCGAGATGATCCGCCAGCGCCGCCTGCTCGCGGGCCAGCCGACGCGCCTCACCCAGGGGATCGTCGAGGTAGAGCACCGCCAGGCCGTCGTCGGCGTAGGGGCTGAGGTCCTCGCGCACCGGTTCGGACTCCCCCTCCTCGGCCTCGGCGTCGCAGAAGGCGCCGCTCGCACCGATCCGCCCCGAATCGCCGGGCCCGGTGTCGGCCCTGTCGGCAGGATCGATCGGGAAGAAGCGGTCCTCGGCGGGCGGCTCGGCATCCGGCGGCGCTGCGTCGTGGGCACCGGCACGGGGGTCATCAGGGGCAAGCCCACCGGCGGCCGCTACCCGCGCCCAGGGCAGCTGCACGGCCGAGAACAGCCCCTCCAGACTCACCGGTGCGCCCCCGACGCGCATCGGCAGCAGCAGCACCGGCCGCCCCTCGCCGCCCGGGCGCCGCACGTCGCCGCGCTCGTAGGCCAGGTTGACCTCGTGGAGGCGCCCGCGGGGATGGACGTAGCACTCGCGCCACAGGTACCGCCGGCCGCCCTCCCGGCGGAACAGGTAGAGCCAGCCGCCGAAGCCGAAACCGGCGTCCCGGTGGCGCAGCTCGGCGTTGCGGGCAAAGCGCACCAGGGTGGGCATCAGGACCGTAGGCGGCGAGGCGGCGGCCTCCGCCTCGTCCTCCGGGAGCCAGACCGGCTGCTCGGCCCCACGGGTGAGGGGGATCTTGCAGAACCCGTGGTGCCGGTCGGCGTCGATCAGTCTCAGCCTCAGCGCACCGGGGCCCTCCGGGAGCTCCTCGATCCGCGCCACCCACCCCTCGCCGTCGTGGACGCTCCAGCGCAGGGCCCGACTGCGGAACCAGTCGTCCTGCTCGGGCTCGGCCACCACCTCCCCGGGCAGAGGGGCATCGGGTCCGCCGCGGATGTCGACGCGCGTCTGCGGCCGGGGGTGGGAGGCCGGGGGCGGGTCGCCGCCGGCCAGGGTGCTCGGCGGCAGCTGCTCCTGAAGCAGCGGGGCCGGCGGGGTGTTCTCGTGATTGGCTACCATCGGGTCGAGGGCCCGGGCCACCGGCATACCTTCGACGAAGACATCCGGCGAGCCGCTACCGGGGAGGAAGGTGGCCGGCCCGGTGATCGTCCCGGAGACGGTGCCCCCTTTATCGCCGCCCTCGTCACCGCGGGAGCGCGCGAACTGCGAGCCCTCGGTACAAACCGGGTGCCCCTCGACGAAGACCGTGCCGGCGGTGGCCGCGGCGTCGCGAGACTCGGCGACGTTGAGATAGGGGATCGACACCGTCGAGCTGCCCACCGTAGTGCGGCAGACGTCGGTGGTCAGCAACTCGCCACCCGAGCCGGCGTGCACCAGGGTGCGGCCATTGGCGGTGACCGTGGGCCGGCTCATGCGGATGCCTCCCCGCGCGACCCGCCAGCCTCTCCCCCACCTTCGCCGGGTTGTCGCAGTTCCAGGGCGCCGGCAACTCCGCCGCCCACGGCCGTGAGGAGAACACGCTGCGGGCCTGACGCGACGCGCAACAGACCGGCCGCCGCCACCAGCTGCAGGGGCAGCGTGGCGGCCCCGGCGAAGCCCAGGGCCCGCCAGACGAGGTGGCGCGCCGCGAGGGGCTCCCGGCGCAGAGCGGGCACCAGGCGGCGCGCGTTCGCCCAGGCGTGGCGCTCGGCCGGGGTCCGGCCGAATCCGTGGAGCTCGGCCCGGTCGCCGCCCTCCTCCGCCTCCGGCACCACCGTCTGGAGCACCCGTTGCCAGGCTCCCGGCTGCTCCGGCGGACCGCCCAGGGCAAAACGCCGGAGCCGCACATCTGCCGCCCCGCCCCCGCGGTCACCGTGCAGTAGCAGGAAGGCGGCACCATCCGCGGCCGCCGGCCCGTCGACGGCAGGGAGACACTGGCGACGGACCCTTGGGTCGGCGCAGGCGGCCGGGGCGGCACAGGCATCCAAGCCACCGATCAGGATGCTTGTCAGGCGGCGCTCGACCACCGCCTGAACGGCGCGGTGAAGCAGCTGCAGGGGCGCCATCGCCCCCTGCGGCCGCCACCAGCGGACTCGCCGCAGGGCCGGCACCCGCTCTACCAGCTCCCCGACCAACCGGTCACGCCGTGCCCAGCACGCCCCGGGCCGGTGCGGGCCCGGCGGCAGGAGCACTGCCGCCGCGGGCTCCGCTGTCGCCAGCCTTTCGCGGAGCCGGGCCGCGCTGTCGCCGAGCAGGCGCTCCATCCGTGCCGCGTAGCCATCGCCCTCCCGGGCCGGATCGCTGAACACCGGGATTGGCTCCTGCGGCGCCTCGCCGAGGACCTCGGGCTGCGCGATGCGGTGGCCATCAACCACCGCGCAGGCCAGGGTGGCGGGATCGGCGCCGGCGGCGTGCTGGACAGCCAGCGGCTGGACGAACACGGCAGCGGGCGTGGTACGGCTCATCGCTCACCCCTTTCCAGGCCACCAGTGTCCACGCGCAGCGCCCAGCCCGGCCCCGGCGATGGCTCCGCCAGCCAGCCCCGCCAGACGACCCACACCCGGGCAGCATCGGCGTCGATGCCCAGGGTGTCGGCGTGCACCGGTACCCGCCGCCCACGCCCGGGCCGGCAAAGGGTGACCTGCGGGCCACCGCCGGGCAGCCGCCAGGTGACGGTGCGCTCCGGCTCCGCATCCGGGATCACCCCCTGCAGACGGATGCGCTCACCGCCCTGCAGTGGGGCAGCGATGCGCTGATCCGCAGGGGCGGCGTTCCAGGCATCGGGATGCGGTAGGCGCCGGTAGCGCAGCCGGCCCTGCCGGTAGGCCTCGGCGTCCAGCTGGCCGAAGCGCCGGGCCCGGGGGGCCCAGGCGGCGGCCAGCGGGCCGAAACCAGCGGGGGCCCCGCGCCGGGTCGCGCGCTGACCATCCCACAGCAACCGGGGCTGCGGCCCGGCGGCGGCACCCAGCCACACGGTCCGGTGCCCCCGCCCGACCGGATTGCGGGCATAGCGCCGATGCCGGGGCCCACCCGGTGGCCCGCCGTAGGCCAACTCGTAGGTGAGCGGCACCGGGAGCTCCAGGGGCCGGGGCGGGCTGGACCCGCGCGGCGCCCGCTCGCCGACGGCCCAGACTCGCTTGGGCGCCAGGCAGGGCCGGCCGCCGGCGTCCTCGACGCTCAGGCAGGCCGTCGCGCAGTCCTGGCCCGGCGGCGGCTGCACGGCACCGTGGAGCAGGCAGTCGCAACCCTGCTTGAAGGGGACGCACTCGGAGGCAGCCACCGGCGCACTGTCGGCGGGATCCCCGGCGTAGCGCTCGGCGGGCTCCAGCGCCGGTGGTGCATCGTCGAGGTGCAGCGCGCCGGCCGCCCCACCGCGGAAGAAGCCGGCCTTGACCGCCACCACGATCCCCGGGCGCCCAGCGGCGTCGAGGTCCGCCCAGGCGCGCGCGTCCAGCGGCCCCTGCACCGAAACGGACAGCATCGGCGCAGGCCTCAGTTGATGGCGACGCGTGCCCCGCGGATGCGCTGCTCGCCGCGGGCCCGGGTCTCCACCGCCTCGGCGTCGATGCGGACGGTGCCGTCGGCGCCGAGTTCCAGCTCGGCACCGGCCACCTCCAGGCGGACGCCGCCGTATTCGGCGCGCAGCAAGTAGCTGCCGTCGGGGCGGCGCTCGAGCCCGGCACGGGGTGGTTCGTCGGCGTCGGCGAGGGCGTGGACCAGGTAGAGGCCCTGATCCGACGGATCGAGCAGCGCCACCACGCGGTCACCGGGGCGCAGCGCCGCGATCTCGCGGGCGTGGCCGGCCACCGGCCACTCGCTGATCCCCTCGGGGGTGTCGACGGCCACCCGGGTGGCCCGGCCGTGGCGGTCGGCGGTCAGGACCTCCGCCCAGCAGACGGCGCTGGCGGCGTACAGCCCCACACTGGCGGGGCCAAGGACCGGTTCATCGTCCATGACGAACGTACTCCTATGCTATCCCATCCCTGGTTGCAAGCTTTACGGAACACCCACCGCCCGCGCGCCGTCAACAGGACAAAAAGTATGGATTCTCCCTGGGCGGTGGACCCGCCTCCCGACAAGAGGCAGACTCTCGCCCGGCAAGCCGTGATGAATAACGCCCGGAGCCCCCGCCATGAGCGACCGCAACAGCGAACTGATCCGCCGCGACCTGAACGTCCTGTTCCACCCGACCACGCAGATGAAGGACCACCACGACGGCCTGCCCCTGATTCCGGTGGAGGAGGGCCGCGGGGCGTGGCTCAAGGACCGCAACGGCAAGTGGTACCTGGATGCGATCAGCTCCTGGTGGGTGAACCTGTTCGGGCACTGCAATCCACGCATCAACGAGGCCGTCCGCGGCCAACTCGAGCGGCTTGAGCACGTGATCCTGGCCGGCTGCTCCCACGAACCGGCGGTGCAGCTGGCCGAGCGGCTGGTAGCGCTCAGCCCCGAGGGGCTCGAGCGGGTCTTCTTCACCGACAACGGCTCCTCGAGCATCGAGGTGGCGCTGAAGATGAGCCACCACTACTGGCGCAACACCGGCCATCCGGAGAAGACGCGCTACATCAACCTCTCCAACAGCTACCACGGCGACACCATCGGCGCGCTGAGCGTCGGCGACGTGGGCGTGTTCAAGGACGCGTACGAGCCGCTGCTCATGGAGCCGATCACGGTGCCGTCACCGGATTGTTTCCACCGCGAGCCCGGCACCAGCTGGGCGGAACACTCCGAGCAGATGTTCGTCCACATGGAGGCAGCCCTCCAGGAGCACGGCCACGAGACGGCGGCGGTGATCCTCGAGCCCCTGGTCCAGGGGGCCGGTGGCATGCGCATGTACGACCCGGTCTATCTGCAGCGGCTGCGCGAGGCGTGCGACCGCCATGGGGTGCACCTGATCGCCGACGAGATCGCCACCGGCTTCGGCCGCACCGGGACCCTGTTCGCCTGCGAGCAGGCGGGCATCGCGCCGGATTTCATGTGCGTCTCCAAGGGCATCACCGGGGGGTACCTGCCCCTGGCCGCGGTCCTGCTCACCGAACCGGTCTACCAGGCGTTCTTCGACGACTTCACCCGGCTCACCGGCTTCCTGCACTCGCACAGCTACACCGGCAACCCGCTGGCCTGCGCCGCGGCCCTGGCCACGCTGGGGATCTTTGACAGCGACGATGTCCTCGCCCGCAACCGCGAGACGGCACAGCTGATGGCCGAGGCCGCCGCGCCGCTGGCCGAGCACCCGCGCGTCGGGGAGGTGCGCCAGCACGGTATGATCCTGGCGATGGAGATGGTCCGCGACCCGGCCTTGAAGACGCCCTTCCCGTGGCAGGAGCGCCGGGGCCTGATCGCCTACCGCCATACCCTGGAGCGCGGCGTGCTGATGCGCCCGATCGGCAACGTCCTCTACTGGATGCCGCCCTACGTGATCGAGCCCGACGAGATCGCACTGCTCGGCGAGGTGGCCGCCGAGGCCATCGACCGGGCGACCGGCGACTAGCCGTCGGCAGCCGTCACCGGTCAGACCCAAGCACGGAGCCCCCGTCATGCCGCGCCTCTACATCGCCCAGCCCCTGGCGGCCGACACCGCCATCGAGCTAACCGCCGACGCCGCCGCCCACGCCCGGGCGCTGCGTCTGCGCCCCGGCGATGCCGTGACCCTGTTCAACGGCGACGGCGGCGAGCACCCCAGCGAGGTGGTCACGGTGGAGCGCCGCCGAGTGACGGTGCGCGTTGGCCCCCACCAGGCCACCGAGCGCGAGCTGCCGGCGCCGGTACAGCTGCTACAGGCCGTGGGCAAGGGCGAGCGCATGGACACCGCAGTGGAGAAGGCGACCGAACTGGGCGTGAGCACCATCGTGCCGGTCATGACCGAGCGCACCGTGGTGCGCCTGAACGATCCGCAGCGGGCGTCCAAGCGCCGGCGTCACTGGGAGGCGGTGGCGCGCGCGGCCTGCGAGCAGTGTGGCCGCAACACCCCGCCGCAGGTGGCCGAACCGGTCCCGCTGAGCCGAGCCTGGGCGCAGTGCGACGGTTACCCCCTGCGCCTGACCCTGGATCCGCTGGCGGAGCCGCGCCTGAGCGAGCTGACCGGCGCGGCAGCCACCTCGCTGCTCATCGGCCCCGAGGGTGGACTGAGCCCGGCGGAACTCGAGGCGGCCGAGGCCCACGGGTTCCGGCGCGGGCGGGCGGGTCCGCGGGTGCTGCGCACGGAGACCGCCGCGGTGGTCGCCCTCGCCGCAGTGGGCCTGGCCCTCGGCGAACTCTAGCCGGCGCCGGCCGGGGCGGCGCACGCCTGGGCCAGGGCATCGGCCAGCTGCCCCTCGTCGTAGGGCTTGAGCAGGACCCTGGCGCCGCCCAGCCCGGCCGCGGCAAGCCGTTCCTGATCCACCGCCCGGGTGCTCACGGCCACCACCGCCCCGGGGGCGATGCCGGCCTCCGCCACCAGACGCTGCAACACGCCCAGACCCTCGGATTGCTGAAGCATCTCCATCTCCAGATCGATCACCACCGCCTGCGGCGCGCGCGCCGCCACCGCGCGGCGGGCCTCCTCGAACCCGGCGGCCCCCTCGGGGTCGAAGCCCTGGCGGGCCAGCCGGTGCCCGGTGATCCGGCGCATGGTGCGGGAGTCGTCCAGGACCAGGATCCGCGTCCGCTCCGGGGCCTCACCGGCGGGCTTCTCCGGCGCCGACGCACCGGGCATCGGCAGGCGCAGGGTGAAACGGGTGCCGGCGCCCGGCGCGCTGTGCATCTCCAGCGTACCGCCGAGCTCATGCACCGCGCCGGCCACCTCGTCCATGCCCATGCCGGCGCCCGGATCGCCCTCGGGTCCGAGGGTGGAGACGCCCGGCAGACAGATCAGGCTCAGCGCCTCGTCGTCACTGAGCGCCGCCGTGGGTTCGTTGGGGTCGTAGTCGGAGACCTGGCGCTGCAGCGCCTCGGTATCCAGGCCGGCGCCGTCGTCGCTGACCACCAGCAGCGCCTCGTCCTGGCCGTGGTGCAGGCTCAGGGCGACCCGGCCGACCTCGGGCTTGCCGGCGGCGGCGCGTGCCTCGGGGGGCTCGATGCCGTGGCGCACGGCATTGCGCAGCAGGTGCTCCAGCGCCGGCTCCAGGGCCGGCAGGTGGGCGGCTGGAAGGGGGCGCGACGCCCCCTCGACGACCAGCTCGACGCGCCGCCCGCACTCTCCGGCCGTGGCGTGCATCAGGCGGTCGAGGGCGTCGATGTGCGACTCCAGGGTGGCGAGTTCGGGGGGCGGCGCGGGGCCCGCCCCGGCGTCCGCGGCCGGCTCGGCCTCGGGGATCGGCTCGGGGCCCGCCGGCGGCTCGGGCTCGGCATCCTCCGCTGCGGGTTCCGCCAGCTCCGCGGCCAGGGCGTCTCCTAGCACCTCGGCTCCGGGGCCGCTCTGCAGTTCCCAGGCATCGGCGTCGTCCGGCGTCTCCTC
Source organism: Halorhodospira sp. M38 (assembly GCF_022227985.1). Taxonomy (NCBI): domain Bacteria; kingdom Pseudomonadati; phylum Pseudomonadota; class Gammaproteobacteria; order Chromatiales; family Ectothiorhodospiraceae; genus Halorhodospira; species Halorhodospira sp. M38. Next base: position 33,362 of record NZ_JAJNQP010000008.1, read on the forward strand.
CTCGGCCCACAGCGTCTCGTAGTCGTAGGCGTCGGCGCCGGCCCGCGGCCCGTTGTCGGCACCCAGCACCTCGCGGCGCAGCACGCCGACGCTGTCGGCAAGCTGCTCCAGGCCATGGCGCAGACGCTCGCCGGTCTCTGCCGTGGTGCCGTCGGCCAGCGCGGTGGCCACCTCGCCCTCGAGATCGTGGCAGCGGGTGAAGAATTCGGTAAGCCCGGCGAAGCGCGCGCCCCCCTTGAGGGTGTGCAGGATGCGCTGGATGGCCAGCCCGGCCTCGGGGTCGCCAGCACGCCAGCGCTGCAGGGCGGCGCCGATCTGTGACAGCGCCGGCCCCACCTCGGCGTAAAACAGCGCCTGCAGATCGACGTCGCTGCGCACCAGTGCCCGCGCGGCCGACCCCGCCTCGTCCTCGACGGGTGCCGGCATGGCCAGGGTGGCCCCGGGCAGACGCCGGGCGGCGGCCTGGACCTGCGCGACCCGGCCGCTGCCCGGAACCTCGGTCAGCGGCTGAAGCAACGCCTCGGCCATGCTCGGCTCTGGCAGCCCACCATCGGCGCCCTGCTCGACCAAACGACGCAGCTCGCGGTCGTAGGCGGCGATAGCCCGCTTCTGCACCGGGTCCAGGGTGTCGCCCTGGTCGAGCAGATCGAGCACGGCCAGCGCGCTCCAGCAGACACTGCCGGCGGCGCTGTCGCCCAGGGTGGCCTCCAGCGGCTCAAGGACACCACGCAGCTGCCCCAGCGCCTGGCGCTCATCACCGCGGATCAGCTCCAGGAGCCCGCGCTGGTAGGCCAGGCGACTGGTGCGGACGGCCTCCCCGCCGGCCCCGCCCGAGGCCTCGGGTGCGCCCGGATCGAGGCACTGGCGCAACAGCGCCAGGCTGTCGTAGCGCGGCCCGCCGCGGGCGCGGCGCAGGCCGTCGATGAGGCTGGCCAGTTCCGCAACCGGATCTTCGGCGCGGACGGCGATGCGTTCGATGGCCCGCGGCAGCCGCAGGACGGCGTCCATCAGCGCGGCGCGCAGCGGTTGGACCTCCACCGCGGCCGTCTCCGGCGCCTGGTAGGCCCGCTCAAGATCGCCGGCGGCGGCACGCAGCTCGGCGCTGAGGTGTTCAAGCTCGCGCACGCCGACGAACAAAAATCCGCCATGCAGGCGCTGGAGCTCACCGTGGAGCGCGGTCAGCGCGCCGGGCTCGTCGCCGACTTCCTGCAGACGCACGGCCGCGGCGCTGACGCTGTCGCGCAGCTCGGGCAGCAGCCGGGTCAGCTCGCGCCGGGGGTCGACGCCGAGGGCCTTGGTTCGTCGCTCATCCATGGGTTGGTTACAATGCCACAAACCACTCAGCTGCCGTGAATCTGCCCATGAGCGCTCGACTCGGCGTCGTGATGGACCCCATCGCCGCCATCCACCCCCGCAAGGACTCCACCCTCGCCCTGATGCTCGAGGCCCAGCGCCGCGGCTACGAGCTCTGGTACTTCCTGGCCACGGACCTCTACGCCGACGGCGGAGCCGCCTGCGGGCGCGGCCGGCCGGCAAAGGTCCGCGACGACGAGCAGGACTGGTACACGCTGGGCGAACCGCGGCCGATGCCCCTGGCCGAACTCGACACCATCCTCATGCGCGAGGATCCGCCGGTGGACGCCGGCTATATCAGCGCCACGCAGCTGCTGTCACTGGCCGAGGCACAGGGGGTGCGGGTGGTGAATCGACCGGCGGCGCTGCGCGATGCCAACGAGAAGCTCTTTGCCCTGCACTGGCCGCACCTCTGCCCGGCCACGCGGGTAGCTGCCGATCCGGAGCAGCTGCGCGGCTTCATCGCCGAGCAGGGCAAGGCGGTGCTCAAGCCACTGGACGCCATGGGGGGGGCCTCGATCTTCGTCCTCGAGGCGGGCGATCCGAACACCAGCGTAGTCCTGGAGACCCTCACCGACGGCGGCCGGCGCTACGCCCTGGCCCAGGAGTACCTGCCCCGCATCGAGGAGGGCGATAAACGGGTACTGGTCTTTGGCGGCGAGCCCTTCCCCCATGCCCTGGCGCGGATCCCGGCGCGGGGCGAGACGCGGGGCAACCTGGCCGCCGGCGGCCGCGGCGAGGCAGCACCGGTCACCGAGCGCGAGCGCGCCGTCTGCGCCGAGCTGGCCCCCACCCTGCGCGAACGCGGCCTGGAGCTGGTGGGGCTGGACTTCATCGGCGAGCGGCTGACCGAGATCAACGTCACCAGCCCCACCTGCTTTCGCGAGATCGACGCCCTGTGCGGCGTCAACACCGCCGGCGCCTTCTTCGATCACCTGGAGGGCTCGGCATGACACGCCTGGTTTCCGCGGGCCGCGCCCTGGCGCTGGCGACCCTGGCCGCCGCCATGGGGCTGGCCGGCTGCGCCGATGAGCCGGATTCGACCCGACTGCAGTTCATCTCCCTGGGCACGGAGGTGGAGATCCATATCCTCGATGCCGGCGACAGCGACGCCGAGGCGGCCGCCAAGGCGGCCCGGGCGGAGATCGACGCCATCAGCGAGGCCTGGGAACCGACTCGCGGCTCGGAGCTCGGGCCGCTCAACGAGCGGCTCGCTGCCGGCGAGGGCATGACCGTCAGCAAGGAGCTGATCGCCATCCTCGAGCGCGCCCGCGAGATGGAGGAGCGCACCGGCGGGCGCTTCAGCCCGGCCATCGGCGGACTCACCGAGCTGTGGGGCTTTTCCGCCCAGGACGGCCCGCTGGCCGAGCCGCCACCGGCCGAGGAGATCGAGGCCTGGGTGGAGCAGGCGCCGCGCATCGCCGACCTGAGCTGGGATGCCGATCGCTACGTGACCAGCAGCAACGACGCGGTGCGCATCGACCTCGGCGGTATCGGTAAGGGGTTTGCCGGCGAGCGCGCCATGGCCGCCCTGCGCGAGCAAGGGGTGCGCACGGCGCTGATCAGCCTCGGCGGCGATCTGATCGCCCTGGGGGCGCCGGCGGATCGGCCTTGGCGGATGGGCGTCCGCGACCCCCGGGCCGGCACGGTGCTCGCCGCCGTCGAGGCGCACGCCGATGAGAGCGTGTTCACCTCCGGCGACTACGAGCGCACCTTCACCCACGAGGACCGCCGCTACCACCATATCCTCGACCCGACCACCGGTTACCCGGCCATGGGCAGCCGCTCGATGACGGTGATCCACGAAGACCCGGTCCACGCCGACGCCGCGGCCACGGCGCTGTTCATCGCCGGCCCCGAGGACTGGCGGGCCCTGGCCGAGGCGCTGGAGATCCGCTATGCGCTGCTCATCGACCGCGAGGGCGTGGTCCGGATGAGCGAGGCCATGGCCGAGCGGGTTGAGTTGCGGGGCGAACCGGAGACGGTCCACGTCGAGTGAGCGAGGCACCAGCCGTGAACGACCCCGCGGTGCAACCGGATGACCGTCTGGGCATGGCGCTGTTCCTCGCCGTGGTGGCCCACGCCCTGGTGATCCTGGGCGTGGGGCTGACCTGGGAGGGCGACGAGCGTCCCCAGGATGCCTCGATGATGGAGGTCACACTGGCCTACGACGAGGCCGAGACCCCCCCGGAGGACGCCGACTACCTGGCCGATCTGGACCAGGACGGCGGGGGCGTGGCTGAGCAGGCGCAGATCCCCTCACCGGTGGCCGGCGAACCGATCCCCGCCGTGGAAGCCCCCGAGCCGGGCGAACCGGCGGCCGCCCCTGAGGCGCGGGCCGAGTCCCTGATCGACAGCGAGCAGGCCGAGACGCCAACACCGCCCGCCGATGAGCAACCCTGGGCCGAGGAGCGGCCTTCGCTCCAGGATCTGCTCGACAGCCGGCGCCAGGCGGCCGCCGCCGAGGCGGCGGCGCTGCAGCAGCGGCTGAGCCAGCCCCGGGAGCCGACCAAGCGCTTTCTCAACGCCCGCACGCGCTCCCACGAGGCCGCCGCCTACATGGAGGCTTGGACGCGCAAGGTGGAGGCCGTGGGTAATCTCAACTACCCGAGCGAAGCCCGCGAGCGGGGGCTATCCGGGCAACTGATCCTCGAGGTAACGCTGATGCCGGACGGGTCGCTAGAGGACGTGCGCATCATCCAGCCGTCGCGCCACCGGCTGCTCGACGAGGCGGCGGTGCGCATCGTCCGGCTCGGTGCCCCGTACCCGGATGTACCCGAGGAGGTCCTCGAGGGGCAGGACCGCCTGGTGATCACCCGGACCTGGGCATTCATCGAGGGCCGGCGCGTGCGCGCTCAATAACTGCCTTGCCACCCTTGTCCCGGCTGCGCGCGGTGGCCGATACTGGAGCGCATGAGCGAGCAAACCGGACAAGGCGGGGACCAGCTGGGCAGTCAGTTCCTGATCGCTATGCCGGCCCTGGACGACCCGAACTTCGCACAGACCGTGACGCTGCTCTGCGAGCACAGCGAGGACGGGGCGATGGGCATCGTGGTGAACCGACCCACCGAAGTCACCCTCGGCGATCTGTTCCGCCACCTGGAGCTGGAGATCAGCGACGGCTGCCCGCAGGATCAGGTCGTCTACGCCGGTGGACCCGTGCAGCGCGAGCGCGGCTTCGTGCTCCACCCGGCCGGACAGGAGTGGAACGCCACCGCGCCGGTCTGCGAGGGCGTGGCCCTGACCACGTCGCGGGACATCCTCGCCGCCCTGGCGCGGGGCGAGGGCCCGGAGCGCTTCCTGGTGGCGCTGGGTTACGCCGGCTGGGGCGCCGGCCAACTGGAGGAGGAGCTGGCCCAGAACGCCTGGCTCTCCGGCCCCGCCGATGCCCGGGTCATCTTCGACACCGATACCAGCCAGCGCTGGCGCGCCGCGGCCGCGCACCTGGGTGTGGACATCGCCCTGCTCTCCTCGGAAAGCGGGCATGCCTGAGCCGCCCGGCGGCATGCTGATGGGCTTCGACCCCGGTGAGCGGCACATCGGCGTGGCCGTCGGCGAGGCCCTGTTGGGCACCGCCCGCGGCGTGACCACCCTCAGCGCACGCCACGGACAGCCGGACTGGGCGGCAGTCGCCGGGCTGCTTGAGCACTGGGCGCCGGCGGCGCTGGTGGTGGGGCTGCCCAGCCACGCCGACGGCAGCGATGCCGACAGCACCGCCCTGGCCCGGCGCCTGGCCGGCCGCCTGCACGGGCGCTTCGGGCTACCGGTGCACACCATCGACGAGCGCCTCTCCTCGCGTGCCGCGGAGGAGCGGCTCGACCCGCGGCAGCGCCAGCGCGACCCGCAGGCCGTGCACGCCGAGGCTGCCGCGGTCATCCTCGAGACCTTCTTTGCCCAGCAAGGGGTGGCATGACTGACGCCGAGATCGACGTCCCGCAGTTGCTCGACACCGTCGCCGCGGAGATCAACACCGAGCTGGAGCGCCGCGGCATCCGCTCGCCGATCCTGGTGGGCATCCACACCGGCGGCGTGTGGGTGGCCCGCGGGCTGCACGACCGGCTCCTCGCCCGCCCGCCGGTGGGCACTCTGGAGGTCGCCTTCCACCGCGATGACTACGCCACCTCCGGGCTCAAGGCGGCGGTGCAGACCTCCGAGGTTCCAGTGACCCTGGACGGACGTGCTGTGCTGCTGGTCGATGACGTGATCCACACCGGCCGCACCACGCGGGCGGCGCTCAACGCACTGTTCGATTACGGCCGCCCGCAGCAGGTGCTGCTGGCCGTGCTGGTTGACCGCGGCGGCCGCGAGCTGCCCGTCCAGCCGGATGTCACCGGCACCCGGCTGCAGCTGCCCGCCGAGCAGCGGCTCAAGCTGCGCGGCCCCGAGCCGCTGCGCTTCATGCTGGAAGGAGAGACGCCGTGAGCGTGCAACTCGACCCGCAGGGGCAGCTGCGCCACCTGGTCACCACCGAGGGGCTGCCCCGCGAGCTGCTCACCCGCATTCTGGATACCGCCGAGTCGTTCTCCGGGGTTCTCGGCAAGTCGGTCAAGAAGGTTCCGCTGTTGCGCGGGCGGACCATCATCAACCTCTTCTTCGAGCCGAGCACCCGCACCCGCACGACCTTCGAGCTGGCTGCCCAGCGGCTCTCGGCCGATGTGCTCAACATCGACGTGGCCACCTCCTCCACCAGCAAGGGCGAGAGCCTGCTGGATATGCTGCGCAACCTCGAGGCGATGCAGTGCGACGCCTTTGTGGTCCGCCACGCCGACAGCGGCGCCGCCGAGTTCATCGCGCGCCATGTGGCCCCCGGTGTGGCGGTGATCAACGCCGGCGACGGGCGTCACGCCCACCCTACCCAGGCCCTGCTCGACGCTTTCACCATCCGCCGCGAAAAGGGCCCGCTGGAGCCGCTGACCATCGCCATCGTCGGCGATATCCTCCACTCGCGGGTGGCCCGCTCGCAGATCCACGCCCTGCTCGGCCTCGGCGCTGGCGAGGTGCGGGTGATCGGGCCGCGCACGCTGCTCCCGCGGGATATCGGGCGGCTGGGGGTGCGGGTCCACGAGGACATGGATGCCGGGCTCGACGGCGCCGACGTGGTGATGATGCTGCGCCTGCAGCGCGAGCGGATGCGTGGCGCCCTGCTGCCGAGCGAGAGCGAGTTCTTCGCCCGCTACGGGCTGACCGAGCGACGCCTGGAGCGCACCCACCCGGAGGCCATCGTCATGCACCCCGGCCCGGTCAACCGCGGCGTCGAGCTCGACCCCCAGGTGGCCGACGGGCCGCGCTCGGTGATCCTGCGCCAGGTCACAAACGGCATCGCGGTGCGCATGGCGGTCATGTCCATGGTCCTCGGCGGGCAGGGCGAGATCCCCACCGAACCGATCGAGGAGGCGTCGAGTTGAGCCGCATCCACATCCACGGCGGGCACGTCATCGACCCGGCCAGCGGCCTGGACGAGCCGCGCGATGTATTCATCGCCGACGGGCGGATCCTCGCCGTGGGCACGGCGCCGGACGGGTTCGCCGTCGACCGGGCCATCGACGCCACCGGGCAGCTGGTCCTCCCCGGCCTGGTGGACCTGGCCGCGCGGCTGCGCGAGCCCGGCGCCACGCGCAAGGGCGGCATCGTCCCGGAGAGCCGGGCGGCGGCGGCCGGCGGGATCACCACCCTGCTCCTGCCCCCGGACACCCGGCCAGCCATGGACACGCCGTCGGTGGTGGAGCTGGTGCACAGCCGCGCGCAGGTGGCCGATGCCGCCCGCGTGCGGCCGCTCGGGGCGCTGACCCGCGAGCTCGATGGCGAGTACCTGGCCGAGATGGCCGCCCTGCGCGACGCCGGCTGCCCGGCGGTCTGCGACGGCGGCCGCCCCGTCGCCAACACCCTGGTGTTGCGGCGCGCACTGGACTATGCAGCCACCTTCTCGCTGCCGGTCGTCCTCACCCCGGAGGATCCGAGCCTGGCCGACAGCGGCCGCGTCCACGAGGGCGAGACCGCCACCCGGCTGGGGCTGCCCGGGCAGCCGGCGGCGACCGAGACCGCCGCCGTCGGGCGGATCCTGGCCCTCGTCGAGGAGAGCGGCAACCCGGTCCACCTGGGCCGGCTGTCCACGGCGCGCGCCGCCGCCATGGTCGCCGAGGCGCGCCGGGCACAGCTGCCGGTGACCGCCGACGTGGCCATCCACCAGCTGCTGTTCACCGAACAGGACTGCGACGCCTACAACACCGCCGCCCACGTCCGCCCGCCGCTGCGCACCGCGCAGGACCGCGACGGGCTGCGCCGGGCGGTGGCCGAGGGGGCGATCACCGCCATCTGCTCGGACCACCAGCCCCACGACCCTGACGCCAAGATCTGCCCCTTCGCCGACAGCGAACCCGGTGTCAGCGGCGTCGACACCCTGCTCGGGCTGACCCTGCGCCTGGTCGACGAGGGGCTGCTGTCGATCGCCGAGGCGGTCGACCGGGTCACCCTGGGCCCGGCCCGGGCGCTCGGCCTGGAGGCCGGCACCCTGACGCCCGGCGCCGCCGCCGATGTGGCGGTCGTCGATCCGCGACAGACCTGGCGGGTGACCCCCGAGAGCCTGCACAGCCGCGGCCGCAACTCCCTGGTCCTGGGCCAGGAGCTGGCCGGCCGCGCCACCGCCACCCTGGTCGCCGGGCGCATCGTCTATCCCCGCACCCCGTGAACCGAACCGATTCGGAGGCAACCGTGAGCGCTTCGCCCAACGTCGTCGATGTCACCATCGAGAATTTCAAGGAACAGGCCATCGATGCCTCGATGCAGCAGCCTGTGCTGATCTACTTCTGGGCGCAGTGGTGTGAGCCCTGCAAGACCCTCAGCCCGCTGCTGGAAAAGCTGGCCGATGAGTATCAGGGCGGCTTCCGCCTGGCCAAGGTGGACTGCGACCAGCAACAGCAGCTGGCCACGCAGGTGGGGGTGCAGAGCCTACCCACCGCCCTGCTGGTCAAGGAAGGACAACCGGTGGACCAGTTCATGGGCGCCGTCCCCGAGGGGGAGCTGCGCCAGTGGCTGGGCCAGTACGTGGAGGCCCCCGAGGCGGACCCCTATGAACAGGCCCGGGAGCTGATGAGCGAAGGCCGCTCCACCGAGGCGGTCCCGTACCTGCGCGCTGCCCGGGAACAGCGTCCCGATGAGGCCGGGGTCACCATCGACCTGGCCCGCGCGCTGCTGCAAAGCGGTGACGCCGACGAGGCCTTCACGCTGGTTGAGGGGCTGTCGGCCAACGATCAGCAGGACCCGCGGGCGCAGGGGATCCTCGCGCGCAAGGAGTTCGCCGAACGGGTGCGCGACCTGCCCGCGCTCGAGGCGCTGGAGCAGCGTGTGGAGGCCGACGCCGGCGACGGCCAGGCCCGCCTGGAACTGGCCTTGCGCCTGGTGGTAGCCGGCGGCGAGCTGGAGGCCCTGGACCACCTGCTCCACCTCGTCCAGCGCGACCCGGAGCGTCGTGACGAGGCCCACCAGGTGGCGCTCCAGGTCCTCGGCATGCTCGGCCCCGAGCACCCGGAGGCGCGCCGCTACCGCCAGCGGCTGTTCCAGCTGCTGCACTGAGCGGGGGCGTGGAGGCGTGCGGCCGGCGGGCCGGTGTCAGATGGCCTCGCCGGCCTCCTCGGCCCGCTTGCCGCTGCGCTCGAGCACGCGGTCGATGAACGCCCGGGTCTCGTACGGGGCCCGGCGGTGGAGCAACCAGCGCAGATCCTCGAGGTTCTGCAGGTTCGGGTTGGAGAGCAAGTTGCGGTAGACGTTGCCCGGCCCCCAGTTGTAGGCGGCCAGGGCCAGCCATGTGGCCATCGGCTCGCCGTAGCTGGCGTAGCGCTCGTGGAGGTGGGCCAAGTAATGGCTGCCGAGGAGGATGTTCAGCCGCGGGTCGGCCAGATCCTCGGCCTCGATCTCCAGGCCCTCGCGCTCGCCGAAGCGTTCGAGCCACTCCGGTACGCGCTCGCCAACGTCCACCGCTGCCATCGGGCGGACCTGCATCAGGCCCACCGCCCCGGCACTGCTCACCACCCCCGGGCGGTAGTCGCTCTCGGTGCGCACCACGGCACGGATCAGATCGGCGCTCAGGCCGGTGACCTCAGCCGCCTCGTCGATCAGCTCGTCAAGGTGCTCGCGCGGGATCGCCCGGTTGGAGCCCACCGGCTGGTCGCGCTCGGCCTGCCGGTCCTCGACGATGGTCTCGACCACCGCCCGGGACACCTCGGGCATCCCGGCCGAGGCGCGCAGGCGCTCGAGCTGTTCGGAGCAGTCGGCGCCAACCGCACCCCGCTCGGCCGCCCACGGCGAGTGGTGCAGGTGATACGCCCCGAGCGAGGCGAACACCAGACCACAGCCGCCGATGAGCCAGTTGGCGTGCATGCGCATGACGCACCCCCTTGCATGAAGCCCTGCCAATTTCCTCACTTTAACACGGGTATCAGGCGGCCGACGGCCTCGCCCCTGGCGCGGTTCGACGCGGCACGCAGCGCCCCGTATCATTCCGGGGTCGGTTCTTCCCAATAGCCTAGACGGGATCCGAGAGATCATGAGCGAAATCGCCAGCCGCCTGGCCGCGGTGCAGGAGCGCGTCCGCGCCGCCGAGGCCAGCCACGGCCGCCCGGCCGGCAGCGTGCAGATCCTGGCGGTCAGCAAACGCCACCCGGGGGCCGCCATCCGTGCCGCCCACGCCGCCGGGCAGCCCGCCTTCGGCGAGAACTACTTGCAGGAGGCCGCCGAGAAGCAGGCGGAACTGGCCGATCTGGACATCCAGTGGCACTTTATCGGCGGGGTACAGTCGAACAAAACCCGCGAGGTGGCCGAGCGCTTTGACTGGATTCACACCGTCGACCGGGCCAAGATCGCCCGCCGGCTCAGTGAGCAGCGCCCGAGCGATCGAGAAGCGCTTAACGTCTGCCTGCAGGTGAACATCAGCGAGGAGCCGCAGAAGGCCGGCTGCCCGCCGGACGACGTCTTCGAGCTCGCCGCCGCCGTGGACGGCCTGCCGAGGCTGCGCCTGCGCGGGCTGATGGCCCTGCCGGCACCGGCCGAGGCGTTCGCCGAGCAGCGCCAGCCGCTGGCCCGGCTGCGCAAGCTGCGCGAGGAGCTCCACGAGCGCGGCCACCGCGAGCTGGACACGCTGTCGATGGGGATGTCGGCGGACCTCGAGGCGGCCATCGCCGAGGGCGCCACCATCATACGGATCGGTACCGCGATCTTCGGGCCGCGGATGTAGAGGAGGAATCACTATGGCCCAGCACGCGCGCATCGCCTTCATCGGAGGCGGCAACATGGCCCGCTCGCTTATCGGCGGGCTGATCGCCGACGGCTACCCGGCCACGCACATCGTCGCCAGCGAGCCCGAGACCGAGCGCCGCGAACGCCTGGCCGGCGAACTGGGCATCGAGACCTGCGCCGACAACGCGGCGGCGGCGGAGGCCGCAGATGCCGTCATCCTGGCCGTCAAACCGCAGGTCATGCGCGGCGTGGCCGAGGCGCTCGGGCCGATCATCGCCCGGCGCGGCGCGGTGGCGATCTCCATCGCCGCCGGCATCCGCCTGGGCGATCTGCAGCGCTGGCTCGGCGCCGGAACGGCCATCGTGCGCACCATGCCCAACACCCCCTCGCTGGTACAGAGCGGTGCTACGGCGCTCTATGCCAACGAGCAGGCCAGTGAAGCGCAGCGCGAGCTGGCTGAGACCCTGCTGCGCGCCGTGGGGCAGACCCGGTGGCTGGAGAACGAGCAGCAGATGGACGCAGTGACCGCCATCTCCGGCAGCGGTCCGGCGTACTTCTTCCTGGTCATGGAGGCGTTGGAGGAGGCTGGCGTGGAGCTCGGCCTGGACCGCGAAACGGCCCGTCTGCTGACCCTGGAGACGGCCACCGGGGCGGCCCGCATGGCCCTGGAATCCGACGATCCGCCGGCGCAGCTGCGCCAGCGGGTGACCTCACCGGGGGGCACCACCGAGCGCGCCCTCGAAGTCCTGGAAGCGTCCGATCTGCGCGGTGCCTTGCAGCGGGCGGCCGAAGCCGCCGCGACCCGCGCCGATGAGCTTGGCAACCTGCTAGGGGAGCAGTAATGGAATCCAACCACTTCGCCGACGCCCTGATCTTCCTGATCGCCACCGCCTTCTCGCTCTACATCCTGGCGGTCCTGCTGCGCTTCTTGCTGCAGACGGTGCGTGCCGACTTCTTCAACCCGATCTCGCAGTTCCTGGTGCGCGCCACCTCACCGGTGCTCAACCCCCTGCGCCGGGTCATCCCCGGGGTCGGCGGCATCGATCTGGCGGCGATCGTACTGATGTTCGTCCTGCAACTGGCGGCGCTCTACATCATCTTCCTGCTCGCCTACGGGCAGCAGCCGCCGCTCGGGCCGCTGGCGATCGAGGCGGTGGGACGCCTGCTGGGCCTGGTACTGAACCTCTATACGGTGCTGATCCTGATCGGCGTGATCATCAGCTGGGTCAACCCCACCGCTAGCCACCCGGGGCTGCACCTGCTCCAGCAGCTGGTCAACCCGATCCTGCGCCCGATCCGCTCCTTCATGCCGGATATGGGCGGATTGGACCTCTCGCCGCTGGTCGCCTTGGTGCTGATCCACGTGGTGCGGATGCTCACCGTCTACCCGCTGCGTGGCCAGGTACCACTGCCCGTGTAGCCGCCGCGGCCCCGCGGCGTCGCCGGGGTGTCCGGCGGCGCCGTGATCCGTCCCGCACCCCCATCGACCGCTACGGTTACCGACGCCATGCCCTGGATCACCCCGGACCCGGAACACGACGCCTGGCTGGTGCACGTCCGCGTCACCCCACGGGCCAAGCGGGAGGCGCTGGACGTGCAGGGCGAGCGACTGCGCGTGCGCCTGAACACCCCACCGGTTGAGGGCAAGGCCAACGCCGCCCTGTGCAAGCTGCTGGCCCGGCAGTTCGGCGTGGCCAAGTCGGCCGTGACGCTGCTGCGCGGTGAGCGCAGCCGGGACAAGACCCTGCGCATCACGGCTCCCAAGCAGTGGCCGGAGGGGCTGCCGCGCCCGGAAGCCCCCCCGCCAACCTGAGGCGGCTTGTCCCGGCCATAGCCGGCTCGCTAGACTGCACGGCTATTGCTCAGCGAGCGGAAGTGTCATGGTGAGAAGCCCGCCGACCGACTCCGTCGGACTGGTGACCCAGCACAAGGCAACCTTCGAGGAGCCCCTGCCGCTCGTCTGCGGTCGGGAGCTGCCCCGGTACGAGCTGGTCTACGAGACCTACGGCGAGCTCAACCGCGAGGGCACCAACGCCATCCTGGTCTGCCACGCGCTCTCCGGCAATCACCATGCCGCCGGCTACCACTCCGAGCACGACCGCAAGCCGGGCTGGTGGGAGACGTGCATCGGTCCGGGCAAACCGCTGGACACCAACCGCTTCTTCGTTGTCTGCAGCAACAACCTGGGTGGCTGCCACGGCTCCACCGGGCCGGCCAGCATCAACCCGGAGACGGGTAAGCCCTACGGCGACCAGTTCCCCATCGTCACGGTGCGCGACTGGGTACGGAGCCAGGCACGCCTGGCCGATGAGCTGGGCATCCGCCAGTGGGCGGCGGTGGCCGGCGGCAGCCTGGGCGGCATGCAGGCGATGCAGTGGGCCATCGACTACCCCGACCGCCTGCGCCACGCCATTGTCATCGCCGCCGCGCCGCGGCTGTCGGCACAGAACATTGGCTTCAACGAGGTCGCCCGCCAGGCGATCATGAGCGACCCCGAGTTCCACGGCGGGCGTTACTACGATTACGGCGTCTCGCCCCGTCGTGGGCTGGCGGTGGCGCGCATGCTCGGACACATCACCTACCTCTCGGACGACGCCATGCGCGCGAAGTTCGGGCGCGATCTGCGCGGCGACATGAGCTTCGACTTCGAGCAGGTGGACTTCGAGGTCGAGAGCTACCTGCGCTACCAGGGACAGCGCTTCGTGCAGGACTTCGACGCCAACACCTACCTGCTGATGACCAAGGCGCTCGACTACTTCGATCCGGCCGCCGACCACGACGACGACTTCTCCGCGGCGCTCGAGCACATCCAGTGCTCGACCCTGCTGCTCTCCTTCTCCAGCGACTGGCGCTTCGCCCCGGCACGCTCGCGCGAAATCCTCCGCGCGCTGCTGGAACACAACAAGCCGGTCAGCTACATGGAGATCGAGGCCACCCAGGGCCACGACGCCTTCCTGATGCCCATCCAGCGCTACCTGGAGGCCTTCTCCGCCTACATGGGCAACGTCGCCCGGGAGGTGGGGGCGTGAATCCGCTGCGCCGCGAACTGGAGATCGTCGCCGACTGGATCGAGCCAGGCTCCCGGGTTCTGGACCTGGGCTGCGGCGACGGCACACTGCTCCACTACCTGGTCCAGCGTAAGGGCGTAACCGCCTACGGCCTGGAGATCGACCCGCGCAAGGTCACCCGGTGCATGGACCGGGGCGTCAATGTGGTCCGTGCCGATCTAGACGAGGGGCTGGACGACTTCCATCGCGACAGCTTCGACCACGTCATCATGAGCCAGACCGTCCAGGCGGTGCGCTACCCGGACAAACTCCTTGAGGACATGCTGCGTGTGGGCCGCCACGGCATCGTCACCTTCCCCAACATCGGCTACTGGCGGCTGCGCATGCAGTTGCTGCTCAAGGGGCGCATGCCACGCAGCCCGGCCCTACCCAACGCTTGGTACAACTCGCCGAACATCCACCTGTGCACGGTGCGCGACTTCGAGCGCCTGTGCGCCACCATGGGCGTGCAAATCCGCGAGCGGCGCCTGCTCGACCGCGCCCACCGCTCGACACCGTTCATCGACCTGGCCCCGAACCTGCTCGGCGAGGTGGCCATCTACCGTTTCGTACGCGGCAGCGACTCCCTGTAGAATCCGGTCAAGGACGGGCGGTCGCCGCTCCGGGGTGCCGCCCGCGATCTCACCTGGCAGGAAACCGGAAAGTCTATGCAGCCCGAGTACGTGCGGTACAACCAGACCATCGTCGAGCGGCGGCGCTCCGCCTACCAGGACATCGTCATCGCCCACGATCCGGCGGTGGGGCACCTGCTCTACCTCGATGACGACCTGCAGATCGCCAACGCCGACGAGCCCTACAACCAGGCAATCACCCGGCCGCTGCGCGAGGCCAACGCACTGGGCGATGTGCTCATCCTCGGCGGCGGCGACGGCGGCGTCCTGCGCGCGCTGCTCGATGCCGGCGCGCGCCGGGCGGTGCTGGTGGATATCGACGGCGACGTCATCGAGCTCTCACGCCAATACCTGCCGGATCTCTGCGGCGACGCCTTCGACCGGCCCGGCGCCGAGGTGGTGGTTGGCGACGCCTTCGCCTACCTCGACGCCGAGGAGCGCTGGGACGGCATCATCTATGACCTGACCATGGATCCGGTCCGAGAAGACCAGCCGCGAACCGAGTATATCCGCGAGATCCTCGCCAAGGTCTCGGACCGACTGAACCCCGGCGGGGTTATGGCCATGCAGTGCTGCGGCGCCGACGAACCCGGCCTGCGCGAGGAGATCCGCGCCGGACTGGCCCACACCTTCGCCGACTGGGGCGACTGGGGCGACTGGGAGGCCGAGGTACCGTCCTTTGACGTACCCTGGGTCTTTGCCTGGGCGCGCGCCCCGCGGGAGGCATCGTGACAACCTGGCTGATCACCCACCCCCAGTGCCTGGAGCATGACGCCGGCACCGGCCACCCGGAGAGCGCCGCGCGGCTGCAGGCCATCCTTCAGGCGCTCCAGCACGCCACCTTCGAGTACGTCCTGCGCGAGGAGGCGCCGCTGGCCACCACCGCGCAGCTCGAGCTGGCCCACGACCCGACCTACGTGCGCTCGCTGCTCGACAGCGTCCCCGCGGAGGGGGCCCGGCACATCGACCCGGACACCCGCCTCTGCCCGGCCACCGGCGAGGCCGCGCGGCGGGCCGCCGGAGCCGTCTGCCACGGGGTCGACGGCGTGCTCTCCGGGAAGGCGCAGCGCGTCTTCTGTGCGGTCCGCCCGCCGGGCCACCACGCCGAGTCCGATCGAGCCATGGGGTTCTGCTTCTTCAACAACATCGCCGTCGGCGCCGGCCACGCAGTGGCCAACTTCGGCCTGCAGCGGGTGGCGATGGTCGATTTCGATGTTCACCACGGCAACGGCACCGAGGAGATCAGCCGCGGCCGGCAGGGGTTCCACTACTTCTCGACCCACCAGCACCCCCTGTTCCCGGGCACCGGCACACCGGGCAGCGACAACCCGGCGAACATCGTCAACGTCACCCTGGCTGACGGCGATGGCTCTGAGGCGTTTCGCGAGGCCTTTACGCAGACCATCCTCCCCGCCCTCGACGCGCTGCAGCCGGAACTGATCCTGATTTCGGCAGGCTTCGACGCCCACCGCTCGGACCCGCTGGCCACCCTGCAGCTGGACGAGACCGACTTCGCCTGGGCCACCCGGGAGTTGGTGGGCGTGGCCAAGCGCCACTGCCAGGGGCGCGTGGTGTCGGTGCTCGAGGGTGGCTACAACACCTCCGTGGTCGGCCGCTGCGCCGCGGCCCACCTCGAGGCACTGATGATGTAGGCTAAAGGCCATGCACGTGGAGGCGAACCGGAGCCCTTACCTCAACCCCGCCGAGCGCGTGCGCGGGGACCAACGCACCCAGCAGCCCCAGGCTGCCGGGCGGACCGACTTTGCCCGCCACGCGGAGGCCGCTCGCCCCGCCTCACCCGTGCGCCCCACACCGCTGGCCGCCGAGGGGTTGGCCAGTGGCGGCGTGGGCCAGCCGCCAACCCCCCGACTCGGCGACGCCGGGGGGTTCCGGCCGCCGGAGCTCATCGCCGCCCGCTACGAGGGCCAGGATCGCAGCCTGACGCCGGAGGGCGGGCCGCGCAGCGGCGGAGCCGGCAGCCACGGCCTCCGGCCGGATACCGAGGATCTGCCCCGGGGGCTGCGGCAACTGGTCGAGGTTCAGGCCATGTCGCAGCCCGATGTCCTCGGCCGCGGCGGCCGCCTGGATCTGACCATCTAAGCCCCCCATGCCGGTTCAGACTCGCTACCAGGACGATCTGGCCCGGGGCGTTATCCAACCCGATCCAGCCCAGCAGCGCGCCGTGCAGGCCCTGCAGACACTCCACGACGACCTGCTCGCGCAGCCGGCCGGCGCCGGGTGGCTGGGCTGGCTGCGCCGGCGCCCGGGCACCGCCGCCCCCGGACTCTACCTCCACGGCCCGGTCGGGCGCGGCAAGACCTATCTGGTGGACGCCTTCTTCGATGCCCTGCCCTTCGCGGCCAAGCAGCGCCTGCACTTCCACCACTTTATGCGGCGTACCCACGACGCGCTGCACCGGCTGCGCGATCACCGCGATCCGCTCGGCCACCTGGCCCGCGACTTCGCCGCCGAGCATCGGGTGCTCTGCTTCGACGAGTTCCACGTCAGCGACATCGCCGACGCCATGATCCTTGGCCGCTTGCTCGAGCAGCTCATCGGCGAGGGGGTTACTCTGGTGGCCACCTCCAACGTGCACCCGGACGATCTCTACCGCGACGGCCTGCAGCGGGCCCGCTTCTTGCCGGCCATCGATGCGCTCAAGCGCCACTGCCGCGTGGTGAACCTGGACGGTGAGCGGGATTACCGGCTCGAGCGCCTAGAGCAGGCGCCGGTCTACCTGATCGGCGCGGCCGGCGAACACGACGCGCGACTGCAGGAGCGGTTCGTGCAGCTCGCGCCGGAGCCCGGGCAGAGCGACGGCACCCTGGACATCGAGGACCGGCCGATCCGCGCGCGCCGCTGGGCCGATGGCGTCGCTTGGTTCGATTTCACCGAGCTGTGCAGCGGGCCGCGCAGCGCCTCCGATTACATCGAGCTGGCACGACTGTTCCACACCGTACTGGTCGCCGACGTGCCCCGCTTCGAGGCCAACCGTGAGGACGAGGCACGCCGGTGGATGGCGCTCGTCGACGAACTCTACGAGCGGCGGGTCAACCTGATCTGCTCGGCGGCCGCAGCGCCGGAGGCCCTCTACGCCGGCCGGCGGCTGGCCTTTGAGTTCCAGCGCACCGCCAGCCGGCTCCACGAGATGCAGAGCCACGAGTACCTGGCCGAGCCCCATCGCCCCTGAAGCCAAGGAGAGATCGCCATGAACCAGCGCGGCGGCAAGACCGGCTACCGGCCGCAAATCCAGCGTCTGCGGCGAGGCGAAAAGCGCTCGCACCTGCTCTACTATCTACCGGTACACGACGGCAACGACGGGACGCGGCTCGGTGTCCTCGGCGATCTCTCGCCGGACGGGCTGCTGCTCATCGGGGACCGCGCTTTCACCCCCGGGCAGCGCCTGCAGCTGCAGATCCGTGGTGAACCGGGTAGCGAGATCGCTGGCGATGTACGCATCGACGTCACCGCCGAGGCGCGCTGGTCGGCACCGGACGTGAACCCGGCCTATACGGCCACCGGGTTCCGCCTCGCCAACCCGGACGAGCGGACCCGACACGCCATTGAGACCCTGCTCCACGACCTCGGCCTGCTGGCCGGGGCGGACGACGAGGACGAGACAGGAGGACAGCCATGAGCGCCGACGCCGACAAGCACCCCCAGGACGACGACCCGCGTTCGCTATCCGATCACCGCATCCGCGAGAAGCACTCCCGCGAGGAGGTCCGGCGCTGGCGCGAGCAGGCGGCCGAGCACCATCGGCGCTGGTTCGACGTCATGAACAACCCCTACGGGCAGGACTGACGCTCCCCCCCCCCGGGGGCACGACGGCCACCGGGGGAGAGACGCCCCGCGCTTACGCCGGGACGCGGGGGTTGAGGCTGTAGGTGGTGGTCATGCTGGCCTGATCGAGGATGTGCGGGCGAATGGCCTCGAGCAGGTCGGGCCCGCGGAAACCCGCCGCCACCGGCGCACGCTCCACGTCGAGGGCGTAGAGGGTGAAGATATAGCGGTGCGGGATGGAGTCGTTCCACGGCGGGCACGGCCCGTCGTAGCCGTAGTAGGTACCGCGCATCTCGTCACTGCCGGCGAGGAAGTCGGTGTAGTCGTTGACCCCCTGCCGGGTGCCGTGGGGCCCCTCGGGTGCATCCTTGCCCCCGGGCACCACGCCCTCGGCGAAGGCGCCCTCGGCCACCTCGCCCAGCCCCGGATCAAGGTCGACCAGCAACCAGTGGTAGAAGTCCACCCGCGGCAGGTCCGAGGGGATCTCCCGGTCCTCGCGATTCACGTCGCCGGCGTGGCTCGGCGCGTCCGGGTCGTGGCAGACCAGGACCAGCGAGCGCGTGCCCGCCGGCAGATCCGACCAGGCGAAGTGGGGGCTGAGATTCCGGCCCAGGGCCATGTGGTTTTCGGCATCCGGGATCCCGAAGGCGTACGGCTCCGGGACCGGTCGACCGTCGGTCAGGCTCTGACTCGTCAGGCGCATAGCTTGCCCCTCCTGCTGTTTGGGTTACCCTCGTGGGGATTGTAAAGCCGGCAGGCGCAGCGTGACGATGCAACAGCGACTGTTCGCGTACGGGACCATCCTCGCGGGGGCCGACGATCCGCAAGTGCAGGCAGCCATCCAGCGCTACACCGAACGCATCGACGAAGGCTGGATCCGTGGGCGCCTTTACGACCTGGGCCCCTTCCCGGGCGCGGTCCCCCGCCTGCCACAGGATTCCCGCGAGACCTGGGTGCGCGGGGTACTCCTCTCGGTGCTCGATCCTCGCCGGGTCTTCCGCGTCCTCGACCCCTACGAGGACTGCGATCCGCAGCGACCGCGGGCCGGGCTGTACCGCCGGGAACAGGTCGCCGCGCACCCCGCCTCGGCCCCGGAGGCGCCGCTGACCTGCCAGATCTACTGGATCAACCGGGTCCCGCCTTACGCCCGCTTGATCGACAGCGGCGACTGGCACCACCACGTACAGAGCCGGCCGCCCTACGCCCCGCGTGGCGGCGCCTCGTAGCTAACGCGGCAGCACCAGGTGGTCGGCCACCCGCTGCGGGTCGGGCGTGGCCAGCGGGGGGATGCGCCCGAGCCGCGGCGCCGGCAGGCGGGCATCGAGGCTGGCGATCTGCGCCTCGCGGCGCGGGTCGTCGGCCTCCAGCTCGCTGGCCACCCAGCCGGCCAGAGTGAGGCCGTCGGCACGGATCGCCTCGGCGCTGAGCAGGGCGTGGTTCAGACAGCCCAGGCGGACGCCGACGACCAGCACCACGGGCAGGCCGATCTGCCGGGCCAGACCGGCCACGTCCTGCGTCGGCCCCAGGGGCACCCGCCAGCCGCCGGCCCCCTCGACGACGGTGAACCGCTCCTGCGCCAGCGCCCGGGCCGCCGCGACCAACCCCGCAACATCGATGGATCGCCCCTCCTCCGCGGCCACCAGGTGCGGGGCGGCCGCCGCCTCCAGGGCGCACGGATTGACGGTGGCGTAGGGCGGAGCCGGATCGAACAGGGCCTGCAGCTGCTCGGCGTCGTCGTTGCGCAGTCCGGCGGCGGTGCGTCGGCAACCGGCGGCCACTGGCTTCATGGCCGCCACCGGGACCCCGCTGCGCTGCAGGAGACGGATCAGCCCCCCGGCGTAGACCGTCTTGCCGACTCCGGTGTCGGTGCCGGTGATGAACACCCCGGAGAGACCGTCCCGGTGCGCGCTCACCGCCGCCTCCGCCGGATACCGTGGACATCGAGCCGGACCTCGCCGGTCTCGTCGGCGCGCTGCGGGGTTCCGGCCATACCCCAGGCGTGGCCGTAGACCACCTCGTAGGTGGCCGGCACGCGGCCGTCGGGCTGACGCCAGGCGAGGCTATAGGCGGCCTCCACCCGGGCCAGGCGGTGGGGTGAGAGCAGACCGCGGGGGCGACCGGGGGCGGCGTTGGAGGCACCCAGGGCCTTGAGGTCGCGCATAACGGCACGCGGGTGGGCATAGGTGAGATTAAAGGGCTCGCCATCGAGCACCGGGTCGACGAACCCCGCCTCGAGCATCCGGTCGCCGACGTCGTGCTTGTCGGGAAAGCGGTGCACGCGGGCGTGATCGTCCACCTCGGCCCAAGCCCCGCGCAGCTCGTGCAGTGTATCCGGGCCGAAGGTGGCGAACATCACCGCCCCCTCCGGGGCGGTCACCCGCTGCAGCTCGCGCAGGGCCGCCGGCAGGTCCTCCGCCCACTGCAGGGCCAGGCTGGAGAAGACCAGTTCAAAGGTGTCGTCCGGGTACGGCAGGGCGTGGAGATCGGCGCAGACGCAGCGCGGACGTCGCAGCCACGGCGCCCGCCGCCGGGCCCGCTGCAGCATGGCCGGAGCGATGTCCAGGGCGTGGACCTCGGCTTTGCGGTAGCGCCGGATCAGCGCACGTGTCGCGTAGCCGGTCCCGGCACCGAGGTCGAGGACACGGCGCGGGGCCACCCGGACCGGATCGAGCCGCTCAAGCAGGCGGTCGGCGACCTCGCGCTGGAGTACGGCGACCTCGTCGTAGCGCTCCGCCGAGTCGTCGAAACTGCGTCGCACGCGACGGCGATCGATCCGCTGGGCATCGCCTGGGTTCACGATCGGACCTCCTCGAGGAAGCAGTGGATGGCCTGTGCCACTTCGGTGGCGTGGGTGCAGTGGGGCAGATGGCCAGCGTCATCGAGGATCTCCACCCGGCCGCCACAGGCCGCGGCGCCCCGCTGCAGCGCCGCCGTGGGCACCAGAGGATCACGCCCCCCCCCGAGCCATAGCGTCGGCGGCGGCTGCACCGCCCCGGCAAGCGCCCCGCGCAGGTCAGCCTCGGCGAGGGCCGCCAGCCCGGCCGCCAGCCCGTCGTTGGAGGCCTGACTGGGGTCGGCGACGGCAGCGGCATCGTCCGCCGAGACCCGCCCGAGCTGCCGGCGAAAACGCCGCACGGTCGCCGCCGGGCTCCGCCCGAGGCCAGCCTGCATGGCAGTCAGCTCTGCCGCCGGAGTCGCGCACGGCCAGTCGGCCTCCATGGTAAACCGGGGCGTGGCAGCAATCAGGACCACACCGCGCAAGGGCTTGCCTCGGCGCAGGGCCTCCAGGGCAACGGTGCCGCCCAGCGACCAGCCCACCCAAACCGCATCGTCCGGCGCGGCATCGATGACCGGCGCAGCCACCCCGGCGAGTTCCACCGTGCCGGGGTCGGCGCAGCCGCCATGGCCCGGCAGCTCAAGCACGTCAGCCGGCACCTCCAGAGCGGCCCGCAAGGGGGCGAAGACGCGCGCATCGAAGGACCAGCCCGGGACCAGGAGCAGCGGCGCTGTCACGACACCGCCTCCGGGGTGGCGGGGTGGCGACGAGCGGCCGCATCCAGGGCCTCAAGCAGCCGGTCGATGTCCGCCTCGCCGTGGCAGGCGGTCAGGCTGACGCGCAGTCGGGCGGTTCCCGCCGGCACGGTCGGCGGCCGGATCGCCGCGACGCGCAGGCCGCGGCGATCGAGCTCGGCACTCCAGGCGCTGGCAGTGGCGCTTTGGCCGACGAGCACCGGGAGGATCGGCGTCTGCGGCCCCGGCGGTTGCGCCACCGGCAGGCCCAGCTCCCGGGCGCCGGCGCGGAAGCGGCTGATCAGCGCCTGCAGCCGCTCACGCCGCCACTGCTCGGCACGGGCGATGCGCACCGCCTCCAGGGCAGCCGCCGCCTGCGCCGCCGGCGGTGCCGTGGTGTAGATGTACGGGCGGGCCCACTGGCGCAGGGCGTCAATCAGGGTCCGGCTGCCGGCGACAAAGGCACCGAAGGTACCGAACGCCTTGCCCAGGGTACCCACCAGCACCGGGACCCGCTCCGGCGCGCAGCCGGTGGCCGGCACGCTGCCCTGCCCCCCGGGCCCGATCACCCCGAGGCCGTGGGCGTCGTCGACCACCAGCACCGCACCGGCGGCCTCGGCGACGGCGGCCAGCTCAGGCAGCGGGGCAACGTCGCCGTCCATGCTGAAGACACCGTCGGTGACCACCAGCGCAGCGCGCTCGCCCACCTGCTCCGCCAGATGCGCGGGGTCGGCGTGGCGGTAGCGCCGCGGGCGCGCCCCAGCAAGGCGTACGGCATCGATCAGCGAGGCGTGATTCAAACGGTCCTCGGCCACCGCCTGCCCCCGCCGGACCAGAGCGGTGATCACGCCCAGATTGGCCATGTAGCCGGTGGAGAAGAGAAGCGCGGCCTCCCGGCCGGTGAACGCCGCCAGCTCCGCCTCGAGCGCCTCGTGCTCGGGGCGGTGGCCGGTGACCAGGTGCGCAGCCCCGGCGCCGCTGCCCGAGCGCTGCGCGTGCTCGGCGAGAACCCGGGCCGGGCGCGGGTCGGCAGCCAGGCCGAGGTAATCATTGCCGCAGAAGACGGTGCACCGCCGGCCATCGCGCCGGACGGCGGTGGCCCCATCGTAGCCTTCGAGGACCTCGGCGTGGCGGTACAGCCCCGCCTCGCGGCGCTCGGCGAGCCGCGGCGCCAGCCGCGCATCGAGCCGGGCCGCCGGATCGCTCACGGCTCCAGCTCGGCGCAACGGTGGGGGTGCGGCTCGAGCGTCATCCCCAGGCGATGGAGCAGCTGCCGGTCTGCGTCCGTCTCCGGGTTGCCGGTGGTCAGCAGCCGCTCGCCAAGGAAGAGGCTATTGGCCCCGGCGCTCAGGCACAACGCCTGGAGCTCGTCGCTCATCTGCTCGCGCCCGGCGGCCAGACGGACGTAGGAGCCGGGCATGGCGATGCGCGCCGCTGCGATGGTGCGCACGACCTCGAACGGGTCCACCGCCTCGGTCTCCTCCAGCGGGGTACCGGGAATGGGGATCAGTCGGTTGACCGGCACGCTCTGCGGCTGCACCGGTAGGTTGGCCAGGGTGGCCAGCATCTCGACGCGGTCGGCGCGCGACTCGCCCAGGCCCACGATGCCACCGCAGCAGACGCGCATCCCGGCGGCGCGGATGCGCTCGAGCGTCTCCAGTCGCTGCTCGTAACTACGGGTGGTAACCACCTGATCGTAGTACGAAGCGGAGGTGTCGAGGTTGTGGTTGAAGTAGTCGAGCCCGGCCTCGGCCAGCCGCTCAGCCTGCCCCTCGGCGAGCAGGCCGGCGGAGAGGCAGCTCTCCAGCCCCTCTTCCTTCACCGCCCGGATCATGGCTTCCAGGGTCCCCAGGTCGCGGTCCCTGGGACCACGCCAGGCTGCGCCCATGCACAGCCGGGTGGCACCGCTGGCGCGGGCTCGGCGGGCTGCCTCGCGGACAGCCTCGACGTCGATCAGCCCCTCGCGCTCCAGGCCGGTGTCGTAGCGGGCGCTCTGCGAGCAGTAGGTGCAATCCTCGGCGCAGGCCCCGGTCTTGATCGAGACCAGGGTGCAGGCTTGGACCTGGCCCGGGTTAAAGTGGCGGCGGTGCACCTCCTGGGCACGGAAGAGCAACTCCGGGAGGGGCAGCTCGAACAGGGTATGGATCTGCGACGGATCCCAGCTCAGGGCGTCGGTCTCGGTCATGATCGGCTCACTGCTGATTGGCCGCGGGCCGTGCCGCGCAGGAAGCGCTCATGGTAGCAAGGAGGCCGCCATGGTCAACTACAGGCTTGCACGATCAGTCAACAAGTGGCTGGATATTATCCCGCCAGCCCTCTACCCACCGCGCTGCCGGTTGTGCGATGACCCGGGCGTCGACGGCCTCGACCTGTGCCGCGGCTGCCGGGCCGACCTGCCGTGGAACACCCCCTGCTGCCCGCACTGCGCCCTGCCGGGGGACGGCGCCCTGCCGTGCCCTTGCCGGCAGAGCCCGCTGCCCTTCCGGGCAGCGGTGGTGCCGCTGCGCTACGAGGGACCGGCCGAGCGCCTGATCACCGCCTTCAAGTTCCACGGCCGGCTGGCCGACGGGCAGCTGCTCGGCGCGCTGCTCGCCGACGCCGTCCGCCGGGACGCGGCGCCACTGCCCGCGGCCGTCGTCCCGGTCCCGCTCCACGCCCGGCGGCTGCGCCAGCGTGGCTTCGATCAGACGGCGGAACTGGCCCGGGCGGTGCGCCGCCGGCTCCCTCCCCTGCCCCTGTGCCGGGCACTGCGCCGGCGCGACGGCGATGCCCGCCAGGCCACCCGCAGCGCCCGGGCACGGCGCAGCGCCATCCGCGGCGCGTTCAGTGCCCGCCCCGGGCGGGTGCCGGGACACGTGGCCCTGCTCGACGATGTGGTCACCACCGGGGCGACGGCCGCCGAGGCGGCGCGCACCCTGCGCGCCGCTGGAGTGCAGCGGGTCGATCTGTGGGCGCTGGCGCGGACGCCGTAGGCATCGCGCCCGGTGCAGGGGCTAGAGGTGCAGGTCGGCCACCAGGCCGGCAAAGACTACGCCGCCGAGCCAGGCGTTGTTGAGGAAGGCGCGAAAGCAGTCCTGGCGCTCACGCCGGCGGATCAGGTACTGCTGATAGGCGAACAGCCCGGCCGCCCCGGCCAGCCCCAGGTAATAGGCCACGCCGGCCTCCAGGTGCAGGCCGACCTGCAGCAGCGCCAGCAGCATCAGCGCCTGCAGGATGGCAATCATCAGTCGGTCCAGGTCGCCGAAGAGGATGGCCGTGGACTTGACGCCGATCTTCACATCGTCATCCCGGTCGACCATGGCGTACATGGTGTCGTAGACGGTGGCCCAGAGCACGGTGGCGATCAGCAGCAGCCAGGCCACCACGGGCACCGCCCCGGTCTGCGCGGCGAAGACCATGGGCACGGCCCACCCGAAGGCCAGCCCCAGATGGATCTGGGGCAGGTGGGTGTAGCGCTTGGTGAAGGGGTAGGTCGCCGCCAGCACCACCGCTACCAGCGACATCAGGATGGTCAGCGGATTGGTCAGCAGCACCAGCCCGAAGGCGAGCAGGCAGAGCACGACAAACAGGGCCAGCGCCTCGCGCTCGGAGACGCGCCCGGTGGCGAAGGGCCGCTGCCGGGTCCGCTTGACGTGCCCGTCGATGTGGCGATCGGCGAAGTCGTTGATGACGCACCCGGCGGCCCGCATGATCACTACACCGAGGGTGAAGATGACCAGCAGATCGAGATCCGGCACCCCGGCAGCCGCGATCCAAAGCGCCCAGAGCACCGGCCAGAGCAGCAGGAAGTTGCCGATGGGCCGATCGAGCCGCGTCAGCTGCGCATAGGTCCGCAGGCGCGCGTTCACGCCCCCTGGGCCGGATGGCTCCCCGCTATGCACCTCGCCGCTCACCCTCAACACCCTCCGGGAAAAAGACCTCGGTTACCAACAGACGCCGGCCGGCAACGGACAGCGTCGAGCGTCGCGCCCAGCCCCCGGCCGGCGACGGCAGACCGTGAGCGCGCAGCCAGTCGGCCAGCGGCTCGCGTCCACGCAGCCGGGCCACCGCCAGCGGACCGCGCTGCACATCGGCCGCCGAGAAGAGCAGTCGGCCCAGGGGGCGCTCGCCCAAGCGCGGCAGCCTCGCCAGCGGCCCGAGCAAACGATCCGGCACGATACTTCGGGCGTAGATGGTCGGGCCACCCTCGCAATCGAGCACGACCTCGCGCAACCAGGCGTGTCGTCCCACCGGCAACCCGAGGGCGACGCCCTCATCCGGGGCCGGCCGCTGCCAGGCCTGGCGCAGAACGTGGACGTGAACCGGACCGAAGCGCTCGAGCTGCGCCGTCAGGGAGCCGCGCTCGGTGAGCAGCCGGTGCACTGCCGGTTTCGGCCGCCCCGGGACCGCGGCCACCCCCGGCCGCCAGGCTGCCACCCGGGGATGCCAGACAGCGCGTTCCCTCACCCCGTTTGCCACTGCGAATCCACCACCCGTCATTGCGGAGCCGATCACACCTGCCCGTAGCGCTCGGCTTCGCCGACCCAACGGCGGATGAGCTGCTCGGCGGTCCCGGGAGCCCGCTCCAGGAGCTCGGCCCCCACCTGCTGGACGGCCTCGAGCAGATCCGCGTCACGGCGCAGGTCGGCCACGCGCAGGCTCAGCGCACCGGTCTGCCGGGTACCCAGCAACTCTCCGGGGCCGCGGATGTCCAGATCCCGCCGGGCGATGGCGAATCCGTCATCGGTCTCCCGCAACACGGCGAGCCGCTGCCGGGCGCTCTCAGACAGCGGACCATGATACATGAGCACACAAGTCGACGCCGCGCGGCCGCGCCCGACCCGTCCACGCAACTGATGGAGCTGCGCCAGGCCAAGCCGCTCGGCGTTGTCGATGACCATCAGGCTGGCGTTGGGCACGTCGACCCCGACCTCGATCACCGTCGTGGCCACCAGCAGCGCCACCTCGCCCCGGGCGAACGCCCCCATGGTGCGTTCCTTCTCGGTCGGGGTCATGCGGCCGTGGACCAGCGCCACGCGGTGGGCATCGCCCACGGCCCGCTCGAGTTCGGCAGCGGTGTCCTCAGCGGCCTGCGCCTCCAGTTCGTCCGAGGCCTCGATGAGGGTGCAGACCCAATACGCCTGGCGCCCCGCGTCGAGGGCAGCGCGGATGCGCTCGATGACTTCTCCGCGACGCCGCTCGGCGACCACCACCGTCTGCACCGGCGTGCGTCCCGGCGGGCGCTCGTCCAGCGAAGAGACGTCGAGATCGGCGTAGGCGGTCATGGCCAGGGTCCGGGGGATCGGGGTGGCGGTCATGGTCAGCTGGTGGGGCTCGGCGCCACCGCCCTTGTCTTTAAGCGCCAGGCGCTGGTGCACACCGAAGCGGTGCTGCTCGTCCACCACGACCAACCCCAGACGGCGGAACTGCACCTCCTCCTGGAACAGCGCATGGGTCCCCACGGCGATGCCGGCACGGCCCTCGGCCAGGCGCTGGCGCGCCGCACGACGCTCGCTCGCCGACGCGCCGCCGGATAGCCAGGCCACTTCCACACCCAGCGGCTGGAACCAGCCCTGCAGACCGCGGCAGTGCTGCTCGGCGAGCAGCTCGGTGGGCGCCATCAGCGCCGCCTGGTAGCCACTGCCCACGGCCCGGGCGCAAGCCAGGGCGGCGACGACGGTCTTGCCCGAGCCGACATCCCCCTGCAGCAGGCGCAGCATCGGCACCGTATCCGCCATGTCCGCGGCCAGCTCGGCGTCCACCCGCTGCTGCGCGCCGGTCAGCGGGAAAGGCAGGCTCGCCTGCAGCTGCCCGGCCAGCGCCTCGCCCTGGTCCAGCGGCGGGGCGCCGGCCTCCGAGCGCAGCGCCTGGCGCCGGCGACGCAGGGTGAGGTGGTGGGCGAGCAGCTCCTCGCAGGCCACCCGGCGCACCGCCGGATGGGTGCCGGCGAGCAGCGCCTCGGTGTCGGTCTCCGGCGGCGGGCGGTGAATGGTGCGCAGGGCCTCGGCGAGGGTCGGCCACTGCCCGTCCACCCACGCGGCCTCGGGCAAGCACTCCGGGGCAGCCTCGGGGAGCAGCCCCAGAGCGGCGTCGACCAGCTTGCGCAGCTGCCCCTGATGCAGGCCGTCGGTGCTGGCATAGACCGGGGTGAGGGCGTCCTCACCGGGACCGTCGGCATCGCCGGGGGCCACCCGCTGGTGCTCCGGATGGGCCATCTGCAGGCCGCCGTAACCGGCCCGCACCTCACCGAAGCAGCGCAGGAGTACGCCGCGGGTCAGGCGCTCGGCCTGGCGCGGATGGAAATGGAAGAAAACCAGATCGAGCTGCCCGGTGCCGTCACTGAGCCGGCACAGCAGGCGCTTGCGCCGCCCCCGGGCCACCTCGGACCACTCCACCCGCCCCTCGATCAGCACCCGCTCGCCGGGCTGCAGGCCACCGATGGGGCGCAAGCGGGTGCGGTCCTCGTAGCGGATGGGGCGGTGCAGCAGCAGATCGCCCACCGTGTGCAGCCCCAGCCGTGCCAGGCGTTCGGCCAGTCGCGGGCCGACACCCGGCAGGCTGGTCAGCCGCCGCTGTGCCCCTTCCACGGCCGGGCTTCAGCCCTCCCGGGGCAGGTAGAGCACGGCGTCCATCTCCACCGCCGCCCCCTTGGGCAGGGCGGCCACGCCGAGGGCGGCCCGCGACGGGTAGGGCTCGGAGAGGTATTGGGTCATCACCTCGTTGACCAGGGCGAAGTGGCTCAGGTCGGTGAGGTAGATGGCGATGCGCACGGCGTCGGCCAGAGTGCCGCCGGCGGCCTCGGCGACGGCACCGAGGTTCTCGAAGACGCGGGCCACCTGGCTGTGCATGTCGGCGCCGACGAGCTCACCGGTCTGCGGATCCAGCGGGATCTGCCCGGAGATATAGACGAAATCCCCGGCCCGCACCGCCTGGCTGTAGGGGCCGATGGCGGCCGGCGCGGCCTCGGTGTGGATGGTTTCTCGGGACATGGGCGCTCTCTCTCCTTAACCGTCTTTCTTGCGCACGATGCGCTGCACCGGCGGCATGGCCCGCAGATGGCGCACCACGGCCGCCAGGTGGCGGCGGTCACGCACCAGGATCAGGAAGCGGACGGTGGCGATCATACCGTCGCGCTCCTCGATGGTGACGTTCTCGATGCTCGCCCCCTGCTCCGAGATGCCGTGGGCGAGCTGGGCCAGCGCGCCGCGCTCGTTGACCACGTCGATGCCGATCAGGGTGGGGAACTCGGCGTCGACATCAGCCTCCCAGTCCACATCCACCCAGCTCTCCGAACGTTTGCGCTGGCTGGCCACGTTCTTGCAGTCGCGGTGGTGGATGACCACGCCCCGGCCGGTGCTGACGAAGCCGACGATCGGGTCGCCGGGGATCGGCCGGCAGCAGCGCGCGAAGGAGACCACGGTGCCCTCGTTGCCGCGGATGGTCAGGGTGCCGTGGGGCTCGGGCTCATCGGGGCGCTCTTCGAGCTCGACCTCGCCCTGCTCCAGGCCGCTGAGCTGCTGCGCCACCAGCCACGGGACCCGGTTGCCCAGGCCGACATCGCGGAATAGGTCGTCGAGGCTGGCCAAGCCGGTGCCGGCCAGGGCCTCGTCGACACGCCCAGGATCGAGGGCGTCGAGGTCCACCGACAGCGCCGAGAGGGCGCGCTCGACCATGCGCCGGCCGAGTTCGATGGCCTCGTCATCGCGCAGCCGCTTGAGCGCGTGGCGGATGGCGGTGCGCGCTTTGGCGGTGACCACGAAATCGAGCCACACCGGATTGGGGCGCCCCACCGGGGCGGTGATGATCTCGACCATCTGCCCGCTCTGCAGCGGAGTGCGCAGCGGCGTAAGGCGGTGGTCGACCTTGGCGGCGATGCAGGAGTTGCCCACGTCGGAGTGGATCGCGTAGGCCAGGTCCACGGGCGTGGCGTTGCTCGGCAGTTCGAGGATGTCGCCCTTGGGGGTGAAGACGTAGATCTCGTCGGGGACCAGGTCGATCTTGACGCTCTCGATGAACTCCTCGGAGGTCCCGACGCTGCGCTGCATCTCGAGCAGGTCCTTGACCCACTGCCGGGCCCGCACCTGGGCCGTGTTGCCGCTCTCGCCAGCGTCCTTGTAGAACCAGTGCGCGGCGATGCCCGACTCGGCCACGGCGTGCATGTCGCGGGTGCGGATCTGCGCCTCGAGGCGGATGCGGTGCGGGCCGACCAGGGTGGTGTGCAGCGACTGGTAGCCGTTGGCCTTGGGGATAGCGATGTAGTCCTTGATCCGACCCGGCCGAGGTTTGTAGAGCCCGTGGAGGATGCCGAGCACGCGATAACACTCGTCGACGGTGTCGACGACCACCCGGAAGCCGTAGACGTCGAAGACGTCGCGGAAGTTGAGCTGCTTGTGGACCATCTTGCAGTAGATAGACCACAGGTGCTTCTCGCGGCCGGCCACGTCGGCGTGGATCCCGGCCTGCTCTAGGCGCGTACGCACTTGATCGCAAACGGTGTCGAGGATCACGCCGCGCCGCCCGCGCTGCCGGGCGAGCTTCTCCTTGAGCGCCCGGTAGCGCAGCGGGTAGTGGGCGGCAAAGCCCAGGTCCTCGAGCTCGGTGCGCAGGCTGTTGATACCCAGGCGCTGGGCGATGGGGGCGTAGATGTCGAGGGTCTCGCGGGCGATGCGGCGGCGCTTCTCCGGACGCATGATCCAGATCGTGCGCATGTTGTGGAGGCGGTCGGCAAGCTTGATCAGGATGACGCGGATGTCCTGGGCCATGGCCAGGATCATCTTGCGAAAGCTCTCCGCCTGCGCCTCCTCCTTGCTCTGGAAGTCGATGGCGCCTAGCTTGGAGACCCCGTCGACGAGCTCGGCCACCTGTTCGCCAAAGCGCTCGGCGATCCCCTCCTTAGCGGTGGGGGTGTCCTCGATGACGTCGTGGAGCAGTGCGGCCACGACCGCCTCGGCATCGAGGCGCATCTCGGCGAGGATGCGGGCGACGGCGATCGGGTGCGTGATGTAGGGCTCGCCGGAGCGGCGCCGCTGCCCCTCGTGGGCGGCGGCGCTGAACCGGTAGGCCTCGCGGACCTGTTCGATCTGGTGGGGCTCGAGGTAGCGCTCGAGCAGGGCACAGACTTCCTGGATGCGCCGCTCCGGGTCGGAAGCCGACGCCGATTCACCGGCGTTGATGACACTCGCGGCGCGCGCCATACATTTCCCGGACCGGTCTCTCAGGTGGTCGGATCGGAATCACCGGACCCCGTCCCGGCGTCCTCCGTCGACTCGTCGAAGGAGCGCTCTTGGCTGGCGCCCGGATCCGGCTGCACGGGGCCGCCGCCGACCTCGGCCTCGACGTCGGCGGCGCTGAAGCCACCCAGGCTCAGGCTCTCCGCCGCGTTATCCTCGGCGCCGGTCAGGATCTCGGAGGTGACGTGGCCGGCGGCGATCTCGCGCAGCGCCACCACTGTCGGCTTGTCGTTCTCCCAGTCGACCAACGGCTCGATGCCCTTGGCCAGCTGCCGGGCCCGCTTGGCGCCGGCGAGCACGAGCTCGAAGCGGTTGTCCACGTTGTCCAGGCAATCCTCTACGGTGACGCGAGCCATCGCGCTCCTCCAGACACAATTCAGCAGATTGACATGTTATTTTAGCGCGTTGCCGCCCTGCGAGGAAGGTCTCTCGCTGGCGCGGTGCGCATCCGGCGGGCCGGGCAGCAGTTCCAAAAGCAGGGTATCGAGCATCTCGTAGCCGGTTTCGCTGGCGCGGATCCGGCCCTCGCTCCACGTCAGCCAGCCGCGGCTGCATAGCGGCGCCAGCCAGGCGCGCAGTGCCGCGCGGGTGCAGCCACTGCGCGCCACGGCCAAACGCTCTGGGAGCCCCTGCCGCAGGCGTAGACCGTTGAGCAGGACCTCGAAGGCCTGTTCCGACGGCGTCAGCTCGATGCACTCGGCATCGGCCCGCTCGCTGCCGGCGGCGGCCATCCAGGCCCGCGGCGAGTGGCGCTGGCGCGTGCGCCGCACGCGGCCGTCAGGGTCGGTGAGCTTGCCGGCCGCCCCGGCCCCCACCCCCAGGTAGTCGCCGAACGTCCAGTAACCGAGGTTGTGGACACTACGCTGACCCGAACGGGCGAAGGCCGAAACCTCGTAGCGCTCCAGCCCCGCCTCCGCCAGCCGCCGGCGGCACGCCACCTCCATCGCCAGCAACGTGTCCTCCCCGGGCAGCCCCGGCGGTGGGCGGCACCCGAAGGGCGTATCCGGCTCGATGGTCAGCTGGTAATGACTGAGGTGATCCACCCCCAGCTCGATGGCCGCGGCCACGTCGGCCTCGGCCCCGGCGACTTCCTGCCCGGGCAGGCCGTACATGAGATCGACGTTGACGCCGTTAAAACCGGCGCTGCGCGCCTCGGCCACTGCCTCGCGCGCGGCGGCGGCGTCGTGGATCCGCCCCAGACGGGCCAGCAGCGTGTCATCCAGGGTCTGCACCCCGAGCGACAGGCGGGTCACGCCGGCCTGGCGGAAGCCCCGCAGCCGGGCCGTCTCGTTGGCGCCGGGGTTTGCCTCCAGGGTGATCTCGGCCCCCGGCTCGAAGCCGAGGAGCGCATCGAGGTCGCCCAGCAGTTCGCTGATCACCGCCGGCGGGAAGAGGCTCGGCGTGCCCCCGCCGATGAACACACTGGCCACCCGGCGGCCGAGCGCCGCCGGCGCCTGGCGGCGCAGCTCCCGGCCCAGAGCGGCCCGATAGGCGCCGGCCGGGAGTTCACCGCGCAGGGCGTGGGCATTGAAATCGCAGTAGCCGCAGCGCTGCAGGCACCAGGGCAGGTGGATGTAGACCGCCAGCGGCGGCAGCCGCACCCCGGCGCCGGTGGTCATGGCCGTGACCAGTTCACCCGGCCACCTCCGCAGCGATGCCCTGGATCAGCCCGCGCAGCGCCTGGCCGCGGTGGCTACGGGCGTCCTTCTCGGGGGCATCCAGCTCGGCGGCGGTCCGGCCGAGCTCCGGATCCTCGAAGACCGGGTCGTAACCGAAACCGTGCTGACCGCGCGGGGTCTCGACGATCCGCCCCGTCCAGCTGCCGTGAGCGACCAGCGGCGCGGGGTCGGCGGCGTGGCGCAGATAGACCATGACGCAGTGGAAGGTACCACGCCGGCTGCCATCGCCGCGCTCACGCAGCTCGGCGAGCAGCCGCTCGATGTTGGCGGCGTCACCGGCATCGCTGCCGGCGTAGCGCGCCGAATAGATGCCGGGCTCGCCACCGAGGGACGGAACGGCGAGCCCGGAGTCGTCGGCGACCGCGGGCAGGCCGCTGCGCTCGGCGCAGTGGCGCGCCTTGATCAATGCATTCTCGACGAAGGTCAGCCCGGTCTCGGCCGGGGAGTCGATACCCAGGTGCCCCTGGCTGACCACCTCGGCGTCGTAGCCCTGGAGCATGCGGGTCATCTCGGCAATCTTGCCGGCATTGCCGGTGGCCAGCACGATCTTCATGTCGCCAGTGCCTCCTGCTGATGCTGCAACAGCTCGCCGACGCCCTTCTCGGCCAGGGTGAGCATGCGCTCGAGTTCGTCACGCCGGAAGGCGTGCCCCTCGGCGGTGCCCTGCAGCTCGATGAAAGCGCCGGCATCGTTCATCACCACGTTCATGTCCGTCTCGGCCTCACCGTCCTCGGCGTAGTCCAGATCGAGCACCGGCTCGCCGCGATAGACCCCCACCGAGACCGACGCCACCTGCCCGTGGAGCGGAGAAGCCGAAAGGGCGCGCTGGCGAACCAACCCGTCGAGGGCGTCGGTCAGGGCCACGAAGGCGCCCGTGATCGCCGCCGTCCGCGTGCCACCATCGGCCTGCAGCACGTCGCAGTCGACCACCACACTGCGTTCGCCCAGCCCCTGCAGATCAACAGCGGCCCGCAGCGAGCGGCCGATCAAGCGCTGGATCTCGACGGTCCGTCCCTGCTGCTTGCCCCGGGCGGCCTCACGATCCGAGCGGGTGTGGGTCGAGCGCGGCAGCATGCCGTACTCGGCGGTGACCCAGCCGCGCCCCTGCCCGCGCAGCCAGGGCGGCACACGCGCCTCGACGCTGGCCGTGCACAGTACACGTGTGTCCCCGAAACCGATGAGCACCGACCCCTCGGCGTGCTTGGTGAACTGTCGCTGGATGGAGATCGGGCGAAGCTCGTCGGCCCGTCGACCGCTTGGGCGCATAGTGCCTCCTGCTGATGGGGGGCAGCGTGGTCGCAGCCCCAGGTGGAGAGTATGGACGTGGTTGCCCGGGTAATGGATTATACGGGCTGGGGTTTCTACGGCGCTGCGCTCCCGGTGCCAGGGCGGCGCACCGCACCGGCGCAAGAGAGCCGGCGGAGGCGCGCGCCTGCACCTGTTCCCAAGGAGCGTCCATGCGCATCAACGAGCCCGTCACGCAGCGCAGGGTGGCCATCCCCCGAGGCGCCACCATCCTCTCGACCACCGACCCGAAGGGGCGGATCACCTACGTCAACGAGACATTCGAGCAGATCAGCGGCTACCGCCGCGATGAACTGATCGGCCAGCCGCACAACATGATCCGCCACCCGGACATGCCGCGCACGGCATTCTACGAGATGTGGGCGACGCTGCAATCCGGGCGCTCATGGATGGGGCTGGTCAAGAACCGCTGCAAGAACGGGGATCACTACTGGGTCCACGCCTATGCGACCCCGGTGCTCGATGCCCGGGGGGAGATCGTCGAGATCCAGTCGGTGCGCACCGCCCCACCCTCCGAGGCGGCGGTGGAGCGGGCCACCGCCGTCTATGCGCAGGTTCGCGCCGCCGAACCGGACAAGGGCGAGGTTGCCCCGGTGCCGCGGCCGGCGCGTCGTTTCGGACTCCGCGAGCGGCTACTCGCCCTGCTCCTGCCGGCCCCCGCAGCCGCCGTGGCGGCCAGCGCGGCCGGCCTGGGCACCGCCGCCCTGGCCGCGGTCACGCTGACCGCTACGGCCCTGGCCGCCGGCGGCGCCGCCTACCTCTGGCGGCCATTGAACCAGGCGGTCGAGGCAGCCCGGCACCTGGTCGACGATCCGCTGGCCGAGCGACTCTACACCAATCGCCGGGATGAGGTTGGTCGCCTGCGGCTGGCCATGCTCCAGCTGCAGACCGAGATGACCGCCGTGCCCAGGCGCCTGGCCAGCGTGACCGATCACCTGCAGACGGTGCGCAACGAGGCCGGCGAGGCCATCGGCGAGGCACGCAGCCAGGCCCAGCGGCAGACGGCAGAGACCCAGCAGGTGGCCACGGCCATGGAGGAGATGTCGCAGAGCGTCCAAGAGGTGGCCCGTAACGCCTCCATGGGGGCGGAGACCAGCGAGCAGGCGCAGAGCCAGACCCACCACGGCATGCAGACGGTGCAGCAGAGCGCCGATGCGGTCCGCGAGCTGGTCGAGCGGGTGCGCGGCTCCTCGGAGATCACCCATCAACTGGCCCAGGAGACCGATCGCATCGGCACCGCCCTGGACCTGATCCAGCAGATCACCGAGCAGACCAACCTACTGGCGCTCAACGCCGCCATCGAGGCGGCGCGGGCCGGCGAGGTCGGCCGCGGCTTCTCGGTGGTCGCCGAGGAAGTGCGGGTCCTGGCCGACCGCACCTCGTCCTCGACCCAGGAGATCAAGGGCATCATCGACTCCCTGCAGGAGGGCACCGGGCGGGCCGTGGCCGCGATGAACGAGAGCAGCGAGCGCGCCGAGCACACCCTGGCCCTCTCCGACGAAGCCCGCGGAGCGCTGGAGGCGATCAATCAGGCGGTCTCTTCCATGCAGGAGATGAGCATGCAGATCGCCAGTGCCACCGAAGAGCAGAGCGCCACGGCCGAGGAGGTCAACCGCAACATCAGCAACATCGACCAGCTGGCGCAGCAGGTACAGCAGTGCACCGACCGCGCCGGCGAGCGGATGGAGATCCTCACCGGCGAGATCGACCACGCCGCGCGGCTCGTGCACCGTTTCGCGGATCAGCAGTAACACCGCGGCCGTGCCCTGGCATGGACACCACCGAAGCGATTAGCATTTGCGTCCTACCCGCCGGCCGGAGGTCGCACCGTTGATCCACAGCATGACCGCCTTCGAACGACGCGAGGCGCAGGGGGACTGGGGGGGGCGCTCCGGCCGCCTGACCTGGGAGCTGCGCTCGGTCAACCACCGGTATCTGGAGCTCCACCCGCGCCTGCCGGATGAGCTGCGCGCCATCGAGCCGCAGGTGCGTGAGCGTGCACGCCAGCGGCTCGGCCGCGGCAAGCTGGAGTGCACCCTGCGCTTCAGCCTCGAGGCCACCGGCCAGGGCGGGCTGGACGTGGACTGGCAGCGGGTGGACGAGCTATCACGGATCGCCGCGGAGATCGGCCGGCGTTTCGGGAACTCGGCCCAGCCGGCGTCCACCGCGGAGATCCTGCGCTTTCCGGGCGTGCTCGGCGAGCCGGCGGTGGACCTGGAGCCGGTGCGCGAGGCCGCTGTCGCCCTGCTTGACGACGCCCTGGAAGGGCTGCGCGACACCCGGCGACGCGAAGGGGAGCAGCTGGCCGAGCACATCCGCGCCCGCGCTGAGAGCGCTCGCGACATCGTCGCGGAACTGGCCGAGCAGCGCGGCACGATCAACCAGCGCATCCGCGAGCGGCTCACCGCGCGCCTGGACGAACTCCCGGCGCCCGCGGACCCGGGCCGCCTGGAGCAGGAGCTGGCCTACATCGCCCAGCGACAGGATATCGACGAGGAGCTGGAGCGCCTCGGCACGCACCTCCAGGAGGTCCTGCGCCTGCTGGAGGCCGCCGAGCCGGTGGGCCGGCGTCTCGACTTCCTGATGCAGGAACTCAACCGCGAGGCCAACACCATCGCCTCGAAATCGGGCCATGTGGCCAGCAGCAGCGCCGCCCTGGACCTTAAGGTCCTGATCGAACAGATGCGTGAGCAGGTGCAGAATGTCGAGTAAGCCCACGCCCCCACGCGGCAACCTGTTCATCGTCTCGGCGCCTTCCGGCGCCGGGAAGACCAGCCTGGTCCGGGCCCTGCTCGAGCAGGTTCCCGGTCTGGAGCTATCAGTCTCCAGCACCACGCGCGCACCGCGCCCGGGCGAGCGCGACGGCGTGGACTACCACTTCCTCGACGAGGCGCAGTTCTTGGAGCGGGTCGAGGCGGGCCGATTCCTAGAGTACGCGCGGGTCTTCGAAAACCTCTACGGCACGTCGCAGGACGCCGTCGAGGCGCGCCTGGACGCCGGCGCGGATGTGATTCTGGAGATCGACTGGCAGGGGGCGCAGCAAGTGCGCGCGGTGCTGCCCGAGGCAGTGTCGGTGTTCATCCTGCCGCCTTCCCGGACGGAGCTGCGCCGCCGGCTGAGCGAACGCGGCCAGGACAGTGCAGAAGTGATCGAGCGCCGCCTGTCCGAGGCGGTGGATGAGATCGCCCACTACGCCGAGTACGACTACCTGGTGATCAACGACACCTTCGGCCAGGCGCTGGGGGAGCTACGCACGCTGGTCGAGGCGCAGCGGCTGACCTGCCGACGCCAGCAGCGCCTCCAGGCCGAGCGCCTGGCGGAACTCTTGGCGCGCTGAGCCCGGCGGCACGGGCCCGGCAGGCCACAACGGCAACGGCGGCCGGGCTAACCGCGGTCCGTACGCAGGCGCACGACGATATCCACGCCAGAGATCTGCTTGCCCTCGGGGACCTGGACCTTACGCCGGACCTCCTGCTCATCCACCTGCAGGTGGACGTCCTCGATCTCGCCGCTGTCCTCGTCGTAGAGGTGATGGTGGGCCTCGGTCTTGGTGTCGAAGTACGACTTGCCAGAGTGAACGATGACCTCGCGCAGGAGGCCGGCGTCCTTGAACTGGTTCAGGGTGTTGTACACGGTGGCCAGCGAGACCTTGACACCCTGGGCCGTGGCCTCTTCGTAGAGGGACTCGGCGGTCACGTGGCGGTCCTCGCCAGCGAACAGCAGACCGGCCAGAGCCAGCCGCTGCTGGGTCGGGCGCAGCCCCACCGAACGCAGATAGCCGGCACCCTGCTCCTCGCTGAGGATCGGATTGTCTCGGGTTTCGGTCATGTCGGTTCCTTGTCAGCGGGCGCCAGTGCGCAAAAACACAGAATTAGTCTAATCCAAATTCGGTGACCGGCTCAAGCTGCCCGCCGTCTTCCCAACTGCGACGAAAACGTCGAGACTAGGCGCCCATGGACGCCGCAGCCTGGATAGTCGCCGCCGCCAGCGTAATCGCCGCGGTGGCAGGTCCCGTCGCCGCCGTGCACGCCCTGCTGACCAAACGCGAGCCCCAGGTGGCCGCGTCATGGATGGCCGTGTGCATCATCTTCCCCCTCGGCGGCGCATTCTTCTACTACGTCTTCGGCATCAATCGCGTCGAGACCCGGGCGCGCAAGCTGGTGGCTGAGGAGCGCATCCCGCCCAGCCCCGGGCCGTCCATGGAGACCCACAGCCCCTCGTTGGGCCCTGAGTACGCCGAGCAGATCCGCATCTCCGATGCCGTCACCGGGCGGCCGCTGGAGTACGGCAACCGGGTCCAGGCCCTGCGCAACGGTGAGCAGGCCTATCCGACCATGCTCGAGGCGATCGACGCGGCGCAGCGGACGATCTTCCTGAGCACCTACATCTTCGAGAGCAACACCAGCGGGCGGCAGTTCATCCGTGCCCTCACCGCTGCGCACCGCCGTGGGGTCGACGTGCGGGTGCTCATCGACGGTGTCGGCGAACTCTATTCCTGGCCCCGCGCCAGCCGGCTGCTCCGTCGCACCGGGGTGCCGGTGGCCCGCTTCCTGCCCCCGCGGCTGCTGCCGCCGCAACTGTCGATCAACCTGCGCAACCACCGCAAGATTCTGGTGGTCGACAGCCAGACCGGCTTTACCGGCGGCATGAACCTGGGCGACCGCCACCTGCTGCAGTCCGACCGCGAGCACCGCGTAGCGGACATCCACTTCTTAGTCGACGGCCCCGTGGTCAGCCAGATGGAGCAGGTCTTTCTGGAGGACTGGGCGTTCACCACCGGCGAGGAGCGAGGGACCACACACCGCGGCAGACCCCACGTGGACGGCGCCCTGAGCCGGATCATCACCGACGGACCCAACGAGGACCTGGACCGGCTAGTCATGACGCTGATCGGCGCCCTGTCGGCGGCCCGCGAGGAGATCTGGGTGGTCACGCCCTACTTCCTGCCCATGCGCTCACTGATGACCGCCCTGGAGGCGGCGGCACTGCGCGGCGTGGAGGTCAACGTCCTGCTGCCCGAGCAGAACAATCTGCCCTTCGTCCACTGGGCCACACGGCACATGCTCGGCGAGTTGATCCACTGGGGGGTGAACATCTACTACCAGCCACCGCCGTTCGCCCACACCAAGCTGTTCATCGTGGACCGGCGCTACGCCCAGGTCGGATCTTCGAACATGGATCCGCGCAGCCTGCGGCTGAACTTCGAGCTCAACGCCGAGTTCTACGACCGCACCATCGCCGGCGAGATGGCCGCCGACTGCCAACGCATCCGAGCCCGCTCGCGCCGCATCAGCGAGGAGGAGCTGCGCCAGCGCCCGCCCCTGGAGCGGGTCCGCGACGCCGCCTGCTGGCTCGCGTCCCCCTATCTCTAGCGGCATAATGCCGGTCATGGTCGAGACCGCAGAACACCCGCTGGCCGAGGCACTGCGCGCACGCCTGGGCCCCGATGCCGTCCTCAGCGAGCCCACGCGCACAGCCCCCTACATGGCCGAGCAGCGCGGCCAGTTTCCAGGCCGCGGGCGACTGGTGGTCCGCCCCTCCGACGCCGAGTCCGTGGCCGCCGCCGTCACCCTGTGCCGAGCGCACGGCGCCGCGGTGGTGGCGCAGTCGGGCAACACCGGCACCGTCGGCGGCGGCTCTCCCCGGCACGAGACCGAGGTGGTGGTGAGCCTGGAGCGGCTGCAGCGCATCCGCAGCCTGGACGCCGACGACGGACTGTTGGTCGCCGAGGCCGGCTGCACCCTGGCCCACCTGCAGGAGGCCGCCGCCGACGCGCAGCGCTTCTTCCCGCTGAGCCTCGCCTCCGAGGCGCAGTGCCGAATCGGCGGCAACCTGGCGACCAACGCCGGCGGGCTGAACGTGCTGCGCTACGGCAACGCCCGCAACCTGGCCCTGGGCCTGGAGGTCGTGCTGGCCGACGGCCGCATCTGGAGCGATCTGCGCGGGCTGCGCAAGGACAACAGCGGCTACGACCTGCGCGATCTGTTCATCGGCTCCGAGGGGACGCTGGGCATCATCACCGCCGCGGCCCTGCGCCTGCTCCCGCCGCCGCGCAGCCGCCGCGTGGCGCTGCTCGCCCTGCCGCGGCTGGAGCCGGCCCTGCCCCTGGTGCGGGCCGCCCAGTCCGAGAGCGGCGAGGCGGTGGTCGGCGCCGAGTTGATGAGCGCCGAGGCCCTGGGGATGGGCCAGCTGCTCGACGATACCCCGGAGAACCCACTGCCCGGTTCCCCCTGGTACCTGCTGCTGGAACTCGCCACGGCCGACCCGCGGGCGGACCTGGACGAGGCGCTGGCAGCAGCTCTGGAACCGGCCGAGACCGCCGGCGACCTGGACGACGCCCTGCTCGCCCCCACCGAGGCCGCCGCCGCACGGCTGTGGCGGCTGCGCACGGCCATCCCTGATGGTCAGAAACGCGCCGGGGCGAGCATCAAGCACGACATCTCGGTGCGCCCCGGCACTCTCGCCGCGTTCGTTCCCGAGGCCCTGGCCGCCGTGACCGAGCTGGACCCCGGCGTCCGCCCTTGCATCTTCGGCCACGTGGGCGACGGCAACCTGCACTTCAACCTCAGCCAGCCGCCGGACGCCAAGCCCGAGGCTTTCCGCGCACGCGCCGAAGCCTTCCATCGGGCGGTGCACGATGTGGTCTGCCGCCATGGCGGCTCGGTCGCCGCCGAGCACGGCGTCGGCCAGGCGAAGCGCGACGAGGTCGCCCGCTGCGCCGACCCCCTGGGCCTGGAGTTGATGCAGCGGATCAAGGGCGCCCTGGATCCCGACAACCTGCTCAACCCGGGCAAGGGGGCCGCGGCGGCCCAAGCGCCGGCCCCACCGGATTGCGGAGACCCTTCATGAGACGAGGCTTGCTGCACGGGGCCCTGCTGCTGGCCCTGCTACCGCTGTTGGGCGCCTGCGCCAGCTCCGGGGATTCGGGCAATCCCAACGGAGAGGACGAGTGGGCCACCGAGGATGAGGCCTGGGATGACGACGATTGGGGCGCCTACGACGACTGGGATCAGGGCACCTGGGATCCGCTGGAGGGTTTCAATCGCCGGGTGCACGCCTTCAATGAGGTCGCCGACCGCTACGCCATCCGCCCGGTGGCCGTTGCCTACCGTGATACTGTGCCCAGCGGAGTGCGCCGCCCGATCAGCAATTTCCTCAACAACCTGCGCGAGCCGTTTCACGCCGGCAACCAGCTGCTGCAAGGCCGTGCCAGCGCCGGGACACGCAGCGTCACCCGCTTCGCCATCAATTCAACCATCGGCGTGCTGGGCCTATTCGACGTGGCTGGCGCCGCCGGCCTGGAGCGGGAGCGCAGCGACCTTGGGCTGACCCTGGGCCATTGGGGCGCCCCCGAGGGCCCCTACCTGGTCCTGCCGCTGCTCGGCCCGAGCACGGCACGCGACAGCAGCGGCCTGGCGGCCCAGTATTTCAGTCGTGAATACCACAGCCCCACACATTGGGCGGACATTCCCTCTCCGGAGCGTTACACCGTGCCGATCATCGCCGGCATCGATACCCGGGTAGCCCTGCTCTCGCTGGACGAACTCATGGCCGAGACCGGCACCGACTCCTACATCTTCATGCGCGAGTCGTACCTGCAGAACCGTCGCGAGCGCCTCGGCGAAGACGACTGGGGTGACTGGGACGATGACGACTGGGAAAACGGCGACTGGGATGACGAGGACTGGGACGAAGAGGAGGACTGGTAGCGGACGCCGTGACCGCTCGCCACCGGTGTGACTCAAGTCAACAGACGCAGGCGCCGCTACACTGGTTAGGAAGTAACCAGCCCGGCCCCAGGCCGAAGGAGGGTGCCGTGTTCCATGTCCCCCCGATCCGGGATACGCAGCGCGATATCCGCCTCCGACAACTGGAGGGGATCGCTGAGATCCAGCCGGTGGCCCCGTACCCGCGTATCGAGCCGATCGGCCACTCCGGCGACGAGACCGGGCGGCCGGACGCGGTGGATGAGCGGCTGCGCCGCGGCCAGCGTGCCCGCGCGCGACGGTCCAGCAGCGGCGATAGCGACCATCAGGTGGACGAGTACGCCTAGTCGTAGACCTGCCCGCCGCTGAGGAAGTTGCCCAGCAGCCCGCTGATGCGCGGGAAAACCCGGTCGAAGCGCAGCTCCCAGTAGCCGTCGGCGGCCTGCTCCAGGCTGCGCACGGTGGCGTGGATCTGGCTCTGCGGCACCCGGCGCAAGTGCTCGGCGAAGCGCTCGGCGTTGGCGCGGTGGCGAAACCGGCTGCAGAAGTGGTGGGCCACCTTGTGGGTCTCACGGTGTTCGCGGGCGGCATCGAGCAGCGGGTCGACCAGCGCCCCGCCGAGTTCGGTGCGCAGGGTCTCACGGTCGAGTTCCGGGGACTCCTCAAGGATCAGAACCAGGCGCATCAACCGGTTGGTAAAGTACTCGGGGGGCAGGTCGAGCAGCGCATCCCCCATGGCGCTGAGATCCTGCACCACCGAGGCCGGGGTGACGTATTTGGCCCGTTTGCGCCGGTCGCCCTCCTCCTTGAGCACCACGCCCTCGACCCCGCGGGCATCGAGCCCCGCGATCACCTCGCGCAGCTCGCCGGCCTGATCGGCGGTGAAGCGGCCGTGATACGGCACCGCCGGCAACCCATGCGCGCGGAGCAGCTCGCGGCGCTCCTCGACCTCCATGAACTCGACGCGGTCCCAGCGCATCAGGTCGAAGACCAGCAGCGCCACGTCCTCGTCGATCTCCGGGGGGTGCCCCTCCAGGTAGGGGTTGCCCGGCCCGGCCACCTCGGCGCAGATGACCAGATCCGGCTCGGCGTCGAAGACGGCGGAGTCGATCAGATCGGGCAGACGGTCGGTGGTGAACGGGCAGACGAAGCCACCCCGGGAGAAGGCCAGCTCCTGGCCCCGGTAACGGATCAGGCGAACGTTGAAGCCATCGATCTTCTCCTCGGCGTGAAACGGGGCCCGGAAGTGCTGCGCCAGTCCCTGCTCGAGGTTCAGCACCCGACCGATGGAGGGGTAGCCGGGTACGGCACGATCGCCGAGGAACACGGTGCCCCGCGGCCAGCCGGAGAAGCCGTCGGTCAGGCGGATGTAGTCCATTCCGGCGTAGTGCTCATGCCGGGCCTTGTTGCGCGTCAGCGCCTGGTCGACCAGCGAAGCCTCGGGCATGGCGCCTCCTTGCTACGATTGCTGGAGTAGCCCCTGCACCGTCCTGCGGACACCGTCGCGATCCAGACCGTGCTCGGCCAGGATGTCACCGCGCGCCCCATGATGCACGGGAGCGTCCGGCAGCCCCAGGTGGGTGACCGGGGTGTGCACGCCGGCACTCGACAGGCACTCGGCCACGCCACTGCCGGCCCCGCCGGCGATGACGTTCTCCTCCAGCGTCACCAGGTGCCGATGTTCGCCGGCGAGCCGGCGCAGCAGCGCCTCGTCCAGCGGCTTGACGAAGCGCATGTTCACCACCGTGACGTCGAGCTCCTCGCCCACCGCCTCGGCCACCGGCAGCAGGGCGCCGAAAGCGAGCAGGGCGACACCGCTGCCCCCCTCGCGGCGCACCTCGGCCCGGCCCACCGGCACTGGTTCCATGTCGTCGGGCAGTGCCACGCCGGGGCCGGTGCCGCGCGGGTAGCGCACCGCCGCGGCCCCGTCGAGGGTCAGCCCGGTGGCCAGCATCCGCCAACACTCGGCCTCATCGGCCGGCGCCATGACGGTGAGATCCGGGATGCAGCGCAGGTAGCTGAGGTCGTAGGTGCCCTGGTGGGTGGCGCCGTCGGCACCGACGATCCCGGCCCGATCCACGGCAAAGAGCACCGGCAGACGCTGCAGGGCGACGTCATGGATGACCTGATCGTAGGCGCGCTGCAGGAAAGTGGAATAGATGGCCACCACCGGCCGCGCGCCCTCGCAAGCCAATCCGGCGGCCAGGGTGACGGCGTGCTGCTCGGCGATGCCAACGTCGAAGTAGCGTTCAGGGAAACGCCGCGCGTACTCGACCAGACCGGAGCCCTCGCGCATCGCCGGGGTGATCGCCACCACGCGCTCGTCGGTGCAGGCGGCGCGACAGACCCAACGGCTGAACACATCGGTGTAATTGAGCTTGCTCGCCGCCCCCTTGGTCAGCCCGCGGGCCGGGTCGAAGCAGCTCACGCCGTGGTAGGAGATGGGGTCCTCTTCGGCCGGGGCGTAGCCCTTGCCCTTGCGGGTGACCACGTGCAGCAGCCGCGGTCCGGGCTGATCGCGCAGGTTGCGCAGCACGCGGACCAGCCCCTCGACGTTGTGCCCGTCCACCGGACCGAAGTAGTGGAAGCCCAGTTCCTCGAAGAGCGTAGCCGGCGCCAGCAGCCCCTTGACGTGACCCTCGGTGCGCCGCGCCAGCTCGTGGATTGGCGGAAGGTAGCGGAGCATGTCCCGCGCACCCCGGCGCAACTGCCCGGCCAGCGGCTCGGAGAGCAGCCGCGTGAGGTAGTTGGACAGGGCGCCGACGTTCTCCGAGATCGACATCTCGTTGTCGTTGAGCACGACCAGCAAATCGGCCTTCACGTCGCCGGCGTGGTTAAGCGCCTCGAGCGC
The DNA here is from genome assembly GCF_022227985.1 of Halorhodospira sp. M38. Lineage (NCBI taxonomy): Bacteria > Pseudomonadati > Pseudomonadota > Gammaproteobacteria > Chromatiales > Ectothiorhodospiraceae > Halorhodospira > Halorhodospira sp. M38. The sequence continues at coordinate 77,665 of NZ_JAJNQP010000008.1, forward strand.
CTCGCCGGCACTGAGGCCACCATCGCCGATGATCGCGGCGCAACGCCGGTGCTCGCCGCCAGCACGCTCGGCCAGCGCCATGCCGAGGGCAGCGCTGATGCTCGTCGAGGAGTGGCCCACCCCGAAGGCGTCGTAGGGGCTCTCTTCGCGGACGGGGAATCCGGCGGGACCGCCGGCCTGGCGGATGCGGGGCAACTGGCTGCGCCGGCCGGTGAGCACCTTGTGGGCGTAGCACTGGTGGCCCACGTCCCAGACCAGTCGGTCGCGGGGGGTATCCAGGGCGTAGTGAAGCGCGAGGGTCAGCTCCACGGCCCCGAGCCCGGCAGCGAGGTGCCCCCCGCTCTGCGAGACGCTCTCGACCAGATAGTCGCGCATCTCCTGGGCCACGGCCGGCAATCGCTCCAGCGGCAGGCGCCGCAGATCCTCCGGATCATCGATGGCCGACAGCAATACCTTGTCCTCGTCGTGCGTTCCCATGGTCATCGGGGCATGATAGCCGATTCAGGCGTGGCCTGGACCAGGGTCGGCGTCGAAGTGCCTCGCCCCCCACCCACTAGGGCCGGACGGCGCTGGCCAGGATGTAGTCCAACCCGGCGTAAAGCCGGTCCGCATCCATCCGGCGCGCCCAGCGCGCCGGCAGACGGGCCACCGGATGAATCCGCTCGAGAGTCTCCGGGTGCGCCCGCAGCCACGCGTGCAGCGGCGCGTACACCTGCTCGCGAATCGAGCGCACGTGCACGTCCACGAAGCCGGCCGCGGTCAGATACCCGGGATAAGCGAGCCGTGTGTAGCGGTTGGCCTCGGGGATGGCGAAACGGCTCGCCACCAGCCACCAGGACAGGCGCTGACGCAGCCGATCCACGGCACGCTTGGCCGGCGGCAGCGGGATGATGTCGGCGGTCACCAGACGTCCGCCGGGGCGCAGGACCCGATACGCCTCGGCAAAGAAATCCGCCCGGGTCTGGAAGTGGAAGGCCGACTCCAGGGCCACCACACAGTCCACCGACGCATCGGCCAGCGGCATGGCCGTGGCCGAGCCCTCGCAGAGCTCGATGCGTTCCTCTAGGCCGGCCTCGACCACCCGCTGCCGGGCCACGGCCACCTGGGAGGCGGTGATGTTCAGCCCGATGATCCGGGCCGGCTCGTGACTACGCACCCAGAGCAGGTCCTGATCGGCGAACCCGAAACCGACATCGAGGACGGTGTCCTCCGGACCGAAGCCGGCGGTATCGGCCACCAGCCGCGCCAGCGCGGCGCTGGCCGCATCCAGGTCGTCCTCCTCGGCCCAGTACCCCAGGTTCAGATAGAGTCCCTCGGCGGTGATCGCACCGGTGCCGAGCAGGTCGTAAACGGCCTGGGCATCGCGGCGCTGAAAGGGGTTGAATAGCCAGTCCAGATAGCCGAGCGCGGTCCCGGCGGGACCGCGGCGTTCGTCGGATGGGGCGGGGTGTGGGGACATACCAGGCTCACGGACGCGTGTATACCAGGATCATACTACGGAGCCTGGTAGCCGTTGGCGCCCCATTCCAGACAGGGAGATTCAGCGGTGGAAAGCGCAGATGGCCCTGATCTTCGCACGCCTCACCGCCGTCCCCGCGGTTTTGGCCATTTGCCGCTCGGGCCATTACTTGGGGATAAAACGGGGAGGACTCAGGTAAGGTATCTGGTGGCTATGGGTGGAGTCGAACCACCGACCTTCGCATTATGAGTGCGACGCTCTAACCAGCTGAGCTACATAGCCACGTGGCACCGCGTATTCTCCGAGCCCGCGCTGATCGTGTCAAGGCTGCGGCCGCCGTGTGCCGGGGCCCTTGGTACGCTGGGCCGGTTCCGTCAGAATAAGTGCCGGGGCGCCCGGACGCGGCAGGTCCGTGCTGTGCGCCAACGACGATCCACCACGAACGACCTGGAGGAGATTCCGCATCCATGCAGATTCAGATCAATCCTGGCGCCGGCGTGCACGTCTCAGACGCGCTGGAAGAGAGCATCCGTGAGGCACTGGGCGCAGTCGACCGGCGCTTCGGGGAGCAGTTGACCCGCATCGAGGTGCACTTCCAGGACATCAACGGCCCCAAGGGCGGGGTCAACAAGCATTGCCGCATCGAGGCCCGCCCCCGTGGGCTGGATCCAGTGCTGGCGGAGAACACCGCCGATGATGCCTACGACGCCGCCCGCGGCGCGGCCAAGAGGCTTGAGCGGGTACTTGAGGGCCGCCTGGGCAAGCTCGCCGACAAGCAGCGCAAGGCCGACCGGAACGCGGAACGGCCGGAGTAAGGCTTTCGGGCGCGGCGGCGGCAGCTGCGCCGCGCCCGCTTTGCCGCCCCGAGGCGGGCAGTGTCAGACGTTGAAACGGAAATGCACCACGTCTCCCTCGTTGAGGACGTACTCCTTCCCCTCCAGCCGCCAACGCCCGGCATCCTTGGCACCCTGCTCGCCGTTGTAAGCAATGTAGTCGTCGTAGGCGACCACCTCGGCCCGTATGAAGCCGCGCTGCATGTCGGTGTGGATGCGGCCGGCCGCCTCGGGGGCGGTGGCGCCGCGGCGCACGGTCCATGCCCGGACCTCCTTCTCGCCAGCGGTAAAGAAGGTCTGCAGACCGAGTAGGTCGTAACCGGCCCGGATCACGCGGTTGAGCCCCGGCTCCTCGAGCCCGTACTCGGCCAGGAACTCGTCGCGCTCCGCGTCATCGAGCACGGCCAGCTCGGCCTCGATGGCGGCGCAGACCGGCACCACCCGGGCACCCTCGCTCTCGGCCAGGGCCTGGACGTCGGCCAGCAGCGGATTGTCGCTAAAGCCGTCCTCAGCCACGTTGGCGATGTACATCAGCGGCTTGAGGGTGATCAGGTGGTAGCCTTGCAGCTGCCGGCGCTCCTCTTCGCTGAATGCCTGGGTCCGCAGCGGCTGCCCCTCGTCGAGGGCCTGGCGGGCCCGCTCGAGTAGATCGCGCAGGCGCACCGCCTCCTTGTCACCACTCTTGGCGGCCCGCTCCTGGCGCTGCAGCGCCCGCGAGACGGTGTCCAGATCGGCCAGCGCCAGCTCGGTGTGGATGGTCTCGGCGTCGGCCCGCGGGTCGACGCGCCCCTCGACGTGGTGGACGTCCTCGCTCTCAAAGCAGCGCAGGACCATGGCTACGGCGTCGGTCTCGCGGATATGGGCGAGAAACTGGTTGCCCAGCCCCTCTCCGCGGGAGGCGCCGGAGACCAGACCGGCGATGTCCACGAACTCCATGGTGGTGGGGATGGTGCGCTCGGGGCGCACCAGCTCCGCCAGCCGGTAGAGCCGCGGATCGGGGACGGCGACGATGCCGACATTCGGGTCGATGGTGCAGAATGGGTAGTTCTCTGCCGGGATGTCGTTCTGGGTCAGGGCGTTGAACAGCGTCGATTTGCCGACGTTGGGAAGCCCGACGATGCCGCAGTTAAATCCCATGGCGCGATCCTGAAAGCGGTTGGGTGACTTGGAGGGCGCGTGCAGGCCGGCGGGCCGGCCCGTCTCCCCTAGGCGTGGAGCTGCTGGCAGGCGCGGTCCCACTCCCCGGCCAGCAGACGCGGTATCTCGTCGGCGGCGTCGTCGATGGCCCGTTCGAGCAGGCGCAGCTCGTCGGGGGCCGGACGGGAGAGGACGTGCGGGACCACCTGGTCCTTGTGCCCCGGGTGACCGACGCCGATGCGCAGCCGGGCGAATTCGGCGGTACCGAGGGTCGACTGGATGTGGCGCAGACCGTTGTGCCCGCCGTGCCCGCCGCCCCGCTTGAGCCGGACGCTGCCCGGTGGCAGGTCGATCTCGTCGTGGGCGACCAGGATCGCCTCGGGCGGGATCTTGAAGAAGTTCGCGAGCGCACCGACGGCCTGACCGCTGTGGTTCATATAGGTCATCGGTTTGACCAGCCGGCAGTCGTAGCCGTCGATGAGCACACGGGCACAATCGCCGCGGAACTTGGACTCTTCCCGCAGCTCGCCCCCGTAGCGACGGACCAGCTCATCAACAAGCCAGAACCCGGCATTGTGCCGGGTTCCAGCGTACTTGCTGCCAGGGTTGCCGAGGCCAGCGATGAGCCGGAAATTGCCTTCCCGGCCGGCCACTTCGGCGTTACTCGGACTCGGAGGACTCGGCCTCGTCGCCGCTGCTGGCGCCTCGCGTCTTACGAGTTGCCTGAACCGAGACCACAGGCGCATCGTGCCCCTCGCCCTGTTGCAGCGCCGCCGACTGGACCCCCTCGGGCAGCGTCAGCTCACTGATGTGGACCGCCTGGCCAACCTTGAGGCTGGAAACGTCGATATCGATATGCGGCGGCAGATCCTTGGGCAGGCAGACCACCTCGAGATCGAGCAGGTCGTGGTGGAGCACGCCGCCCTTCTTCACGCCCGGGGACTGCTCCTCGCCGTGGATGTGCAGCGGCACATGCACGGTGATCGGCTGGTCATCGCGAACGCGCTGCAGGTCGATGTGCTGAACCAGCGGTTTGAACGGATGGCGCTGCAGATCCTTGACGATGGCCTGCTCGGTCTCAGAGCCCATCTGGACCTGCAGGATCGTGGAGAAGAAGGACTCCTCCTCGAGCAGCCGGTAGAGCTGATCGTTCTCGAGCGCCACCGGTTGCGGCTCTCTGCCGGCACCGTAGACGACACCCGGGACGCGCCGGGCACGACGCAGACGGCGCATGGCGCCGCGGCCGGTCTCCGTGCGCGGATGCGCGTCGAGCCTCATTTCCACCGTCATGATTGGTTCCACTCCTGGTTGGGAATCACTCCACGAAGAGCTCGCTCACCGACTCGTCGTTGCTGACCCGACGCATCGTCTCGGCGAGGATCTCCGCGATACTCAGTTGTCGAATCTTCGGGCACGCGGCCGCTTGCTCGCCGAGCGGGATGCTGTCGCTGACCACCAGCTCGTCGAGCTCGGAGGCCGCGATCTTATCCACTGCGCTGCCCGAGAGCACCGGGTGGGTGATGTACGCGACCACCTTGCGTGCGCCCCGCTCCTTGAGGGCGCCGGCAGCCTGGCAAAGGGTGCCGGCGGTATCCACGATGTCGTCGACGATGATGCAGGTCTTGTCCTGCACATCGCCGATGATGTTCATGATCGAGGACTCGTTGGGCCGTGGACGGCGCTTGTCGATGATGGCCAGCTCGGCATCGTCGAGCCGCTTGGCCACCGCCCGCGCCCGGACCACGCCGCCAACATCCGGCGAGACCACCACCTTGCGCGGGTAGAGCTGACGCCAGATGTCACCGAGCAGGATCGGCGAGGCGTAGACATTGTCCACGGGGATGTTGAAGAACCCCTGAATCTGATCGGCGTGCAGATCCACGGTCACCACCCGGTCGTAGCCGGCAGCCTGCATCATGTCCGCGACCAGCTTGGCCGAGATGGGCACGCGCTGAGAGCGCGGGCGCCGGTCCTGCCGGGCGTAGCCGAAGTACGGAATCACCGCGGTGACGCGCGCGGCCGAGGAACGGCGCAGCGCGTCAACGATCGCCAGCAACTCCATGAGGTTGTCGTTGGCCGGCTGACAGGTGGACTGCACGACGAAGACGTCCTTGCCGCGGACGTGCTCGTTGACCTCCACCATGATCTCGTCGTCGCTGAAACGGCCGACCACCGCGTGCCCGAGGCGGATCTTCAGATGGGCAGCAATGGCCTCCGTCAGTTGCGGGTTGGAGTTCCCCGCAAAGACCATCATGGGTCCGTTTACTTGCACGGCTAGACGTCCACCTTACAACTCGGTGTGTAGCGGATATGGCTGGGGCGGCAGGATTCGAACCTGCGAATCCCGGTACCAAAAACCGGTGCCTTACCGCTTGGCTACGCCCCAGTTGTTGACAGGTCAGCCGGGGTGAGCCGCCGCCGCCAGCGCAGTGTGCAGCGGAGACCGTTCCACGGCCCGAGCGACGAACCCGGACCACCTCCCGGGCAGGCGCTCTAGGGCAGCTTGCGCTGGCTCTTCGGCCTGGAAGCCGACGAAACAGCAGCTGCCGGTGCCACTCATTCGCGCGTCGCCGTGCCGGGCGAGCCACTCGAGGGCTTCAGCCACCGCCGCCCAGCGGCCCCGGACCACCGGCTCGCAGTCGTTGCGAACGGCGCCGGCGCGAAGGTCGGCTATTGTGATCGGAGACGTATCGCGTGTCAATTCCGGTGCGCCAAAGACTTCGGCGGTGGAGATGCTCGCCCCCGGATCGACCACCAGGTACCAGCGGTTGCCCCCCGGCTCGGCGGGCATCGGTCGCAGGTGCTCGCCCACGCCTTCCCCCCAGGCACTGCGCCCACGGACGAACACCGGCACATCGGCGCCGAGGGCCAGACCCAGGCCCGCGAGCGCCTCCTCGCCCAGCCCGGCCCGCCACAGGTGGTTGAGGGCTACGAGCACCGTGGCGGCGTCCGAGGAGCCGCCGCCAACCCCGCCCCCGGCCGGCAGGCGTTTGTCCACATGGATATCCGCGCCGTACCCGCAGTCGGTGGCCACCTGCAGCGCGTGAGCGGCGCGCACGGTCAGGTCGTCCTCCGGGGCGACCCCGGGCAGATCGCTGCAACGCACGATGTACCCGTCGGAGCGCGGGCGCAACCAGATGCGGTCGCCATAGTCGAGCAGCTGGAAAGCCGTCTGCAGCTCGTGGTAACCGTCGGCGCGCCGACCGAGGACGTGAAGGAAGAGGTTGATCTTGGCCGGCGCCGGCCACACGCTCCACTCAGCCATCCCCGCGACTCCACCCCGACAGCGCCACCCGCATCTGCGTCGAGCCACTATGTAGATCCACGCGACTGGGCAGGTCCATACCGTCCACTTCGGTCCAGCCCTGGAAGTCCACCTCCCAGCCGGCCTGCTCCAGCCGGTCCGGCCGACCGGCGCGATCCAGACTCAGCTCGTCCACCCCCAGATCCGCGGCCGGACGGCCAACGATCCAGTCGCGCAGTGCAGTCACCGGCAGCCGGTGGCCGGTCTGCGCGGCCAGCAGATCCTCCGGGCTCTGCGCCGTGGCACTCTGCCCGGCGCCGTCGCGCAGGGTCACCTGACCCGGCTGGCCTTCGATGCGCACGGCACCGGCCCCGAAGGGCCCGGAGAGGTTGATGGTGTAGGACTCGCCCCGCTGCTGCCAGCGCAGGGAGAGGCTGACCGCCTCGCCGTCGGCGCGCAGGGCGGCGCGCCCCCTCACCGACCAGTCGCGCAGCTCGGCGCGCTCCTCCAGGAACGCCTCGTAATGCGCCTGCCGCTCGTCCTCGGGGACGAGCAGCGCGCAGCCCGAAAGCACTCCGACCGCCAGCAGCCCGGCAAGCAGCCACGCCCCCCATCTACTCGTCATCCAGATCCACCTCGTAATCCTCCAACGTCCGCTCCAGAACCCGTCGGCCGCGTTCGGCGTCCAGCGCCCGGCGCCAAACCTGGCGCGCCTGCTCTCGCTCGCCGAGCTCCCAGAGCACCTCGCCCAGGTGGGCACCGATCTCGCCGTGGGGCTCCTTCTCGAAGGCGCGGCGCAGATAGTCCAGCGCGGCCTCCGGATCTCCCTCTCGGTAGAGCAGCCAGCCCTTGCTGTCGAGGAAGGCGGCGTTGTCCGGCTCCTGCTCCAGCGCGCGCTCGATCAGCTCGCGGGCCTCGGCCAGATCGCGCTCGGCATCGACCAGGGTGTAGCCCAGGGCGTTCTGGGCGTGGGCGTCGCCCGGATCTGCCTCGAGGACCCGACGCAGATCCTCCACGGCGCCGTCCACATCCCCGGTCTCCGCACGCACCAACCCGCGCCCGTATAAGAGGTCCTGATCGTCGCCGTCCGCCTCCAGCCCGCGCTGGTACGCGCCCAGCGCTGCCTCCGGTCGTCCGGCCTCGCGCAGCAGGTGCCCCTCCAGCAGCGCCGTGCGCGACGTCAGCGCCGGCTGCGTCTCGCGCACCCGCTCCAGGTGCGCCAGCGCGTCGTCGGTCTCCAGGGCGCCGGCGTGCCCGGCCTGGAAGGCAACCCGCAGCAGGGTCGCCCCGGCCTCGCGATCCGCTGGCGCGAGCTCGAAGGCCCGCGCGGCCGCCGCCACCGCCTTGTCGTCATCGCCGGCCCGCTCCGCCGCCGCGGCCAGAACCCGGTGCGCCTCTGGCACGTCGGCGTGGACCTCGGCCAGCTCGGCCAGCACGCGTGCAGCCGCTTCGGCGTCGGCCCCATGCCCGAGGAGCATGCCGAGCTGCAGGAAGGCCTGTCCCGCTGTCCCCGGCCAGCGCTCGATGGTCTTCTCCAGCTCTTCGCGCGCGGCAGTCTCGTCACCCCTGCGCAGGGCCAGCAGGCCGAGCAGCTGATGGGCCTCGACCCGCTCCGGGGCAAGCTCCCGCCAGCGCTCGGCGGCCTCGCGGGCCACGCCCTCCTCTTCGAGGACAAAGCTCAGCTGCACCGCTCGTTCGGCCACGCGCTCGTCGCGGCTGACTGCCATGGCCCGGGCGTAGTGGCTCAGGGCCTGGTCCAGCCGATCCCGGCGCACCGCGATCTCTGCAGCTAGCACATGGCGGATGGCCTCATCCCGTGGCGAGGGCTCCCACGGCTCGGCCTCAGGGGCCAGGGCAGCCGTCGGCGCTTCAGCGGGGGGATCGGTATCGGGCTGGGGGCCGGCACACCCGACGACCAGGGCGCAGACGGCCAGCGCGACACCAGGCCGCAGGCGGCGAAACGCCGGACAGCGGCCGCCCCTGGAGAATTCGGTCGGATCGGGCATTTTTTCCGTGGGCGAGACGCTTTACCGAAGCGTCCGCATTTCGTAATAATCCGGGTTGACGCCTGATGGTGCCCTAACGAAGCCTAATGACGCCAGTCTCATGCCATTATTTGCAATTGGACTCAATCACGATAGTGCGCCAGTAGCAGTCCGTGAGAGCCTGGCGTTCAACGCCGAGGCCCTCGGGGACGCCCTGCAGAGCGCCCGCAGCGAGACCGGTGCCGACGAGGTGGCAATCCTCTCCACCTGCAATCGCACCGAGATCTACATCCGGCTGCCGCATACGGACCCCGAGGTGGTCATTGGCTGGCTGACCCGCCACCAGCGGGTGGATCTGCGCAAGGTCCGGCCCCACCTTTACGTTCGCCGCAGTACCGAGGCCATGCGCCACCTGATGCGGGTCTCGGCGGGGCTCGACTCCCTCGTCCTCGGCGAGCCGCAGATCCTCGGCCAGGTCAAGGACGCCTACCACAAGGCGGCCAGCGCCGGCTGCCTCGGCGCGGTGCTCGAGCGCCTGTTCCAGCACGCCTTCTCGGTGGCGAAGCAGGTGCGCACCGACACCGACATCGGCTCCAACCCGATCTCGGTGGCCTTCGCCGCCGTGACCATGGCCAAGCAGATCTTCGACGACTTCCCCAAGCGCACCGCGGTGCTGGTCGGCGCCGGCGAGACCATCGAGCTGGTCGCCCGCCACCTGGCACAGCAGGGGATTGGCCAGGTGCTCGTCGCCAACCGCAACGTCGAGCGCGCCAAACGACTGGCCGAAGCCCACGACGGCGAGGCCATGAGCCTCAACGACCTGCCGCGCCGTCTCCCCGAGGCCGACGTGGTGGTATCCTCGACAGGCAGCTCATTACCCATCCTCGGCAAGGGCACGGTCGAGCGGGCGGTACGCGCGCGCCGGCACAAGCCGATGTTCATGCTCGACCTGGCGGTACCGCGGGACATCGAGCCCGAGGCCGGCGAAATGGACGACGTCTACCTCTACACGGTGGACGACCTGCGCGGGGTAGTGGCCGAGAACATGCGCTCGCGCCAGGACGCCGCGACCCAGGCCGAGGCCATCGTCGAGCAACAGGTCCGGCACTATCTCGAGTGGCGCCGCGCCCGCGACGCCGGCGAGGCGATCCGTTCGTTCCGCAACCGGGCCGAGAGCTACGCCCGCGCCACCCGAGCGCAGGCGGCGCGGCAGCTCTCCCGCGGCGAGGACCCCTTTGAGGTGATCGAGTGGTTGACCCACACGCTCACCCGGCGGCTGGTCCACGCCCCCACCGTTGGCCTGCGGGCCGCCGCCGCCAGCGGCGACCGCACGCGGATCCAGCACGCACTGGAGACCCTGGCCATCGACCAACAGCTGGTAGAGAGGTCTAGTGAAGGCGACGATTCGCAACAAGCTGGAGCGGATGGCGGAACGGCACGAGGAGATCGGCGCGCAGCTGGCGGATCCTGATGTCGTCGGCGACCCGTCGAAATTTGCCGAACTTTCCCGCGAATACGCCCGGCTGGAACCCGTCGTCCAGGACCTGAACGCCTACCGCGAGGCGGCCGATGCGGTCGCCAACGCGGAGGCGATGCTCGACGACAGCGACGCCGAGATCCGCGCCATGGCCGAGGAGGAGGCCGACGAGGCGCGCCATCGGCTCGAGGAACTCGAGGGCCGGCTACAACGGCATCTGGTGCCCACCGACCCCGACGACCAGCGCAACGTCTTCCTCGAGGTGCGCGCCGGTACCGGCGGCGACGAAGCCGCGCTGTTCGCCGGCGACCTGCTGCGCATGTACCTGCGCTACGCCGAGCGCCAGGGCTGGAAGACCGAGATCCTCTCCGCCCGCGAGGGCGAGCATGGCGGCTACCGCGAGGTCATTGCCCGGGTCAGCGGGCGAAGCGTCTACGCCCGCCTCAAGTTCGAGTCCGGCGCCCACCGCGTCCAGCGGGTACCAGCCACCGAGTCCCAGGGGCGGATCCACACCTCGGCGTGCACGGTGGCCATCCTGCCCGAACTTGACGAGGTCAGCGGCATCGAGATCAACACCGCCGACCTGCGGGTGGATACCTTCCGCTCGTCGGGCGCCGGCGGCCAGCACGTCAACACCACCGACTCGGCCGTACGCATCACCCACCTGCCCACCGGGCTGGTGGTGGAGTGCCAGGACGAGCGTTCGCAAAACAAGAACCGCGCCAAGGCGATGGCGCTGCTCCAGGCGCGCCTCAACGAGCAGGAGCGGGCCCGGCAGCAGTCGGAGCGCAGCGAACAGCGCCGCCTGGCGGTGGGGTCGGGGGATCGCTCAGAGCGGATCCGGACCTACAATTTCCCGCAGGGCCGGGTGACGGACCACCGCATCGGGCTGACGCTCTACAAGATCGAGCAGATCATGGAAGGGGGGATGGATGAACTCCTGGATGGACTGATCCAGGAGCACCAGGCCGAAGCCCTCGCCGAGATCGCCGAGGACTCCGGCTGATGAAACCGCGGCGCAGCGCGTGATCTAGGCCACGCGCTGGCGCTCGCGGATCTCCTCCAGCGACTTGCAGTCGATGCACATGGTCGCTGTCGGGCGCGCCTCAAGCCGACGCAGGCCGATCTCGACCCCGCACTGCTCGCAGTAGCCGTAGTCGCCCGTGCGGATGCTCTCCAGCGCCTGATCGATCTTGCGGATCAGCTTGCGCTCCCGGTCCCGGGCCCGCAGCTCCAGGGCAAACTCTTCCTCCTGGGTCGCCCGGTCCGACGGGTCGGCGTGGTTGTTGGCGTCGTCGCGCATGTGGTGAACGGTGCGCTCCACCTCCTCCTGGAGTTCGCGCTTCCACGCCAGAAGCAGCTGTCGGAAGTGCTCCAGCTGCTCGTCGCTCATGTACTCTTCGGTCTCGCCGGCCTGATACGGCTCAAAGCCCTTGACCGGCATCGCGTGTCTCGTCGGAGCCATACCGCGTCCTCCTCCCTTTGCGGCCCTCGCCGCCCTCAGCGAAGCGCTCGGGCTGTGCTCGCCAGAGCACTAGCCCGAGAGAAATACATCAGCATTTGCGCAGAGTCAACTACAGCAGTGCGCGCTCGCGCAGGCTGCCGCGCAGCTGCCCTGCGGCCTCCCGGAGGACCTGTTCGGTGGTCTCCCAGTCGATGCAAGCATCGGTGATGGACACCCCGTAGTCCAGCGTGCCCGGGTCGGCACCGAGCTTCTGGCTGCCCCATCCGATATTGCTCTCGAGCATCACCCCGACGATGGAGCGGTTGCCCTCGCGGATCTGACGGATGACATCCTCGAGGACCATCGACTGCAGCGCCGGGTCCTTGTTGGAATTGGAGTGGCTGCAGTCGACCACCACGCGCTGCGGCATGCCGGCCTTCTCCAGAGCCTGCTCGCAAAGGCGGATGCTCACCGAGTCGTAGTTCGGCTGCGAGCCGCCGCGCAGCACGACATGGCCGTACTGGTTGCCGCGCGTCCGGATGACCGTGATGCGCCCCTCCTGATCGATGCCCAGGAAGCTGTGGGGCGACGCTGCCGATTGCAGGGCGTTGATCGCCACCGTCTGGCTGCCGTCGGTGGCGTTCTTGAACCCCACCGGAGTGGAGAGGCCGCTGGCCAGCTCGCGGTGGGTCTGGGACTCCGTGGTGCGGGCGCCGATGGCGGTCCAAGAGACCAGATCGCCGTAATACTGCGGCGCGTAGGGGTCGAGGGCCTCGGTGGCCGTGGGCAACCCCATGGCGGCGATCTCGCGCAGCAGCTCGCGCCCCATGCGCAGACCCTTGTCAATCCGGAACGAGTCGTCCATATCCGGATCGTTGATCAGGCCCTTCCAGCCCGTGGTGGTACGCGGCTTCTCGAAATACACCCGCATGACCACGTAGATGTGGTCGCTGAGCTCATCGTGCAGCGCCTTGAGCCGCCGCGCATAGTCGAGCGCCGCCTCGGGGTCGTGGATGGAGCACGGCCCGACCACGGCGAACACGCGCTGATCCTTGCCATCGAGGATATCCCGCAGGGCCTGACGCCCCTCCAGCACGGTCTGCCGGGCGGCATCCGTCAGCGGGACCTCGGCCTTGATCTCAGCCGGAGTCGGAAGACGCTCACCGTTGGCTACGTTGACGTCGTTGACGTTATCGCTCTCTTGCATGTCGGTCTCGAGTCGCCCCGCCCGCCGGCGGGTGGTGAATGGCTAGCCGATCAATAGTAATCGCGCTTGACTCAGACCATCAAGGAGCTTTAGACCGCGTGCCGCACCGCGGCCCGCCAGTAGTAGCCGGGCGAACCGCCGTGCACGGCGGCGGCGTCGATGACCAGCCGCACCACCTCGCCGCCGGCAGCGGGGACGGAGAACATCGGCTCGAGGAGCACCTCCTCGAGCACTGCACGCAGGGCGCGGGCCCCGGTGCCCCGCGCCTGCGCCCGCCGCGCCACCGCCTCAAGGCCGTCGGCGGTGATCTCGAGCTCACAGCCGTCGCGGGCGAACAGGAGCTGGTATTGACGGATTAGGGCGTTGCGCGGCTCGGTCAGGATACGGATTAAGTGCTCGGTGGATAGCGGCTGCAGGCACTCGACCACCGGCAGGCGACCAACCAGCTCGGGGACCAGGCCGAAACGCTGCAGCGCAGCGGCGCGATGGGCCATGGGCGCCGCCGGGCCAGTGGCGGCAGCGGTGAAACCCGCACCCGGGCGCTCGGCGGCGAGGGCCTCCAGGCCCTCGAAGGCGCCGCCGCAGATGAACAGGATCTGGCCGGTATCGACGGTAACCGGGCTGCCCTGGCACCCGGCGCTGGAGACCGTCACCCGGCGCCCTTCGAGCAGCTTGAGCAACGCCTGCTGCGCCCCCTCGCCGGCCAAATCGGGTCCGCCTTCGACCCCACCCCGGGCGGCGAGCTTGTCGATCTCGTCGATGTAGACAATGCCCCGCGCAGCCCGCTCCGGATCGGCGTCACAGGCCGCGAGCAGCCGCCCGATCACCGCTTCGACATCCTCGCCGGCGTAGCCGGAGGCGGTCAGCGTGGTAGCGTCAACGCTCACGAAGGGGACCTCGACGCAGCGCGCCAGGCACTCGGCCAGGTGGCTCTTGCCGGTGCCGCTGGGGCCGACAAGCAGGATGTTGCTCTTGCCCAGCTGCACCGACTCGCCGCGGGCGGCAGCGACCAGGCGTTTGTAGTGGTTGTAGACGGCGACCGAGAGGACCTTCTTGGCCTGCTCCTGACCGACGACGTAGTGATCCAGATAGCGGCGCAGCGACCGGGGCACCGGCAGGGAGGCGAGGATCCGCTGCTGCCGGCGCTCGCGATCGGCCTCCAGCGCTTCGTTGCAGCTGGCGATGCAGTGCTCGCAGATAAACGCCGCCTCGCCGCCGATCAGCGGCCCGGCGACCTGCTCATCGTGCCCGCAGAAGGAACAGCGCCGCTCGGTCTCCTCTGGCACACCCGGGATGCTCTCGGGGGCCTCGAGCCAGGCACCGGACACATCGCCACACCATCCCGGCATTGCACTCTCCCCGCTGCTCGTTTGCCATAGGCCTCACCCTGTTCCAACGGCAGGCCAGCAGGAACCTTGAGAGTGGTATACTCCCGTCCATGGATCGCAAACTACTCGACATCCTCTGCTGCCCGATCACCAAGCGCCCCCTGCAGCCGCTCTCGGCGCAGGAGCTGGAGGCGCTCAATCGCCACATCGCCGAGGGGCAGGCCCGCTACCTGGACGACACGGTGGTGGACGCGCCACTGGACGAGGGCCTGATCACCGACAACGGCAGCCGTATCTACCGGGTGGATGACGGCATCCCGGTGATGCTCGAAGAGCGCAGCATCCCGGGCGCCACCGCCGGGCGCGGCTGAGCGGCGAGACCCCTGCGGGAGGGCCGGTGAGCGAGGCAGGGCGGAGCATCGGCCAGGCGCTGCGCGAGGGCATCGATGCGCTGCGGGCGTCGAGCGCGTCGGCGCGGCTTGATGCCGAGCTGCTTCTCGCCGAGGTCCTCGGTGTCGGCCGCAGCCACCTGTTCGCCTTCCCCGAGCGCCCGGTCCCCACCGCGACCATCGACGCCTACCGTAACCTGCTCACCCGTCGGGCCGCCGGTGAGCCCGCGGCCTACCTGCTGCGCCGCTGCGAGTTCCGCGACCTGTCGCTGACGGTGACCCCGGCAGTCCTTGTGCCCCGCCCCGAGACCGAACACCTGGTCGAGCAGGCCCTGGCTTGCCTGCCCGCCGGGGGCAGCCTGCTCGAACTGGGCACCGGCAGCGGCGCCGTCGCCCTGGCGGTGGCCAGCGAACGCCCCGACGCCCGGATCACCGCCACCGAGCGCAGCGAGGCTGCCCTGGCCGTGGCGCGGGAGAACCGGCAACGCCTAGGACTGACGAGCGTGGAGCTGATCGCCGGTGACTGGGACGAGGGGGTGCCGGCCGGCCCCTTCCAGGTCATCGCCAGCAACCCACCTTACGTCGAGACCACCGCTCCGGAGTGGACCAACGGCGGCCTCGGGCACGAGCCGCGCGAGGCGCTGGCCGCCGGCTGCGACGGGCTGGCAGCTATCCGCAGCCTGCTTGCACCGGCTGCCGGAGAGCTGGCCCGGGGCGGCTGGCTGATGCTCGAGCACGGCGCTGCCCAGGGCGAGGCCGTGCGCGGGCTGTTCGCCGCCGCCGGGCTGGAACAGGTGCGCACCGAGCGCGACCTGGCCGGACTCGAGCGACTGACGCTGGGGAGACGACCGTGAACGACGAGCAGCTGCTGCGCTACAGCCGGCAGATCATGCTGCCGGAGCTCGATATTGCCGGGCAGCAGCGCCTGGCCGGCAGCCGGGCGCTGATCGTGGGCGCCGGCGGGCTGGGCTCGCCGCTGGCCCTCTACCTCGGGGCCGCCGGGGTGGGCGAACTGCGCATCGCCGATGACGACACCGTGGACCTTTCCAACCTGCAGCGCCAGATCGCCCACCGCCACGACGCCATCGGTCAGCCCAAAGCGACCTCAGCGGCGCGGGCCGTCGCCGCTCGCAACCCGGAGATCACCCTCTCGCCGCTGCAGGAGCACCTCGAGGGCGGGCGCCTGAGCGCTGAGGTGGCCGCTGCCGACGTGATCATCGACGCCACCGACAACTTCGCCACCCGCTTCGCCCTCAACGCCGCCTGCGT
Organism: Halorhodospira sp. M38; assembly: GCF_022227985.1. Classification (NCBI taxonomy): domain Bacteria; kingdom Pseudomonadati; phylum Pseudomonadota; class Gammaproteobacteria; order Chromatiales; family Ectothiorhodospiraceae; genus Halorhodospira; species Halorhodospira sp. M38. Next base: position 93,437 of record NZ_JAJNQP010000008.1, read on the forward strand.
GGCGGCACAGCGGCCGCTGGTCAGTGCCGCGGTCATCCGTTGGGAGTTGCAGGTCGCCGCCTTCCGCCCCGGCGGACGTCCCTGCTACCGCTGCATCTACGCCGAAGGGGATGAGCCGCAGCTGACCTGCAGCGAAAGCGGGGTGCTCGGCCCCCTGCCCGGCGTGGCAGGGACCCTCGAGGCGGTGGAGGCGATCAAGATCCTCTCCGGCGCCGGCGACCCCCTCTTCGGCCGCCTGCTGCTGATCGACGCCCTGCGCATGCGCCTGCGCACACTGACCGTGAACGCCGACCCCCACTGCCCGGTCTGCGCCGACGCGGCGTAGACCCCAGTCAGTGGTAGCTATCGCTGCCCGGGGCAGCGTTGGCGTCGCTGAGCACCTGCGCCACATCGACCCGGTCGTAGCTGTAGGTGGCGCCGCAGAACTGGCAGCGCACCTCGACCACACCCTCCTCGGCGAGCACCTGCTCGACCTCCTCGCGGCCGAGACCGCGGAGGATGGAGGCGATGCGGCCGGCCGAGCAGCGACACCGGAAGGCGAGCGTGCGCGGCTCGAAGACGCGCACGGTCTCCTGATGGAAAAGCCGGTGCAGGACATCGTGCGCCGGCCGCTCGAGCAGCTCGCGATCGGTCAGCGTCTCGGCCAGGTAGCCGATGCGATCCCAGGCGTCGGGATCCGCCTCGGTGGGCTGCGTGCCGCCACTGGCGGGCAGCCGCTGGAGCAGCAGCCCACCGGCCCGCCGGCCATCGCAGGCCAGGTGCAAGCGGGTGGGCAGCTGCTCGGAATCCCGGAAGTAGGCTTCCAGCGTGGCCGCCAGACCGCCGTCATCGATGCCGACTACGCCCTGATAGCGCTGTCCCTCCTCCGGCTCGATGGTGATGGCCAGGCGGCCGCCGGCGCACAGCTCGGCGAGGCCGCCGCGGGCGGGTTCGCCCTCGTAACGGGCGGTTCCGCGGAGGGTCCCGTCGGAGGCGTCCACCTGGGCCAGCAGCATGGACACCGCCGCGCCCTCGCCCCCCTCGACCTGGAGGCTGAGCACACCGTCGGAGCGGATGGTGGCACACATCAGCGCCGCCGCAGCCATGGCTTCGCCGAGTAGACGCGCCACCGCCGGCGGGTAGTCGTGGTGCTCACGAACGGCGGCGAACACCTGATCCAGCTGCACGATCTCGCCGCGTACGTCCGCGTTCTCGAAGATGAAGCGTTGACTGGCGTCGCTCACGATCCGTCCAGCTTTCTCTTGAGTAGCTCGTTGACCTGCTGCGGGTTGGCCTTACCGCCGGAGGCCTTCATGACCTGCCCGACGAAGAAGCCGAAGAGCTTCTCCTTGCCCGCACGGTACTGCTCGAGCTGCTTCGGGTTGTTGGCGATGGCCTCGTCGACTAGGGCCTCGATGGCCGAGGTGTCGGTGACCTGCTTGAGGCCCTTACTCTCGATCACCTCGTCCGGCTCGCCCTCGCCGGCCCACATGGCCTCGAAGACATCCTTGGCGCCACGGCTCGAGAGGGTCTCGTCCTCGACCCGGGCCACCAGCTTGCCGAGCATCTCCGGGGTGACCGGCGAGTCGCCGATCTCCCGACCATCCTTGTTGAGGTAGGCGAGCAGCTCGCTCATCAGCAGGTTGGCAGTGCGCTTGGCGAAGCCGCCGGACTCGCTGACCGCGTGCTCGAAGTAATCGGCCATGTCCCGGGTGGCGGTCAGCACGCCGGCGTCGTAGGCCGGCAGGCCGTACTCCTCCTCGAAGCGCCGGCGCTTCTCGTCCGGCAGTTCGGGCAGGGTCTCGCGCACCTCTTCGACCAGCGCCGAGTCCACCTCCACGGGGAGCAGGTCCGGCTCCGGGAAGTAGCGGTAGTCGTTGGCCTCCTCCTTGGTGCGCATGGAGCGGGTGACGCCCTTGTCGACGTCGTAGAGGCGGGTTTCCTGGACGACTTCACCGCCGGACTCGAGCAGATCGATCTGCCGCTCGACTTCGTACTCGAGGGCCCGCTCGACGAAGCGGAAGGAGTTGAGGTTCTTGAGTTCGGCGCGGGTGCCGAAGGCTTGCTGCCCGGCCGGACGCACCGAGACGTTGGCGTCGCAGCGGAAGGAACCTTCCTGCATGTTGCCGTCGCAGATCTCCAGGTAGCGCACCAGGGCGTGGAGCTTCTTCATGTAGGCGGCGGCCTCGGCCGGCGAGCGCAGATCCGGTTCCGAGACGATCTCCATCAGCGGCGTCCCCGCGCGGTTGAGATCCACCCCGGTCATGCCGTGGAAATCCTCATGCAGGGACTTGCCGGCATCCTCCTCGAGGTGGGCACGGGTGATGCCGATGCGCTTGCCGACGCCGTCCTCGAGTTCGATGTCCAGCTGACCACCCTCGACGATGGGCAGGTCGTACTGCGAGATCTGATAACCCTTGGGCAGATCGGGGTAGAAGTAGTTCTTGCGCGCAAAGACCGACCGCGGCGCGATGCGCGCCCCGACGGCCAGGCCGAACTTGATGGCCATGCGCACCACCTCGCGGTTGAGCACTGGCAGCACCCCGGGCATGCCGAGGTCCACCGGACAGGCCTGGGTGTTCGGCTCGGCGCCGTAGGCGGTCGGCGCGCCGGAGAAGATCTTGGTGCGGGTCGCGAGCTGCGCGTGGATCTCGAGACCGATGACGGTTTCCCACTTCATGGGTGCGGTCGCTCCGTAGGCTTTGGGCGCGTCGAGCGGACGCGGGCGTTGGTTCCAGGGTATCCGGGGTCGCCCCGCATCTACTCGAACCCTTCAGGGACCTGCTTGTGCCAGTCCGTAACCTGTTGGTACTTGTGCCCGACGTTCAGCAGCCGGGCTTCGTCGAAGTAGCCGCCGATCAGCTGCAGCCCCACGGGCCGGCCGCGCGAGAAGCCGGCGGGGACCGACAGGCCGGGCAGGCCGGCGAGGTTCACCCCGAGGGTGTAGATGTCGGAGAGATACATCTGCACCGGGTCATCGGCGCGCTCGCCCAGATCGAAGGCCGGGGTCGGCGAGGTGGGGCCGGCCAGCACGTCGACCTGCTCCAGCGCCTGGCGGAAGTCGTCCGCCACCAGGCGGCGGATCTGCTGCGCCTTGCGGTAATAGGCGTCGTAATAGCCGGCGGACAGCGCGTAGGTGCCAACCAGAATGCGGCGCTGGACCTCATCGCCGAAGCCCTCGGCACGGCTGCGCTTGTAGAGATCCTCCAGATCCTGCGGGTCAGCGCAACGGTGGCCGAAACGCACGCCGTCAAAGCGCGCCAGGTTGGACGAGGCCTCGGCCGGCGCGATGACGTAGTAGGCCGGCAGGGCCAGCTCCATGTTGGGCAGCTGCACCTCGACGAGTTCGGCGCCCTCGCCCTCAAGCACCTGCAGGGAGGCCTCGACCCGGGAGCGGACGTCGGGATCGAGCCCCTCGCCGAAGAACTCCCGCGGTACGCCGATGCGCAGCCCCTTGATTGAGCGGTTGAGCGACTCGCTGTAGTCGGGCACCACATGGTCGACGCTGGTCGAGTCGCGCTCGTCCAGGCCGGCCATCGGACCAAGCAGCAGCGCCAGGTCCTCGGCAGTGCGTGCGAACGGCCCGGCCTGATCGAGGCTGGAGGCGAAGGCCACCATGCCGTAGCGCGAAACGCGGCCGTAGGTGGGCTTGAGTCCGCAGATCCCGGAGAGTGCCGCCGGCTGCCGGATCGAGCCGCCGGTGTCGGTCCCCGTGGCAGCCGGGGCCAGGCGCGCCGCCACAGCGGCGGCCGAGCCGCCGGAGGAGCCGCCGGGGACCGCGTCCAGGTCCCAGGGGTTGCGCACCGGACCGAAGTAGCTGGTCTCGTTGGACGACCCCATGGCGAACTCGTCCATGTTGGCTTTGCCGAGCATGACCACGCCGGCCTCGGCCAGACGCCGCACCACGGTGGCGTCGTACGGCGCACGAAACGGCTCAAGCATGCGCGAGCCGCAGGTGGTCGCCACCCCGTCGGTACAGAAGATGTCCTTGTGGACCAGCGGCACGCCGGTCAGTGGCCCGGCCTCGCCGGCGCGCAGCCGGGCGTCGGCGGCGTCCGCGGCAGCTCGGGCCTGCTCGGCGGTGACGGTGATCAGGCTGTTGAGCCCGGGGTCGTACGTCTCGATGCGCTTGAGCAGGGCATCGGTGAGTTCACGGCTGGAGACTTCTCCGGCGTGCAACGCCGCGGAGATCTCGGCAACGGTCTTCTGGTGCATGGGTGTTCGGCTTCCGTTACTCGACGACGCGGGGGACGAGGTACAGGCCGGCCTCGACGGCTGGCGCCCCGGACTGATAGTGATCGCGCAGGTTGGGCTCGGTGACCTCGTCCGGGCGCAGGCGCTGCGTGGCATCCCAAGGGTGGGCCATAGGCTCGACGCCCTCGGTATCGACGCTTGCCATCTGCTCGACGAACTCCAGGATCCCCGTCAGGTCGCGGGCGTACCCGGAAACCGCCCCGTCGTCGATCCGGATGCGGGCCAGGTGCGCGATCTGCTGCACCTCATCTGCCTCGATGGCCATAGAGCCTTTCTCCCCATAACTGGCGCGATAGCAACCGTAAAACCTACCATAGCCCCGAGCTTGCCCAAACCCCGGGGCACTGCTAGATTGAGCCACCTTCGACCTTAGGAACGCTGGGCATGTTTAAGGGTATCCGCGGACTCTTCTCCAACGATCTATCCATCGATCTTGGCACGGCCAACACGCTGATCTACCTGCGCGGTCAGGGCATCGTCCTGAGCGAGCCGTCGGTGGTCGCCATCCAGCAGGATCGCGACGGCGGCAGCAAGCGCATCGCCGCAGTGGGCGCCGAGGCCAAGCGCATGCTCGGCCGCACCCCGGGGACGATCCGCGCCATCCGCCCCCTGAAGGACGGCGTCATCGCCGACTTCACGGTGACCGAGAAGATGCTCCAGCACTTTATCAAGAAAGTGCATGAGGCCCGCTTCTTCAAGCCCAGCCCGCGGGTGCTCGTCTGCGTGCCGTGCGGCTCGACCCAGGTCGAGCGGCGCGCCATCCGCGAGTCGGCGGCCGGCGCCGGGGCCCGCGAGGTGCACCTGATCGAGGAACCGATGGCGGCGGCCATCGGCGCCAATATGCCCGTCGACGAGGCCAGCGGCTCGATGGTGCTCGATGTCGGCGGAGGCACCTCGGAGGTCGCGGTGCTCTCGCTCAACGGCATCGTCTACTCCGCCTCGGTCCGCCTCGGCGGCGATCGCTTCGACGAAGCCATCGTCAACTACGTCCGTCGCAACTACGGGATCCTCATCGGAGAAGCCACCGCCGAGCGCATCAAACAGGAGATCGGTACCGCTTTCCCCGATACCGAGGTCAACGAGATCGAGGTCCGCGGCCGCAACCTGGCGCAGGGCGTGCCGCGCAGCTTCACCCTGAACTCCAATGAGATCCTCGAGGCGCTCCAGGAGCCGCTGTCCGGGATCGTCTCGGCGCTCAAGACCGCTCTGGAACAGACGCCGCCGGAACTCGGCGCCGACGTGGCCGAGCGCGGTATCGTGATCACTGGCGGCGGTGCGCTGCTGCGCAACCTCGACCGGCTGATCATGGAGGAGACCGGGCTGCCGGTGGTCGTCGCCGACGAGCCGCTGACCTGTGTCGCCCGTGGCGGTGGCCGGGCCCTGGAGCTCATGGACGAACGGGGCGCCGATCTGTTCGTCAGCGAATAGACGAACCACCGCAGCTGCAAACCCGGGTGGGGCCTGCGTTAGACTGGCAGGCTCCGCAAGCTGACGCTGCGAGGCTCGGTGAACCATTAAGCCGTTATTCACACAGGGTCCGTCGGCCACCGTGCGCCTGGTGCTGCTGGCCACGGTCTCGATCCTGCTCATGAGCCTGGACCACCGCGAGCACCTCGTCGAGCCGGTCCGCGAGACCGTCTCCGGGGTGGTGTATCCGCTGCGGTTCGTCGTCGACGCCCCCTTCTCCATCGCGGAACGGGTCTCCGAGCGGCTGGCCACACGCCATCAGATCATGGAGGAAAACCGCCAGCTGCGCGACCGGCACCTGGCGTACCAGGAGCGGCTCCAGCGCATGCAGGCCCTGGAGCGGGAGAACGAGCGCCTGCGCGAGCTGCTCGGCTCCTCGGAACGGCTCGAGACCGAGGTGGCCATCGCCGAGCTGATGCGCGTCGAGCTCGACCCCCACACCCACCTGGTCGAGATCGACCGCGGTGCCAGTCAGGGGGTGTTCGTCGGCCAGCCGGTCCTGGATGCCAACGGGGTCATGGGCCAGGTGGACCGGGTCGGACCCCGCTCGGCCAGCGTGCGGCTGATCTCCGACCCAAGCCACGCCATCCCGGTGGAGAACCATCGCAACGGGCTGCGCACCGTGGCTCTGGGCAGCGGCGACCCGCAGCGACTGGAGCTGGCCAACGTGCCGGGCAACGCCGACATCCGCGAGGGTGATCTGCTCACCGCCTCCGGGCTTGGCGGCGCCTTCCCACGCGGCTACCCGGTCGCCGAGGTCACCTCGGTGGAGGTGGAGGCCGGCGAGCCCTTCGCGCGGGTGACCGCCCGGCCGGCCGCGGAACTCGACCGCAGCCGCAAGCTGCTGCTGGTCTCCGTGGCCGACGACCCGGATACGCCCGGCGCCGAGGACGACGCCGGGGCCGCCGACGACAAGAGCGAGGACGAGTCTTGACGGGTCATCGGCCACGCAATGGGGGCGGGGTGATCCTGCTCAGCTTCATCATCGCCCTGATGCTGACCATCGTACCCATGCCGGGCTGGGCGCAGGAGTTCCGCCCGGAGTGGACGGCGCTGATCCTGCTCTACTGGAGCCTGGCGTTGCCCGAGCGCGTGGGCGTCGGCGTCGGGTGGCTGGCCGGGCTGTTCCAGGACGCCCTGCTCGGGACCCTGCTCGGGCAGCACGCCCTGGCCTTCGCCCTGATCGCCTTCCTGGCGCTGCGGCTGCACCAGCACCTGCGCCTGGTGCCGGTCTGGCAGCAGGCGCTGGTCGTGCTCGGGCTGCTGCTGGTGGCGCAGTTGGTGATCCTCTGGATCAACGGCATCATCGGACGGCCGGCACCGGACTGGCAGGCGTGGGCTGCGATCCTGGTTGGCGCTGCCATCTGGCCGATGGTCTTTCACATCATGAGGGGGGTGCGGCGCCGCTTCCAGGTGCAGTGACACCGGCGGGAACGGCGGGCAATGAGGTAGCTGGTGAGCCTTTCCATTCGCGATCAGCAACAGGACGCCTCCAGGATCCGGCGACGGATCGTGGTGGCCGGCGTGTTGTGCATCCTCGTGGTCGCCGGGCTGATGACCCAGATGGTGCGCCTGCAGGTGGTCGATCACCATCACTACGCCACCCTCTCCCAGGAGAACCGCATCAAGGTCAACGCGATCCCGCCGAGTCGCGGCCAGATCCTCGATCGCAATGGCGCCATCCTTGCGGAAAACCGCCCCTCTTACCAGCTGGTGGCGACCCCGGAGCGCGTCCCGGACATCGACACCATGCTCGACGAGGTCGGCGAGATCATCGAGATCACTGAGGCCCAGCGCGAGCGCTTCCTCAACCGCCTGAACAACTCCCGTCACTTCGAGGCCCTGCCGCTGCGCACCCGACTGGACGAGGAGGAAGTGGCCAAGCTCGCCGTCCACCGCCACCGCTTCCCCGGCCTGGAGGTGGATGCCCGGCTGGTACGCCACTACCCGCAGGGCCAGACCGGGAGTCACGCCGTGGGCTACGTCGGGCGCATCACCGCCCGGGACCTGCGCCGCATCGACCGCACTGCCTACCGCGGGACCAATCACATCGGTAAGAGCGGGATCGAGCACGCCTACGAACAGGTCCTCCACGGTGAGGTGGGCGTCGAGCGTGTGGAGACCAACGCCGCCGGCCGCGTGCTACGCACCCTCGACCGCCACCCGCCGCGATCCGGCGACGACCTCATCCTGACCCTAGACATCGATCTGCAGGACGCCGCAGAGCGCGCCCTGGGCGATCAGCGCGGGGCGGTGGTGGCCCTGGACCCGGACAGCGGCGACATCCTGGCCATGGCCAGCCGTCCGCACTACGACCCCAACAAGTTCGTCCGCGGCATGAGCCGGGAGCGCTTCCAGGAGCTGGAGGACACTGGCTGGCAACCGCTGATCAACCGCCCGATCCGCGGGCTCTATCCGCCGGCCTCCACCATCAAGCCCTTCGTCGGCCTGGCCGCCCTGGAACATGACGTCATCCGCCCGGATACCGAGATCCACTGCGACGGCAGCTATCACGTGGAGGGCCGCGACGAACCGTTCCGCTGCTGGCGGGACTGGGGGCACGGGGATACCGACTTTGTCCGGGCGGTGGCCGAGTCGTGCAACGTCTTCTTCTACGACACCGCCTTCCGCCTCGGGATCGATCGGATGTCCGCGTTCCTCGAGCCGTTCGGCTTCGGCACGCCGACCCGGGTGGACACCTCCGGCGAACGCAGCGGGATCCTCCCCAACCGCGACTGGAAGCGCCGTGCCCTGGGCGGCGGCTGGTACCACGGCGAGACCGTGATTACCGGCATCGGCCTGGGCTACTTCAGCACCACGCCCATGCAGCTGGCCCGGGCCACCGCCATCCTGGCGAACCAGGGACGCATCGTCGAACCGCGCCTGGTCCAGACGATCCGCGATGGCGAAGCGGGACACGAGTCGCGAACCGCCGCCAGCACCCCCCAGGAACGCATCGAGCTGAACGACCCGGAGCACTGGGAGCTCACTACCGAGGCCATGCGAGCCGCCGTCGAGCACCCCCGCGGCACGGCGCGGCTGATCGGCGACGATCTGGACTACAGCCTGGCCGGCAAGACCGGTACCGCGCAGGTCACCGAGAGCCGCGAGGACGACGACGAGGAGGAGATCCCCGAGCATCTGCGCAGTCACGCCCTGTTCATCGGTTTCGCGCCAGCGGAGGATCCGGAGATCGCCGTGGTCGTGGTGGTCGAGAACGCCGAGGGCGGCGGCGGTGCCGCAGCGGCCCCGGTGGCCCGCGCCGTTACCGATGTCTGGCTGACCGAAGATTACGCCTTCCTCGAGGACCTGGAGGCCGGCCGCATCGACGAGAGCGAGGTCGAGGACGAGGAAGAGGCCCCGATGGAGCTGATGCCATGAGCACAAGCGCCCTGCCCGGCAGCCAGGGGGTCGGTGTCCGGCTCTCGTTCCTGCAGTCGCGACTACACCTCGACGGGGTGCTGCTGACCGCGTTGGCCGCTGTCGCCGCCTTCGGCGTGGCAGTCCTATACAGCGCCTTCGGCGAGGACTGGGACCAGACCCGGAACCAGGTCATCCGCGTCTCCTTCGGCTTCCTGGCGCTATTCGCCTGCGCGCAGATTCCGCCGCGCACCCTGCGCCGCTGGGCACCTTGGGTCTTCGGCGTGGGCATGGCGCTGCTGGCCGCGGTGATGGTCATGGGCGTCATCGGTCAGGGGGCGCAGCGCTGGATCGACCTCGGCTTCATGCGCTTCCAGCCGGCCGAGCTGATGAAACTGGCCCTGCCGCTGATGCTCGCCTGGCTGCTGGCCGATCACGACATCCCGCCCCGCCCGCGGCGCGTGATGCTGGCGCTGGTGCTGATCGCCGCGCCGGTCGGGATGATCGCCGTCCAGCCGGACCTGGGCACCGCCGTGCTGGTGGCGGCCTCAGGCTTCTTCATCCTCTTCCTGGCCGGCCTGGGGTGGCGGTGGATCCTGGGCGGCGTCGCCGGAGCCGGCGCCGCGGCACCGCTGCTGTGGTTCTTCGTCATGCACGACTACCAGCGCGCCCGGGTACTGACCTTCCTCAACCCCGAGAACGACCCCCTCGGCGCGGGCTACCACATCATCCAGTCGAAGATCGCCATCGGCTCCGGCGGGCTGTTCGGCAAGGGCTGGCTCAACGGCTCCCAGGCGCACCTGGAGTTCATTCCTGAACGCCACACCGACTTCGTGCTGGCGGTGGTGGCCGAGGAGTTCGGCCTGATGGGCGTGGCGCAGCTGCTCGCCGTCTATCTGATCATCGTCGGCCGCGGCCTCTACATCGCCGCCCGCGCTCAGGACAACTTCAGCCGCCTGCTCGCCGGCAGCATCTCGCTGACGTTCTTTATCTACGTACTGGTCAACGCCGGGATGGTCTCGGGGCTGCTGCCTGTGGTCGGTCTGCCGTTGCCGCTGGTCAGCTACGGCGGCTCGTCACTGGTGACCATCATGGCGGCTTTCGGTATTCTCATGGCCATTCACACCCACCGTCGTCTCTGGTCGTGAGGGCCTGCAGCCGGTCATGAACCAACGCCTCCGTCACGCCACCGTGGCACTGCTGTGCGCCAGTGCGCTGCTCGGCACTGCCACCGCCACCACCACCGAGCGCGAGCGTTTCGCCGATCAAGTGGCCGAGCGCCACGACCTGGACGCCGAGCACCTGCGCGCGGTGCTCGCCGCCGCCGAGCACGATGAGCGGGTGCTCGAGCGCATCGCCGCCCCGGCCGAAGGACTCCCCTGGCACGAGTACCGCGGGATCTTCCTCACCGAAGAGCGCATTGCTGCCGGCCGCGACTACGGATCCGAGCACCGCCGAATGCTTGCCGAGGTCAGCGACGAGCACGGCGTGCCCGAGCCGGTGATCCTGGCCATCCTCGGCGTGGAGAGCTACTACGGCCAACGCCGCGGCGACCACCGGGTCCTCGACGCCCTGAGCACGCTGGGCTTCTCCGACCACCCGCGTGCCGGCTTCTTCCGGGACGAGCTGGAGGCCTACCTACTGCTCAGCCACGAGAACGAGTGGGACCCCACGGAGCCCACCGGCTCCTACGCCGGCGCCCTGGGTAAGGCGCAGTTCATCCCGTCGAGCTACCGCGCCTACGCCGTGGATCAGGACGGCGACGGGCGCCGCGACCTGATCGACAACCCGGCGGATGCCGCCGGCAGCGCCGCCCACTACCTGGCCCGGCACGGCTGGGAGCCCGGCGCGCCGGTAGCCCGCCGGGTGGAGGCCGAGGGCGCAGACTGGCAGCAGGCGCTGGCCGACACCAACCGCCCCGTGCCCGCCCGAAAGACCGTCGCCGAGCTGGAGGCGCTGGGGGTCGAGGTGCCGGAGTCGCTCGACGGCGACACCCCGGCGGCGCTCATCGAACTCGAGGGCGAAAGCGGCCCGCAGCTGTGGCTGACGCTGCAGAACTTCTACGTCCTGACCCGTTACAACCACAGCGCCCTCTACGCCATGGCCGTCTACCAGCTGGCCGAGGCCATTGCCGGGGGGCAACCCGAGTGAGGCCGCTTGCCACGGTGCTGCTCACTACGGCCAGCGGCGTAGCACTGATCGCCGGCTGCGCCGCCCCGGAGCGCGACCTGCCACCGCCCCGTCCGGATGAGGACCCGGCCGAACGGGTTGCCACCGACGGGCCCTCGGATCGCGACCCCGAGGAACTCGCCCGCCTGCCCGACGCCGTACCGCAGGACGTGCCGCCGAGCCGCTACGGCAATCCCGACCAGTACGAGGTCTTCGGCGAGACCTACCACACCATGAGCCGGGAAGAGGCCGAGGGCTTCACCCAGCGCGGGCGCGCCTCCTGGTACGGGACCAAGTTCCACGGCCGGCGCACCTCCAGCGGCACCCCCTACGACATGTACGCCATGACCGCCGCCCACCGCGAGCTTCCGCTGCCCACTTGGGTGGAGGTCACCAACCTGGAAAACGACCGCCGGGCGGTGGTCAAGGTCAACGACCGGGGCCCCTTCGTCGACCCCGACGAGCGCATCCTGGATCTGTCTTATGCCGCCGCGGTGCGCCTGGACGTGGCCGATCAAGGCACGGCCCCGGTGAAGATCCGCGTGGTGACCCCGGACGATCCGCCGCGGGACAAGGCCGACAACACGGATGCCGAGGTCGGCGATGCGCCGGCGGTGGAGACCTTCGGCGTCGACGATGAACGCGAGCCCGATCCCATCGAGGAGCTGATCACTGCACGGGAGGAGCGCGAGGACGAAAACGACTCCGGCGACACGCCCGCCTCCGCCGGCATCCCGGCAACGGTCCAGGTGCGCACCGCCGACCGCCTGCTGGACGAGGCCGGGGCGATCCAGCCGATCGCCATCCATCTGCAGACCGGCGTGTTCGGCCAGCGCGAGAACGCCGAGCGAATGCGGACCCGGATTCGCGAACTGGACCCGGAAGCCGAAGTGGCCGTCGAGGAGATCGATGGGGCCGAGGGGCCGCTGCACCGCGTTCGCCTGGGGCCGCTGGAGAACCTCGCCGACGTGGACCGCCTAGAACGGACCCTGGAGGAGGCGGGGATCGATCACTACCGCATCACCCCGTAACCCCCCCGCCCCCACCCGCAAACGCGTTACAATGAGAGCTCGTTGTGCCATCCGTCGAGACCGCCGCCATTCCGATGATGAGACGAACCCTCCTACGACTGCTCGTCCCCGCCCTGCTGACCGCCGGGCTCCTTCCCATTGCCACCGCCGACGACCGCTGGGGTACGCCCATCGTCGAATCGGTCCCCACGCCATCGCCGCCGAGCATCGGCGCACCGAGCCACCTGCTCGTCGACATGCACAGCGGCTACATCCTCGCCCACCGCGACCCCGAGGAGAGCTGGGAGCCGGCCAGTCTGGCCAAGATCATGACCGCCTACGTGGTCTTCGAGGAGCTCGCTGACGGGCACATCGGACTCGAGGACAAGGTTACCGTCAGCGAGAACGCCTGGCGCTCCAGCGGATCGCGGATGTTCCTGGAGGTCGGCAACGAAGTCACCGTGGCCGAGCTGCTGCAGGGGCTGATCGTGCAATCCGGCAACGACGCCGCCGTGGCGCTGGCCGAGCACGTGGCCGGGGACGAGGACACCTTCGCCCAGGTCATGAACCAGTACGCCAGCCGCCTGGGCATGGAGAACACCCGTTACACCAACGCCACGGGCATGCCCCATGAGCAGATGCGCACCACGGCCAGGGACACGGCGCGCCTGGCCCGGGCCATGATCGACGACTTCCCCGAGTTCTACGACTGGTACTCGCAGCGCTCCTTCGAGTACGCGGGGATCAACCAGCACAACCGCAACCGCCTGCTCTGGCGCGACGAGACCGTCGACGGGCTGAAGACCGGCTACACCAGCTCCGCCGGCTACAACCTGGTCACCTCCGCCGAGCGCGGGGGCATGCGCCTGATCTCCGTGGTCCTCGGTACCGAAAGCGAGGATGCGCGGGCCCAGCAGAGCCTGCAGCTACTCAACTACGGCTTCCGCTTCTTCGAGACCCACCGCCTCTACAGCGCCGGCGAGCAGCTGACCGAGGCGCGCGCCTGGATGGGCGAGGTCGACTCCGTGGCCCTGGGCATCCCGGACGATCTCTACGTGACCATCCCCCGCCAAGAGTACGACAACCTCACCGCCTCGGTAAGCGTCGACGGCCAGATCCGCGCCCCGGTGGCGGCTGGCACGGAGATTGGCACGCTGAAGATCGAGCTTGCCGGCAGCGTGATCCACGAGGAGCCGCTGATCGCCATGGAGGACGTCGAAGAGGGGGGCCTCTGGCGCCGCATGATCGACCAGGTCTGGCTGCAGTTCGAGTAGCCGATGGGCAATCCGGCGACCTGCTACCTCAACGGCGAGCTGATGGCGCTCGCCTCGGCGCGGATCTCGCCCCTGGATCGCGGCTTTCTTTTCGGCGACGGGGTCTACGAGGTGATCCCCTGCTACGGTGGCGTGCCCTTCCGGCTCGATGCGCACCTGCGGCGGCTGGCCAACTCACTGGCGGCCATCGACTTGGCCGATCCGCTCTCCCCAAGGGGCTGGACGGAGGTCTTCGAGCACGTCTGCCGGGCTAACGGCGGCGGCGATCAGTCGCTCTACCTCCAGGTCACCCGGGGCTGCCCCGAGCGGCGCACCCACGAGTTCCCCGGGCGCAGCGAGCCGACCGTCTTTGTCATGAGCTCACCGCTGCCGGCGGCCGGTGCCTTTGCCGACGGGCTGCACGCCACCCTGCGCGAGGACCTGCGCTGGGCCCGCTGCGACATCAAGGCGGTAGCCCTACTGCCCAATGTGCTGCTGCGCCAGGAGGCCATCGCCGCCGGCGCCGACGAGGCCATCCTGCACCGCGATGGACAGATCACCGAGGGTGCGGCGAGCACGGTCTTCCTCGTCCGCGACGGCGAGCTGGCGACACCGGCGCTTCACCCCGGCCTGCTCCCCGGGATCACGCGGGAAGTAATCCTCGAGCTGGCCGAGCAGCACGGGCTACCCTTTCGGTGTCGCCCGATCGGCCTGGACGAACTGCGGTCGGCGGACGAAGTCTGGCTGTCGAGCGCCACCAAGGAGGTCGCCCCGGTGCTGCGCATCGACGGAGACCCGGTGGGCAACGGCAGCCCCGGGCCGGTGTTCGCGGCCATGCGGGGCTGGTTCACCCGACTGCGTGAGGCAACCGCCCGCGGGAGGCAGCCATGAGCGAATTCAACGCCGACAATACGCCCCTGGAGTTCCCCTGCCGGATCGGGGTCAAGGCCATGGGACACGCGGGCGCCGACCTGGCCACGCGCGTCGAGCGCATCGCCGCCGGCCACGCTACGATCCTCGAGGTGCGCACCACCGGCAGCCGCACCGGCCGCTATGTGTCGGTAACGGTGACCATCGAGGCCCACAGCCGCGACCAGCTCGAGGGGCTCTACCGCGAGCTCAATGCCGATGACGCCATCATGGTGACCCTCTAGGAGGCCGCCCTTTTGCCCTGCGCCCTCGAACACATCCATACCCGCTACCTGGGTGAGCAGCCTTACGAGGCCACCTGGTCCGCCATGCGCACCTTCACCGACGAGCGCAGCGCCGCGACGGCCGATGAGCTCTGGCTGCTCCAGCACCCGCCGGTCTACACCCTGGGCCAGGCGGGCCGCGCGGAGCACATCCTCGATGCCGGCGAGACGCCGGTGGTGCGCACCGACCGCGGCGGCCAGGTCACCTGGCACGGTCCGGGGCAACTGGTTGCCTACCCCCTACTCGACCTGCGGCGCTGGAACCTGGGGGTACGCACCCTGGTCCACGCCCTGGAGCAGGCGGTCATCTCGCTGCTCGCCGCCTACGGGGTCCCCTCAGGCCGCCGTGAGGACGCCCCGGGGGTCTACGTGGAGGGGGCTAAGGTAGCCGCGCTGGGGATCCGGGTCCGCCGGGGCTGCAGCTATCACGGGCTGTCGCTGAACGTCAGCAACGACCTAAACCCCTTCCAGCGCATCAACCCCTGCGGCCATGCCGGTCTGCCCACGACGCGGCTGCGTGACCTGGGCATCACCACGTCGCTGGACCGGCTCGAGGTGGAACTGGGCATCTATCTGCTGCAGGCCATCGACGCCGCCTCCCGCGAACCCCGCCAAGAGCCCGCCTGAGGATA
>NZ_JAJNQP010000080.1:0-777 GCF_022227985.1 Halorhodospira sp. M38
GGGCACCGGCTGGCCCAGGCGCAGGTAGCCCAGGCCCACGGCGCGCAACGGCTCCAGGCGGCGCACCACCTCGCGGCTGTCGGCAAAGAACGCCACCGCCTCGTCGGCGGTCATCTGCAGTACGTCGTGGATGGAGGCACGTCGCCCCTCAGTCCCCTCCACCTGGACCTCCAGCACCTCGGCGCGAAAACGCCGACCGTCGCAGTCGGGACAGGCCAGGTAGACGTCGGAGAGGAACTGCATCTCCACGTGCTCGAAGCCGGAGCCCTTGCAGGTGGGGCAACGGCCGTTGCCGGCGTTGAAGCTGAAGGCGCCGGCGGTATAGCCCCGCTCCTGGGCCAGGGGCGCCGCGGCGAAGCGTTTGCGGATGGGGTCGAGGGCGCCGGTGTAACTCACCGGGCAGGAGCGCGCGCTCTTGCCGATGGGCGACTGGTCCACCAGGGAGACCTCGGTGATCGCCTCGGCCCCATCGATGGCGTCGTGCTCGCCCGGCGCCTCGACGGCCTCGCCCTGCTGGCGCAACAGCCCCCGGTAGAGGACATCCTGGGCCAGGGTCGACTTGCCCGAGCCGGAGACCCCGGTCAGGCAGACCAGACCGCCCAGCGGGATGGCCACGTCGATCCCCTGCAGGTTATGGGCACGGGCGCCGCGAATGGTCAGCGCGGGGCCGTCCGGGAGGGTTGCGGATACCCCCGAGGGCGACGAGGTATTCAGCGGAGCGCGCCGCGCCGACGGATCAGCCCCGGAGGGCGCCCGCATGGATGCGGGCGCCGGCCG
>NZ_JAJNQP010000081.1:0-756 GCF_022227985.1 Halorhodospira sp. M38
CTCGCTGCTCTACCTCCAGCAGCTGCCGGCGCAGCAGGTCAAGATCGACCGCAGCTTCACCCAGGGCCTCCTCGATGACCCCGTCTCCGGCCGGATCGTCGGGGCGACCGTGGGAATCGCCGCCAGCCTGGGCATGGAGACCGTCGCCGAGGGCGTGGAGACCGCTGCGGAGGCCGAGGCCCTAAGCCGGCACGGGGTGGACCAGGCACAGGGCTTCTACTACGCCCGGCCCATGCCGCCGGGCGACCTCTGGCCGCGCCTCGGGGCGGCGGCTCCCGCCTGATCCGCCGGCGCCCTCGCGGACCACGCGCGAGGCGCGCAGCGCAGCCAGTTAGCCGGCCGCGGCCTTCCGCTGCACGGAGACATGCTGCCGCCTACAACCACCACATTCCCCCGCGTGCGCTCGGGCGTGTCACCCCCTGTTGTCCATGACCACCATCTTGGAGGGTCAGTAGACGGGGCCGCTAACAGAGCAAGCCCTGCTACAAGCGGAACTTGCTCCGGATGCCACAAACTGTGCCGTAGCGGTGCCGGCATCCCCCCCAGCCTCCTCGCCTCTGAGTCGACCAGGATTCCACAGAACCTGTGGATAACCGTGTGGAGAAAGTCTGCCGAACCCGCTCCGCGAGGGCCTTCGAGGTCTATTGGACAAAGACTGCCCACCCACAAAACGCCAAAAATCAGCACCTTGCGAACACGCCTCCAGATGTCAGCGGCTTAAGCGGGGTCTCGCATCGCCTGTGCAGAAATAACCGT
>NZ_JAJNQP010000082.1:0-765 GCF_022227985.1 Halorhodospira sp. M38
GGAATCGTGGGCTTGGAGATAGCGCACGGGAGGCATTGACGTCACTCCAGGCGATCTTAGGGCAAAATCCGGATGCGGTTCGAAAATTGGAAGTTGCGGGTAAAGAGGATCGTGATGCTGTCACTGAGGTGCTGGACCTGATTGGTCATAGGCTATCGTTGGAGTTCAATGATTTGCAACTTGGCGGTGACTTAAGGTATCCGAGGGATGAACGTTGGCGAGCGCTTGAACGTGCGCGAGCAGGCTGGCAGAGAATATTGAACTAAATGAAACTAGTAGTTGAAAAACTGTTCCCGTACATAATGGCGATTGTAGCAGTTGCTCTGTGGAAGCGGCTTGGGGGGCAATTGCCAGAGTCGGAGGACATCCTAACTGCAACTTTGACTGTATCTGGGATTTTTGTGGGCTTTTTGGCTACAAGCAAAGCAATATTGCTAAGCATGTCAAGCCCTATTATCGACGACCTAAAAAAGAGTGGTTATATTAACGAGCTCGTCTCCTATATAGCCCAAGCTATCTGGGTAAATTTGGCTTTCTGCGCTGTCAACGTTCTGGGGTATTTTTTAGATCATCAAGGATTATATTTCGGGCTTCTATGGATAGCGTTTTCTGTTGCGGCTATTTCATGCTTCATCAGGGTGACCCACATTATGCTAAAGGTTTTCCGGTATGCAGAAACTTAACAAAAGCGTAAACGCGGATCGGCTTTTCCGCTGGCGCTCCAAAGCCGACCGGTTACGCTAAGCGTCCCTGGGTGTCAAGCGT
>NZ_JAJNQP010000083.1:0-724 GCF_022227985.1 Halorhodospira sp. M38
AGTGCCGGGCGCTCGAGTTCCTCGAAACGCTGCCGGCGACTGCCGGCACGGCGCGAGAAAGGCC
The DNA here is from genome assembly GCF_022227985.1 of Halorhodospira sp. M38. Taxonomy (NCBI): domain Bacteria; kingdom Pseudomonadati; phylum Pseudomonadota; class Gammaproteobacteria; order Chromatiales; family Ectothiorhodospiraceae; genus Halorhodospira; species Halorhodospira sp. M38. Next base: position 65 of record NZ_JAJNQP010000083.1, read on the forward strand.
GCTCATTCAGCGCATCGAGCCGCTCGCGGATCGCCGCATTGGCCTCCGCCAGGCTGAAGAAGCGCCGATCGCGCATGGGTGCGAGGATCTCTCGCTCGACAATCAGCACGGCGTTCTCGGCCAGCGCCTTATCCTTCGGGGCGCGCACCCGCGCCGGGACCACGGCGAAGCCGTAGGCCGCGGCGAGCTCGGCGTAGGCGCGGTTGAGCTGCGGATCGTAGCGGTGGGGGCGCTGCACGGCGCTTTTGAGATTGTCCGGGACGATGCACTCGGGCACACCGCCGATGTAGGTCAGCGCACGGATGTGGGCGTTGAGCCAGTCGCTGCTGCCCTGAGTCGCCGACGCCTCGGCGTAGACCAGTTGCGAGCAGCCGAGCACGGCGACAAAGACCTGCGCCGGCAGCTGCTCACCGGTCTCGCCATCATGGATCGGGACGGTCATGCCCGCGTAGTCGACGTAGAGCGCCTCGCCGGCGGTATGGACCTGCGCCATGCTCGGCTGCTCTCGACCCAGGTGGCGGCGCAGGTGGACGCAAAACGCCGAGTAACCGTAGCCCTTCGGCTCCTGCTCGCGGTACTCAAGCCAGAGCTGGTGGCGGGTCACGCCCTTGCGCGTGAGCTCGCGGGCAACCTGCTCCCAGTCCGGCTCCGGCGGGAGGT
>NZ_JAJNQP010000084.1:0-711 GCF_022227985.1 Halorhodospira sp. M38
CAGAGTCGATCCGGGCGATACTCGATCCATGGCATCCGATCCGTGGCGTACCGGACTCGCGCTTCTGGGGCTACTGCTCGGCCTAGCCATCCTCGGGGGCTGGACTTGGCAGGTCGGTGCGGCCGTGGGCTGGCAGCCCTCCGGACTTGCCGAGCAGTTGGCGGCACAGCCGCTGCAGAGCGCCTTGCTCCTCATGGCCATGATGACCGCCGTGGTCGTGCTCCCGTTGCCAACCATCCCCATAACCGTGGCCTCCGGGCTGCTCTTCGGCCCCCTGCTGGGCGCGGCTATCGCCGTAGCCGGCGCGCTGGCAGGCGCGGCCGTCGCCTTCGGGCTGGCCCGGTGGCTGGGGGAGGGGCTGCGCGCGACCCGGCTGGGCCGACCCATCCCCTACCCGCTTTGCCGGGACTGCGGAGACCGCGCGATGTTCCTGGCCGTCCTGGTCTCGCGCCTCATCCCGGTCGTCTCCTTCGCCTTGCTGAGCTACGCGGCGGGCCTGACCGCCATGCGCCTGGGCCCTTTCCTGCTGGCCACGGGCGTGGGCATGCTGCCGATGACCCTGGTCTACACCAGCCTGGGCGCCATCGTGCGCGTCGATCCGATCTGGTTCATCGCGGGCACCGCGGCGGCCCTGGGCATCCTGCTCCTCCTGCCCCGGTGGATCGAGCGGCGCAACCCCTGGAACATCAAGCGGTACCTGTCCCGATAGAC
>NZ_JAJNQP010000085.1:0-624 GCF_022227985.1 Halorhodospira sp. M38
TGCCGCGGTGCTCGATGCGCCGCTGTTTGCCGTAGGCGTCCTTCTTGCCGAGATTGAACAAACCCATGGTTGGCCTCGTCGGTGCGCTCCGATCCGTGTAGCGGCCGGATCCCCTCTCTACTCCAGTCCTGCGACACGCCGTGTCGTCTGCCGGGGTGCAGCCGCCGGCGGCCGTGGGCTTGGCCAAGCCCCACTGGATCCCGCATGATGCTCGCTGGAATCCGCCCCAATCGCCCAGGGACCGAGCGATGACCGACACCCTTCTGCGCCAGTGGACGATGCTCCAGGCCATTCCCCGCTACCCGCGAGGGGTCAGTGCCCCTGGGCTGCATAAGCGGCTATCGAGTGAAGGCTACGACATCCGCCTGCGCACCGTGCAGCGGGATCTCAACACCCTCTCGCTGGAATTCCCCCTGCTTTGCGAGCGTCAGGGCAACGAACAGCGCTGGTCGTGGCGGCCCGATGCGCCGGTGCTCGACGTCCCCGGTCTATCACCGGCAGCCGCACTGGCCTTCCGTCTGGCCGAACTGCACCTGAGTGGGCTGCTCGCTCCCGAGGCCCTGCGGGCGCTGCAGCCACACTTCGAGGCCGCCAAGCGCGTGCTGGCCCATGGGGGCTCGCAGC
>NZ_JAJNQP010000086.1:0-601 GCF_022227985.1 Halorhodospira sp. M38
CATCAGCCGCTCGCAGCCGCTGCTGGCGCCGCCCATCGATCCGGAGGTGTACGACCGGGTCTGCCAGGGGCTGCTCGAAGGGCGTCAACTGTATGTCCATTACCGAGCACGCAGCCGCGGCAATGAACTGAAGAGCTACCGGGTGCATCCGCTCGCGCTGGTAGTGCGTGACCCGGTCACCTACCTGGCTGCGACACTCCGCGATTACACGGATGTCCGTCAGCTCGCCCTGCATCGCGTCGAGGCGGCAGAACTGCTCGACGATCCGGTCGTCGCTCCCGAGGGGTTCGACGTCGATGCTTACATTGAGGAGAAGCGTGCCTTCGACCTCCCCGAGCAAAGCGAGCCCATCGATCTGCAGCTACGGATCAGCGCCGGTGTCGCCGAGCACTTGGGCGAGGCGCCCCTAGCCGCGGATCAGGTGATCGAGCCCTGCGACGACGGCTGGTACACCCTGCGGGCGTCGGTTCCGCTGACCGCGCAACTGCGCTGGTGGCTGCTCGGCTTTGGTCAGGCCGTGCAGGTTCTTGAGCCGCACGCGCTGCGTGAGGAGATTGCCGCGGAGCTAAGGGCAGCGGCGCAGGCCGTACCTGTCCGGGCA
>NZ_JAJNQP010000087.1:0-499 GCF_022227985.1 Halorhodospira sp. M38
GTCAGGTCTTGACAGTTAGGTACCTGTCCTTTGGGAGTTGTTTATTGCGCCCTCCGGAACCGGCATGCCGGCACGAAGATCGCAGGGCGCTGCGCGCCCAATCAGCGCCTCGTAATACCTCGGCTCCAACCCATACCCCGGCCGCACCGACTTCACATGCTCCGGGGTGAAAACCTCACCCGCTTTCATATCCTTCGCCACGTACAGCGACCGCCTCAGGGGCCGCTGGGTTGCCTCACTCTCCCGCGGCCCCTCACGCACGCAGCCCAGCGCTTGCCACGCCGTTCGCGTCTGCTGCACGAGATCGCGCAGCTCCTCCGGCTCCAGCGAGAACGCCGCATCCGGCCCGCCGTCGGCGCGGCGCATGGTGACGTGCTTCTCGATCACGCAGGTGCCGAGGGCGGTTGCAGCCACCGGCACGGCCATCTCTAGGGTGTGGTCGGAAAGGCCCGGCACTACGCCATAGCGCTCACCCAAGACGGGTAGCGTGCGCAGGTCC
>NZ_JAJNQP010000088.1:0-499 GCF_022227985.1 Halorhodospira sp. M38
GGGCTCAGCTCCCGAGGGGTCGGCCTCAGAATTGGTGGCAGGGAGTTCCGTCTCACCCTCTTCACCCTCCGGCCGCAGCGTGACGAACCTCTGAGCCGGCGTGCTCGCGGCTTCCGTCTCCTCGGCTCCGGTATCTGAGCTCTCCTTCTCAGATGCCTGGCCGCGGCGCGCCCAGTGCGGATAGTGGCTCGACCACAACCGCAGCTTGCCGGGCTCGAGACCGTGGAGCCGGGCGTAGTCACTCTTGCTCATCCCGGAGCGGGCCCAGTCGGCGAGGGTCCTGCGCCAGAACTCGCGCCTGGCCTCGCGGTGCCTTTGCTGGCGGGTCATGTCGAACCTCCCTCCGCTGCAACTTGCCGAGGGAGGTTAGGCGCTCGGGGTCAGGCCCCGATACACGGGTTCGACCGGACGCTTACAGCGAGCACGACCCGGTGCGCGTCCCGCGCCGGCTGCACCGCAGCGCGGCAGCGCTCGAGCTCCGCCGCAACTCCCTCGAACA
>NZ_JAJNQP010000089.1:0-498 GCF_022227985.1 Halorhodospira sp. M38
TTGTGGAGTCGTTCAGCCGGGCATGCGCCGCGATCTCCCGAAGCCGTTGTGGGCCGATCCCGTCGATGGCCTCGAGCTGCTCGATGCGTTGAATGGGGCGCATGGCAGCGATCGCCGCGGCGCGCTCCGGGCCGACGTGCGGAATCGCTTGGAGCTCCTCAATGGAGGCGGTGTTGAGGTCGATCGGTCCCTGCGGTGTCTCCGGCGCCTGGCGCGGTTGGCTGCGCTGGCCCTGTTTCCCATCCACTGGGCTGGCCGGCTCCAGGCGCAGTTGTGCATGGTCCGCGAAGATCTCCAGCAATTCCTCCTGCAGCACGGTCCGTGGTCCCCGCGCCAGGGCTAAGTCATCCACATCGAAAAGCAGTGCGGCCCGCCGCTCGCCGTCCACCCCCTGCGCAGCCTTCTCGGCAAGCAGGGCGAGCACGATCCGGTGCGCGTCTTGTGCCGGGTGCACCGCAGCACGGCAGCGCTCGAGCTCCGCCGCAACCGCCTCGAACC
>NZ_JAJNQP010000009.1:0-97370 GCF_022227985.1 Halorhodospira sp. M38
GCGGTAGCCGGGCTCCAGGTGGAAGGTGCCCCAGTCGAGGAACTGGCGGCGGACCCGGGGTCCATCGAGCAGCAGGCGCTGGTGCTCGGTGTTGATCAGCTGCACCGGTAGGCGGGCTGCCAGCGCCGACCGGGTGCTGGCGTCGGCGCCGTTGAGACGCAGCCGGGTATGGCCGGGGGAGCGGGCCACCCCCAGGCGATCCTGGCCGCGGCCGGCGATGACCCGCGCCTCGTCCGCCCCCCAGCGGATCAACCGATCGCTCTGCCGGGTGCGGAAGGAACGAACCCGCGAGAGGAAGTAGATGGCCTCAAGCAGGCTGGTCTTTCCCGCGCCGTTGGGCCCGGTCACCACGTTGACGTGAGGGTGGGGCCGCAGCTGGGTCTCATCCAGATTGCGGAAGCCGTGGACCTCCAGGCGTTCCATTCAGCTCAGAGCCGCATCGGCATCACGACGTAGCGGGCGTTGTCCAGGCCCTCCCCGCGGATCAAGCCGCTGCTGCTGGCATCGGTCAGGGTGACCTGCACGCGTTCGGTGTCCAGGGCGCCGAGGGCGTCGAGGAGGTAGTTCGCGTTGAAACCGAGCTCCACGGCGTCACCGCCATAGTCGACGCTGACTTCCTCCTCGGCCTCTTCCTGTTCGGGATTGTGCGAACCGATGCGAAGGGTGTCGCCCTCCACCGCAAAGCGGATGCCCCGGTATTTCTCGTTGGAGAGGATGGCGACGCGGGTCAGGGCCTGACGCAGGTATTGGCGGTCGATCAGCACGTGCTTGTCGCCGTCCTGGGGGATCACCCGATTGTAGTCGGGGAAGACACCATCGATGAGCTTGGAGGTGAAGCGCACCGATTGGAGGGTGACGCGAACGTGGTTGGTGCCGAATTCCAGGGTGGCGGATTCATCAGCGTCATCGAGCAGGCGCAAGAGCTCCTGGACACCTTTGCGCGGCACGATGACCTGCCGAGGTTGGGAGACGCTCACCGGGCTGTCGCTCTCGGCCAGGGCGAGGCGGTGACCGTCGGTGGCCACCGCACGCGCGCCGCTGCCGGTGAGCTCGAGGAGCAGACCGTTGAGGTAGTAGCGGACGTCGTGCTGCGCCATGGAGAAATGGGTGCGCTCGATCAGTTTGCGCAGCTCCGTGCGTGGTATATCGACGGACTCGGTTTGGCCGATGGACTCTACCTCGGGGAATTCGTCGGCCGGCAGGGTGGCGAGGGAAAAACGGCTGCTGGCGGCACGAAGCGTAGCGCGATCCTGGTTCGTTTCGATGCTGATCGAGGCACCTTCCGGAAGATTACGGCATATATCCAGCCATTTCCGCGCAGGAAGAGTAATGACACCCTCGTCTTGGGTATGAGCCTCGAGGTAGGCGACGAGTTCCACCTCGAGGTCGGTGGCGGTCAGCTGGACCTGTTCCGGGCGTGCTTCGACCCGGATATTGCCGAGAACGGGCAGGGTCTGGCGGCGCTCGACGACCCCGACGATGGACTGGAGAGCGGCGAGCAGGGGTTCGCGTTGGACCTCGAAGCGCATGTTCGTCCTCGTTGGCTGTAATGACTGCTTAGGAAAAGAGAAAGCTTGTTGTTGTTATTGGCCCCGCGTCAACCTGTGGAAAGCGTTGATAAGGCACTGTCTGGGAAGGAACAAAGAGTTCACAACAAGTACCGGTGCCAGTGGTGTGCCACGTGTGGAAAACCTGGGGAGGAAAATGAGGCGGGAAAGCCTCCACGGGTTTTCCACAGCTTGCGCCCGGTTAAGTGCTCAGGGTTCTCAACAGGTTGTCGTAGTCCTCGGCGAGGCGTGCATCGTCCTCGATCAGCGATTTGATGTTGCGGCAGGCGTGGAGGACGGTGCTGTGGTCGCGACCGCCGAAGGCGTCGCCGATCTCGGGCAGTGAGTGGGAAGTCAGTTCCTTAGCCAGGACCATGGCCATGTGGCGGGGCCGCGTGATGGACCGGCTGCGACGCTTGGAGAGCAGATCGCCGACGCGGATCTTGTAGTAGGCCGCCACGGTCTTCTGGATGTTGTCGATGGTTACTAGCTTGTCCTGGAGCGCGAGGAGGTCGCGCAGGGCCTCCTTGGCGAAGTCGACATCGATGGCGCGGCCGGTGAACTGCGCATTGGCGGTGATGCGGCGCAGGGCGCCCTCAAGCTCGCGGACGTTCGAGCGCAGGCGTTTGGCAACAAAGAAGGCGACCTCATCGGGGAGGTCGACGCCGTCGCGGATGGCCTTGCTTTTGAGAATAGCGACGCGGGTTTCGAGTTCGGGTGGCTCAATGGCCACCGTGAGCCCCCAACCGAAACGGGACTTCAGACGCTCTTCGAGGCCGTTGACCTCCTTCGGGTAGCGATCGCAGGTCATGATCACCTGCTGCTCACTTTCGAGCAGGGCGTTGAAGGTGTGGAAGAACTCCTCCTGTGAGCGCTCCTTGCCTGCGAAAAACTGGATGTCGTCGATGAGCAGGGCATCCAGGTTGCGATAATGGCGCTTGAACTCGTTGATCGCATTGTGCTGGAGCGCCTTGACCATCTCGGCGACGAAGCGTTCCGAGTGCAGGTAGAGGACGCGGGCCTCGGGGCGGGCCGTGCGGATGGCGTTGCCGACGGCGTGCATTAGGTGGGTCTTGCCGAGACCGACCCCGCCGTAGAGGAAGAGGGGGTTGTAGGCGCCGCCCGGGTTGTCGGCGACCTGCATGCTGGCGGCACGGGCAAGCTGGTTCGACTTGCCCTCGACGAAGGAATCGAAGGTGAAGCCGGGGTTGAGATTGGAGTCGACGGGTCGCTGTCGCGGTTCGGAGCTGCGCTGCGTGGACGCCTGCGCCGTACCGCCGGTGCTGCCCTGGCGCTGTTCTGGCGTGGGCGGGGAGCCGATCTCAAGCTCCACGCGCAGCGCTTCACCGGGACGGATCTCGGCGAGGAGTTCGCCGATGCGCGCGGAGAAGTTGTCGCGCACCCAATCGAGGACGAAGCGGTTCGGCGCATAGAGGCGCAGGGCGTCGCCCTCGAGCTGCGCCTGCAGGGGTCGAATCCAGGTGTTGAGCTGCTGCTCGGGGATCTCGCGCTCTAGCTGCTGAAGGCACGCGCTCCAGACCGAGTCGTCCATCGTGACGGCTACCTCGTTGTTCCGGGTGGTGGGCCGGGAAGGCCGGGGGTTGTGGACGACACAGTCTAAATGGGGGTCCGGAGGTTATCCACAGGTTTCCCCGGTTTTCCACAGCAACGCGGTGCGTCGCTGTAGCAATTGACAGGCCCTTGATGGCGAAGTAGATTCGCGGCTCACTGGCCGGAGGACGGCCTCCCGATCCCTTTCTATGAACGAGTCGTGAACCATGAAACGCACGTATCAGCCGAGTAATATCAAGCGTAAGCGGACCCACGGGTTCCGCGCCCGCATGGCCACCCGGGGCGGTCGCCTCGTGCTCAAGCGCCGCCGCGCCAAGGGGCGCAAGCGTCTGACCCCGACGGCCTGATCCGGGTCCCTGCTTCCTCTTGTCGGTCGACGAGAGGTTCCCGCGGGCCGCACGGCTGCTCCAGCGTGCGGAGTTCGAGGGAGTGCTCCGAACCCCGGAGTGGCGGGCGTCGAACCGCTACTTCCGCATCAGCGCGCGGCAAAATGGGTGCGGGCGCCCGCGGCTGGGGCTGGCCGTGCCCAAACGGGTACTGCGCCGGGCCACACAACGGCACCGAGTCAAGCGGATCATCCGCGAAAGTTTCCGGGTCCGGCAGGCGGCTCTGCCGGACCGCGATTTTGTGGTTGGGGTGCGCGGTGCCGTCGCCGAGGCGGACAACGCGACCCTTTTCAGCGCGCTGGAGGAACTCTGGGCGCACGCGCGGGGGCGGCCATGCGATGGCTCCTGATCGGGGTGATTCGAACCTATCAGTATGTGGTGAGCCCGTTTCTGGGGCCGCGCTGCCGTTTCCTCCCGACCTGTTCTGAATACGCCGCAGAGGCGATCTCCCGTCACGGTCCGTGGCGCGGAGGTTGGCTGGCGGCGAAGCGTCTGGGCAAATGTCACCCGTGGCATCCGGGCGGGCTCGACCCCGTACCGGAGCGCACCGACCGTACGCGAGAGTAGATCCCCATGGAGAATCAACGCCTCATCCTCCTGATCGCCCTGGCCGGGATCAGCCTGCTGTTGTACTTCGCCTGGGAGCGGGAGCAGATGGAACCCGCGGAAACAGTGGTGGAGGAACAGGAGGTCGAAGTCGACGACGAGGCACCGGATGCACCGTCCCGGGCCGAGGAGCCCGACGCCGGGGACCCGATGGCGGAAGGGGTCGTGGATCCGGACGAGGAGGATGCCAAGCGGGTGCGGGTGAGGACCGATCTGGTTGAGGCGGAGATCAGCACCCGGGGCGGTGACATTCGGCAACTGGATCTGCTCAAGCACCAGAAGGCTTCGGACGACCCGACGCCGTACCGGCTGTTGCGCGATGAGGGTGAACCGTTGTTCGTCGCTCAGGCGGGGCTCGGCGGCGATGGACCTGTACCAGGCCGAGACGCCCGCTACGAGGTGGAGCAGGAGGCGTTCGAGCTCGGCGAGGGCGAGGACACCGTCGAGGTTCCGTTGGTCTGGGAGCAAGACGGCGTCAAGGTGCGCAAGGTCTACACCTTCCGGCGGGACAGCTACCTGGTGGATGTCCGCCACGAGGTCGAGAACAACGCCGAGGCGGACTGGAGCGGGTTCCAGTTCATCCAGCTGCGTCGGCGGCCGGATCCGCCGGGCACCACGCCGTGGTACATCCACAGCTTCACCGGGGGGTCGCTGTATACGCAGGAGGATCGCTTTAGCCGGATCTCCTTCAGCGACATGGAGGACTCGGACCTGTCGCGGGACGTGCGTGACGGGTGGGCGGCCATGCTCCAGCACTACTTCCTCGGGGTGATGATCCCGGAGCGTGGCGAGACGTACCGTTACTACACGCGGGCACTCCCGCAGGAGACGTACCTGCTCGGCATGTCTTCGCCGTGGCTGCAGCTCGAGGCGGGGGAAAGCGGTCAGAAGACGAACCGGCTGTTCATCGGCCCTAAGGAGCAGGACCGGCTTACGGCGGTGGGGTCGGCGCTGGAGGTCGACGACCTGCGTCTGACCGTGGATTACGGGTTCCTGACCATCCTCGCCAACCCGCTGTTCTGGGCGTTGGATCAGATCGAAAACCTGGTCAAGAACTGGGGCGTGGCGATCCTGATCCTGACGCTGTTGATTAAGATCGCCTTCTATAAGCTCTCTGCGATCAGCTATCGCTCGATGGCGAAGATGCGCAAGGTTCAGCCGAAGATGCAACAGATCCGGGAGCGTTACTCGGATGATCGGCAGCAGATGAACCAAGCGCTGATGGAGCTCTACAAGAAGGAGAAGATCAACCCGCTGGGCGGCTGCCTGCCGATCCTGGTGCAGATCCCGGTGTTTATCGCCCTGTACTGGGTCCTGGTCGAGAGTGTCGAGCTGCGGCACGCGCCGTTCATGCTCTGGATCCAGGATCTGTCCAGCCGCGATCCCTACTTCATCCTGCCGTTGCTGATGGGCGCGAGCATGCTGGTGCAGATGAAGCTGAACCCGCCGCCGATGGATCCGATCCAGAAGCGGGTGATGCAGGTCCTGCCCTTCGTGTTCACCGGCTTCTTCATGCTGTTCCCGGCGGGACTGGTACTCTACTGGCTGACCAACAACATCCTGTCGATCGCACAGCAATGGTACATACTGCGTCAGGTGGAGAAATCCGACACAGCGTAGACGACGGCCGGCAGGCCGACACGATCTGTGCGATGGCGACCCCGCCCGGGCAGGGCGGGGTCGCTGTCGTTCGGGTATCCGGTCGGCGGGCACTGGCGGTCGCGGAAGCGGTGGCCGGTCCGCTGCCGGCGGCGCGGGAGGCGGCACTGCGGCGCTTTCGGGATGCGGCCGGGGAAGTGCTCGATCAAGGGCTGGTTCTGGTTTTCAAGGCGCCGGCGTCGTATACCGGGGAGGACGTGGTGGAGCTGCAGGGCCACGGGAGCCCTGCGGCGGTGGGAGCGATCCTCGGGGCGCTCTGCGCGGCGGGAGCGCGTCCGGCTGGGCCCGGGGAGTTCTCGGAGCGCGCCTTCCTCAATGGTCGGCTGGATCTGACGCAGGCCGAGGCGGTGGCGTCTTTGGTCGAGGCGGAGACGGACAGCGCTCGTCGGGCGGCGCTGCGCGCTCTTTCCGGCGCTTTCGGGCAGCGGGTGGATCGGCTTGGGGAGCGCATGCTCGAGCTGCGGGCGCATGTGGAAGCCTTCCTGGATTTCCCGGACGACGAGGACGTGCCGGCCGATCCGCCGGAGCTCGGCAGAGAGGTTCGGGGTTTGCTGGGGGAGCTTGAGGAGATTCGGCGGCGTGCATCGGCAGGGGTCCGACTCGGCGATGGAATGCGGGTGGTGCTCATTGGGCCGCCGAACGCTGGGAAATCGAGCTTGCTGAACGGGCTGAGCGGGGAGGAGGCGGCGATTGTCTCGGGTCGCGCGGGCACCACGCGGGATGTGGTGCGGCAGCGGGCGGTGATCGGGGCGAGGCGGGCGGAGCTGCTGGATACGGCCGGATTACGGCGTGCCGAGGAGCAGGACGAAATCGAGGCTGAAGGCGCCCGGCGTGCACGGGCGGCTGCAGCGGAGGCGGATCTGCTTTTAGTGGTTGTGGAGGCCGGTGGGGCGCTCGACGGGGAGCTGCGAGAGCGGCTGGAGGCGCAGGCGCCCGGGCCGGCGGTTGTGGTCTGGAACAAGATCGACGAGACCGGGGAGGCACCCGGGTGGGAAGAGGGTGGCGCACTCGGTGGGCACGTGTCGGTGGCGCGGGTCAGTGCGCGGACCGGGGCTGGCATGGAGGCGTTTCGCGACGGTCTGGAGTCGCTGGTGGCCGGCGAGGCTGGGGACGACGCCTGGGCGGCGCGGCAGCGTCATTTGGATGCGCTGGATCGGGCCGCCGGAGAACTCGAAGAGGCGCTGGGGGCAGCGACGCGGGGCGGTGAGGAAGAGCTGGTCGCGGAGGCCTTGCGTCGGGCGCAGAGCTCGCTGGGCGAGATTACAGGCTGCGTCAGCCACGAAGCACTACTGGATCGGATCTTCTCCGGGTTCTGCATCGGCAAGTAGTTCCACGTGGAACACTCCGGTTTTGGGGAGGGGAGCCCAGTCGGGGGGTGTGCACTGTTCCACGTGGAACATCCCCCTTGAGGGTTCTGCCCCGGCGGCCCAAAATCCCCGCATGAACACCAACCGCTACGATGTCATCGTTATAGGCGGCGGCCATGCCGGCACCGAGGCCGCCGCTGCGGCCGCCCGTCTGGGGCGTTCGACCCTGCTGATCACGCACAATCTTGAGACTATTGGTGCGCTCTCCTGCAACCCCGCCATCGGCGGGATCGGTAAGGGGCACCTGGTGCGTGAGATTGATGCCCTTGGCGGCGTCATGGGGCGCCTTGCCGACGCCTCGGCTATCCACGCGCGCGTGCTGAACCAGCGCAAGGGCCCAGCGGTTCGTGCGACCCGCATCCAAGCGGACCGACCGACGTACGCCCGTGCCGCTCGACAGGCACTCGACGTCCTTCCCAGCCTCGCGCTCTTTCAGGATGCTGCCGACGAGCTGCTGATCGAGGGTGATCGCTGTTGCGGCGTACGGACCGAAAGCGGTGCCCGCTTCCATGCCCCAGCAGTGGTCATCACGGCCGGAACCTTCCTGGCCGGACGGATCCACATCGGGGCCTCCCGCCACAGCGCGGGGCGTGCCGGCGATCCGGCGGCCGATCAGTTGGCGGCATCGTTGCGCGATCTCGGTCTGCCGGTTCAGCGGCTGAAGACCGGCACCCCGCCGCGCATCGACCGCCGCAGCGTCGCGGTTGACCGTTTAGACGCCCAACACGGGGACAACCCGCGCCCACTGTTCTCGCCGTTCTGTCCGCCGGAGCGCCCGCTCCCCGAGGCGGCTTGCCTGATCAGCTGGACGACCCCCGAGACCCACCGCATCATCCGTGATGCGCTCGACGAGTCGCCGATGTACAGCGGTGCCATCCAGTCCTCTGGGCCGCGCTACTGTCCGTCCATCGAGGACAAGGTGGTACGTTTCGCCGATCGCGATCACCATCAGGTGTTCCTCGAGCCCGAGGGGCTCCACGCCACTGAGCTCTACCCCAATGGCGTCTCCACCGGGCTGCCATTTGCCGTTCAGGAGGCCCTGATCCGCAGCATGCCGGGCCTCGAGCAGGCACAAATCACCCGCCCCGGCTACGCCATCGAGTACGACTATCTCGACCCCCGCGGACTGACCCCTTGGCTGGAAAGTGCCACCGTCGGCGGGCTCTATCTGGCTGGGCAGATCAACGGCACCACCGGCTACGAGGAGGCCGCCGCCCAGGGACTGATCGCCGGACTCAACGCAGCCCGTGTACCCGCCGGCGAGGATCCTTGGTTCCCGACGCGGGATGAGGCTTATATCGGCGTGCTGATCGACGATCTGGTCACCACCGGCGTCACCGAGCCGTACCGAATGTTCACCAGCCGTGCCGAGCACCGACTGCGTCTGCGTGATGACAACGCCGAGGACCGCTTGACGGAGATCGGCCGCGGCCTGGGCTCGGTCGGAGAGGCGCAGTGGGCCGGCTTCGCGCGCTACCGGGATGCGCTGGAGAGCGAGCGCCAGCGCCTGCAGGCGACGCGTGTTCAGCCGGGGGGGCTCTCCGCTGCGCAGGAGGAGCGTCTGGGCGCACGTCTTCGGCGCGATCAGAGCCTCTACGACCTTCTGCGCCGCCCCGAACTCTCGTACGACGATGTCCGCTTCATCGGCGCCCTGGAGACCGACCGGCCAACAGAGCGTGCCGTGCGGCAGCTGGAGATCGAGGCGCGCTACGACGGCTACGTGGAACGGCAGGACCTGGAAAACCAGCGCCACCAGCGCTATTCGAGCGTCCGTATCCCGGACGCCCTGGACTATGGGGCCATCGATGGCCTCTCGACCGAGGTGCGCGAGCGGCTGACCCGTATGCGCCCAACAACGGTGGGGCAGGCCGCACGCCTGCCCGGCGTGACCCCTGCTGCCATCTCGCTGCTGCTCATTCATCTACGCCGCCGCGGGTGGCTGCGGGCTGTCAGTGAGGATGAAGATGCCGCGTAACCACCTGAATGCGCGCCTTGAGGAGCTCGATATCGACCTCGATGGCCCTGCCCGGCAGCGCCTCGAGGCGTACCTGTCCCTGCTCATGCGCTGGAATCGCGCGTACAATCTCACCGCTGCGCGGGATACCGGGACGCTCATCGATCGCCACCTGCTCGACAGCCTGGTGGTGCGGCACCATCTCCCGCCCGGCGCCCTGGCGGATGTCGGCAGTGGCGCAGGGTTCCCCGGTCTCGCTCTGGCCCTGGTGGAGCCCGAACGGCCGGTCACCCTGATCGACAGCAACGGCAAGAAGACGCGCTTCCTCCGTCAATGCGCCACCGAACTGGGTCTGAGCCACGTCCAGGTCCGTCAGGCGCGCATGGAATCGTTCGACCAGCGCACCTTTGCGGTCGTCACCGCACGTGCCGTTGCCCCACTGGTCAGACTGATCGAGGGAACACGGTGCCTGCTCGCGCCGGGCGGGGCGTTGCTCGCCCTCAAGGGCGAGCGCATCGAGGAAGAGTTGGCCGAGCTTCCCGGCGAGGTTGCCGCGGAGCTCGAGGTTCACGAGTTGCCGGCCATCGCCGGTCAGGGGCGCGCCCGACTCGTCATCCGCCGCGCGCCCGTTCAACCCTGACCCCGGCCTGGCCGGGAGCCGAAACGCAGGAGAGTGTCATGGGTCGGATCATCGCAATCACCAATCAGAAGGGCGGCGTCGGCAAGACCACCACCTGCGTCAACCTGGCCGCCTCGCTGGCCGCCAACCGCAAGCGCGTCCTGCTCATCGACCTGGATCCGCAGGGCAACGCCACCGTCGGCTCGGGGCTGGATCGCCGCGCGATTGCCCCGACCGCCTACGAGGTCCTGGCCGAGCAGGCGGCTGTCTCCGAGGCGATCCATGCCATCGAGGGCGCCGGCTTTGACGTCCTGCCCGCGAACGGAGACCTGACCGCCGCCGAGGTCGAGTTGCTGGAGGCGGACCGGCGTGAACAGCGACTCAGTCGTCAGCTCCGCGCCGTCACCGAGGACTACGACTACATCCTCATCGACTGTCCGCCCTCGCTGAATATCCTCACCCTGAACGCCCTGGTGGCCGCTCACGGGGTTCTGATCCCGATCCAGTGCGAGTACTTCGCCCTCGAGGGATTGACTGCGCTGCTCGATACCGTCCGCGGAGTCCAGGCCAGCGCCAACCCGAGCCTCGCCATCGACGGGCTGCTGCGTACCATGTATGACGCCCGCAATAACCTGGCCAATCAGGTCGGTGAGCAGCTCGCCGCCCACTTCGAGGCGCAGCTCTATCGCACCATGATCCCGCGCAACGTGCGCCTCGCCGAAGCGCCCAGCCACGGATTACCGGCCCTTGCTTACGATCGCGCCTCGCGCGGCGCCCTGGCGTATATGGCCCTGGCCACCGAGATGGAACGCCGCCACCGCAGCGGCCAGGCGGCCACGGCCGCCTCCGCCTGATCGACTCACCGCACGCAACCCGAGGAGAGAGCAGACGTATGTCGAACAAGAAGCGTGGTCTCGGCCGCGGCCTGGATGCCCTGCTCGGTGCCGAGCCCGGTGCCGTCGCCGCCGGCCAGCCGGTGGATGGCGGCGAGCTTCATGACCTGCCCGTGGATCTGCTGGAGCGTGGCCCCCATCAGCCGCGGCGCCACTTTGACGATCAGGCCCTGCAGGAGCTGGCCGATTCCATCCGCGCCCAGGGCGTCGTCCAGCCGCTGGTGGTGCGCCCCACCGAGGCCGGCCGCTATCAGATCGTCGCAGGTGAGCGCCGCTGGCGCGCCGCTCAACGCGCCGGTATCGACCACGTGCCGGCGCTGGTCCGCGACATCCCCGACGAGGCCGCCATTGCCGTCGGTCTGATCGAGAACCTCCAGCGCGAAGACCTCAACCCGCTGGAGGCCGCCGGTGCCCTGCAGCGGCTGATCCACGAGTTCGGCCTCTCCCATCAGAAGACCGCCGAGGCGGTGGGGCGCTCCCGTACCGCGGTAACGAACCTGCTGCGGCTGCTCGAACTGAATGAGGATGTACAGCGATTGGTCAGCGAGGGCCGCCTCGAAGCCGGGCACGCCAAGGCCCTGGCCGGACTGACGGGCACCGCGCAGAGCGAGGCGGCCGCCCGCGTAGCCCGCGATCAGCTGACCGTGCGCCAGACGGAATCCCTGGTCCGCCGCTACCAGAAGGCCGCCGCGGCGCCCTCGGAGAGCGAACAGGAGCAGGGCGGTGATGCCCGGCGCCTCGACCCGGATGTCGAGCGACTGCGCGATACGCTCGCCGATCGGTTGGGGGCGCCGGTGGACATCCAGCACAGCCGCCGCCAGGGCAAGGGCCGGCTGGTCATCCGTTACAGCAGCCTCGAGGAACTCGACGGCATCCTCGGACGTATCCGTTGAGTAAGGGAGCCTGATTTGACCCCCCTGATGCCGCCGTTTAGACTCCGCCACTTATCGATGCCGTAGGGCGTAAAGCGTGGAAGTGAGCGAAGCCCTCAATCAGGATTACGAGCCACAGGGCATGTGGCGCAGCCGCCGCCCGGCGTTACGGGTGGTTATCGCTGTCCTGCTGACCCAAGCCGGCGTTGGCACCATAGCCACTGGCCTCTGGCTCCTGGACGGTGGTTGGTCGGCCATCGCCGCGGCCTGCGGTGCCGCGATCGCCATCGTCCCCTCGGCCTACTACGCGGCCCACGTCTTTTCCAAGGCGCCGGGGACGGCGCCCCGGCAAGTGCTCAGGGCTTTTTACATCGGAGAAGTCGTGAAGTTGATTCTCACGGCGGTGCTCTTTATTATCGCGCTCCGATGGTTAAGCGGGCACTTTCTGCCGCTGATAACAACGTACGCAGCCGCCCTAGGCACCTACTGGTTCTTCTTCTTGGGGGCCCTCCGTACCTAGCGCATCCGCGCGGTACCAAACCGGGGAGCAACGTTTGCCATGAGCGCCGACAGCGAGTTCGACGCGACGGACTACATCCAGCACCACCTCACCAACCTTCGCCTGGACCTGACCGAGGGTACGATCGACTCCGGGGCCACCGGCTTCTGGACGCTCCATATCGATACCCTGATCATGTCGTTCGGTCTCGGCGCGTTGTTCTGCTACGTCTTCTGGCTGGCCGCCCGCCAGGCCACGCCGGGCGTACCGGGTGGGCTGCAGAACTTCGTCGAAGCCATGATCGAGTTCATCGACAAGACGGTGAAGGAGACCTTCCACGCGAAGAGCAAGGTCATCGCGCCGCTGGCGCTGACCATCTTTTGCTGGGTCTTCCTCTCCAACCTGATGGACCTCGTGCCGATCGACATGGTGCCGAGCATCATGATGGCCGTGGGGGTGGACTACTGGAAGATCCTTCCCAGTGTCGACCTGAATTTCACCTTCGGCCTGTCCCTGAGCGTGCTGGCGCTGATCATCATCTACGGCGTGATGGGCCAGGGTGTCGGTGGCTGGCTCAAGAGCTGGGTCACCCATCCCCTGGGCCCGTGGCTGGCTCCGGCCAACCTGATCCTCAACGTCGTGGAGTTCATCGCCAAGCCGGTGTCGCTCTCCCTGCGACTGTTCGGCAACCTCTACGCCGCAGAGCTGGTCTTCATCCTGATCTCTCTGCTCCCGTGGTGGATCCAGTGGGCGCTCGGCACGCCCTGGGCGATCTTCCACATCCTGGTCGTGCCGCTGCAGGCCTTCATCTTCATGATGCTCACCGTGGTCTATCTGGCCATGGCGTATGAAGAACATTAAACTGCCCCACTTTCGATACTGAGAATCCGGGAGGAATCACATGGAACTCGCAGAGCTCATTGCTAACGTCCAGGGGCTGACCGCCCTGACCGTGGGCATCCTGATCGCCGGCGGCGCCATCGGCACCGGTATCGGCTTCGGCCTCCTCGGCGGCAAGTTCCTCGAGGGCGTCGCCCGTCAGCCCGAGATGGCCCCGATGCTGCAGGTTCGCATGTTCCTGGTCGCCGGCCTGCTCGACGCCGTCGCCATGATCGGCGTTGGTATCGCGCTGTTCTTCACCTTCGCCAACCCGTTCCTGGGTGCTGTCGAGGCCGCCGCCGGCGCGTAAACACACGCCGGCGCTTTTAAGCCGCCAGCTCGATCGGAGGTGAAACCGTGAACTTTGGTGCCACGTTCTGGGGGCCGATGATCAGCTTCGCGCTGTTCGTCTGGTTCACCATGAAATTCGTCTGGCCGCCGATCCAACAGGCGCTTGCCGACCGGCAGAAGCAGATTGCCGACGGCCTCGCCGCCGGTGAACGCGGCAAGGAGGAGCTGGAGAAGGCTCAGGCCGAGGTCGACGCCATGCTGCGGGACGCCCGCGAGCAGGCCAGCCAGATCATCAACCAGGCCAACAAGCGTCAGGCCGAGATGATCGAAGAGGCGCGGGCCGAGGCCCGCACCGAGGCCGACCGGATCCTGGCCTCCGCCCGTGAGGAGATCGATCAGGAGATCCAGCGGGCCCGCGAGGACCTGCGCAAGCAGGTCTCAACCATCGCCGTGCAGGCGAGCAGCCAGATCCTGAAGCGCGAGGTGGACGCCAAGGCGCACAAGGATCTGATCGACGATCTGGCGACGCAAATCTAGGGAGGCGCCATGGCCGAGCGCAGCACACTGGCCCGACCTTACGCGCGCGCCGTCTTCGAGCTTGCCGGTGACGACGCGACCGAGCGCGAGGCTTGGTCGCGTCGGCTTGCGGCGGTGGCCGAGGTGGTGCAGGTGCCCCAGCTCGCCTCGCTGCTCACCCACCCGCGGATCAGTGCCGAGGAACTCGCCGGCACAGTCTGCGAGGCGGCAGGCGACATCGGGCAGGCCGGGAAGAATTTCGTCCGGCTGCTGGCGAGCAACCGGCGCCTGCAGTACGCGCCGGAGGTCGCCCGGGTCTACGAGCAGCTGCGTGCCGAGGCCGAGGGCATCGTCGATGTCGAGGTGCTTTCGGCGACCCAGCTCGAGGACGCGCAGCAAGAACGCCTGGCCGAAGCGCTCCGCAAGCGCCTCGGCCGAGAGGTGCGGCTGCAGACGCGGATCGACGAGTCCCTCATCGGGGGGGCGATTATCCGCGCTGGCGACACCACCATAGACGGCTCGGTGAAGGGCAAACTGGCCCGCCTCTCGAGTGCACTGGTTCATTGACGAGGTAGGACGATGCAAGTCAATCCATCGGAGATCAGCGAGCTCATCAAGCGTCGCATTGAGAACTTCGACGCGGCGGCTGAGGCCCGCAACGAAGGCACCGTCGTCAGTGTCGGCGACGGCATCTGCCGCATCCACGGCCTCGCCGACGTCATGTTCGGCGAGATGCTGGAGTTCCCTGACGACACCTTCGGCATGGCTCTGAACCTCGAGCGGGACTCCGTCGGTGCCGTCCTCCTCGGTGACTATCAGCACATCAAGGAGGGGGCCACCGTCAAGTGCACGGGCCGCATCCTCGAGGTGCCGGTCGGTGAGGCTATGCTCGGCCGCGTGGTCGACGCCCTGGGCCGCCCCTGCGACGGCAAGGGCCCGATCAAGACCGAGACCAGCGAGCCCATCGAGAAGGTCGCTCCCGGCGTTATCACCCGTGAGGGCGTCGATCAGCCGGTGCAAACCGGCCTCAAGGCGATCGACTCCATGGTCCCGATCGGCCGGGGTCAGCGTGAGCTGATCATCGGCGACCGCCAGACCGGCAAGACCGCGGTGGCCGTCGACGCGATCATCAACCAGAAGGACAGCGGCATTAAGTGCATCTACGTCGCGGTCGGGCAGAAGAACTCGACGGTGGCCAACGTGGTGCGCAAGCTCGAGGAGCATGGCGCGATGGACAACACCATCGTCGTCAACGCCGGCGCCTCCGA
This sequence comes from Halorhodospira sp. M38, assembly GCF_022227985.1. Classification (NCBI taxonomy): domain Bacteria; kingdom Pseudomonadati; phylum Pseudomonadota; class Gammaproteobacteria; order Chromatiales; family Ectothiorhodospiraceae; genus Halorhodospira; species Halorhodospira sp. M38. The sequence goes on from NZ_JAJNQP010000009.1 coordinate 14,929, forward strand.
GTCGGCCGCCATGCAGTACATCGCCCCCTACGCCGGCTGCGCCATGGGCGAGTACTTCCGTGACCGCGGCGAAGATGCGCTGATCATCTACGACGACCTGACTAAGCAGGCCTGGGCCTACCGCCAGGTCTCCCTGCTGCTGCGCCGGCCGCCGGGTCGTGAGGCGTACCCGGGTGACGTCTTCTACCTCCACTCCCGGCTACTCGAGCGCGCCTCGCGCATCAACGCCGAGGAAGTCGAGCGTCGCACCAATGGCGAGGTCAAGGGCCAGACGGGGTCGCTGACCGCGCTGCCCATCATCGAGACCCAAGCCGGCGACGTGTCCGCCTTCGTGCCGACGAACGTGATCTCGATCACCGACGGGCAGATCTACCTCGAGACGGACCTCTTCAACTCGGGCGTGCGGCCCGCGGTGAACGCCGGTCTGTCGGTCTCCCGCGTGGGTGGCTCGGCGCAGACGAAGATCATCAAGAAGCTCGGCGGCGGTGTCCGCCTGGCGCTGGCCCAGTACCGCGAGCTGGCGGCGTTCTCCCAGTTCGCCTCCGATCTGGACGAGACCACGCGCCAGCAGCTCGAGCGCGGCAAGCGCACCATGGAGCTGATGAAGCAGGGGCAGTACGAGCCGCAGTCGGTCGGTGAGATGGCCTTCGTGCTCTTCGCCGCCAACGAGGGTTATGTCGACGACGTCGAGAACGACCAGGTGGTTCGTTTCGAGAAGGCGCTGCTCGACTACCTGCGTGCCGAGCACGCCGAGCTGCTCCAGCGCATCACGGAGACCGGCGATTACAACGACGAGATCCACGCCGAGATGCAGAAGGCGATGGACGCGTTCAAGAAAAATCGCACGTGGTGAGCACGCGCTGCCGGGGAGCTACACGCTCCCCGGCCGGCCCCTTAACGACACATAGGTGACGGCATGGCCGGGGCGAAAGAAGTAAAGACCAAGATCAAGAGCGTTCAGAACACGCAGAAGATCACAAGCGCGATGGAGATGGTCGCCGCATCGAAGATGCGGCGTGCCCAGGAGCGTATGGAGGCGACGCGGCCGTACGCCGAAAAAATCCGGCAGGTCATCGGCCACCTCGGCCACGCCAATCCGGATTACCGCCATCCGTTTCTGGTCGAGCGCGACGAGGTCAAGCGCGTCGGCTACATCGTCGTCTCCACCGACCGCGGTCTGTGCGGGGGTCTGAACGTCAACCTGTTCAAGGCGGCGATCAACGACCTCAAGGGCTGGCAGGAGCAGGGCGTCGGCGCCCAGGTCGTGCCCATCGGCGCCAAGGGCATCGGCTTCTTCGAGCGCACCGGGGTCGAGATCCCCGCCGAGGTCCGCGACATCGGCGACCGCCCGAAGCTCGAGCAGATGATCGGGCCGATCAAGGTCCTGCTCGACGCCTACGTGGACGGCACCATCGACCGGGTGAACCTGGTGAGCAACCAGTTCGTGAACACCATGACCCAGCGGCCGCAGGTCCAGCGGCTGATCCCGGTCGAGCCGGTTCGCGAGGAGGAAATGCTCGAGAACTGGGACTACATCTATGAGCCGGACGCTGCCTCGCTGCTGGATGATGTGCTGCGCCGCTACGTCGAGTCCCAGGTCTATCAGGGCGTGGTCGAGAACATCGCCTGCGAGATGGCAGCGCGAATGATCGCGATGAAGAGCGCCTCCGACAACGCCGCGGAGATCATCGACGACCTGCAGATCACGTACAACAAGGCCCGCCAGGCGGCGATCACGCAGGAGCTGACCGAGATCGTCTCGGGCGCCGAGGCCGTTTCGGGCTAATACCGATTTCCAATATCAACGGCGGGCCTGCGCGGCCCGCGAGAAGCTATCTGAGGGGATCCGAATGAGCGCTGGAAAGATCGTTCAGGTGATTGGTGCAGTGGTCGACGTGGAATTTCCGCGTGACCAGGTGCCGCAGATCTACGACGCCCTCGTGGTCGACGAGCGGGGCCTGACCCTCGAGGTCCAGCAGCAGCTGGGCGACGGCGTCGTCCGCACGATCGCCATGGGGTCCTCCGACGGCCTGACGCGCTCGGAGAAAGTCTCGAACACCGGCGGCCCGATCTCGGTGCCGGTCGGCCAGGGGACCCTGGGGCGCATCATGGACGTCCTCGGCGAGCCGGTGGACGAGGCCGGCGACGTGAAGACCGAGGAGCGCTGGCCGATCCACCGCAACGCGCCGACCTACGAGGACCAGTCCGGCGGCCAGGAGCTGCTTGAGACCGGGATCAAGGTCATCGACCTGCTGTGCCCGTTCGCCAAGGGTGGCAAGGTCGGCCTGTTTGGCGGCGCCGGCGTCGGCAAGACGGTCAACATGATGGAGCTGATCCGCAACATCGCGGTGGAGCACTCCGGTTACTCCGTCTTTGCTGGTGTCGGCGAGCGCACCCGCGAGGGCAACGACTTCTACCACGAGATGAAGGACTCCAACGTCCTCGACAAGGTCTCGCTGGTCTACGGCCAGATGAACGAGCCGCCGGGTAACCGCCTGCGCGTCGCGCTGACCGGCCTGACCATGGCCGAGTACTTCCGCGACGAGGGGCGTGACGTGCTGATGTTCATCGACAACATCTACCGTTACACCTTGGCCGGCCAGGAGGTCTCCGCGCTGCTCGGCCGCATGCCGTCGGCAGTCGGCTACCAGCCGACGCTGGCCGAGGAGATGGGCAAGCTCCAGGAGCGCATCACCTCCACCAAGACCGGTTCCATCACATCGGTGCAGGCGGTCTATGTTCCGGCCGACGACCTCACCGACCCGGCGCCGGCGACGACCTTTGCTCACCTGGACGCGACCATCGTGCTCTCGCGCCAGATCGCCGAGCTCGGTATCTACCCGGCGGTCGATCCGCTGGACTCCACCTCGCGCCAGCTCGACCCGCTGGTCATCGGCCAGGAGCACTACGACGTCGCCCGCGGGGTCCAGGGTGTCCTGCAGCGCTACAAGGAGCTTAAGGACATCATCGCGATCCTGGGCATGGACGAGCTTTCCGAGGAGGACAAGCTCACCGTCTCCCGGGCGCGGAAGATCCAGCGCTTCCTGTCCCAGCCGTTCTTCGTCGCGGAGGTGTTTACCGGGATGCCCGGCAAGTACGTCCCGCTGAAGGACACCGTCGCGTCCTTCAAGGCGATCATCGACGGCGAGTACGACCACCTGCCCGAGCAGGCGTTCTACATGGTCGGTACCGTCGAAGAGGCCGCCGAGAAGGCCAAGAACCTGTAATCCGGGGGTGCCATGAGCACGCTCCAAGTTGACATCGTAAGTGCCGAAGAGCAGCTGTACGCCGGCCGGGCCACCATGGTCATCGCGCCGGCGGCCGAGGGTGACGTGGGTATCGCCCCGCGTCACGCCCCGCTGCTGACCCGGCTGCGTCCGGGTGAGCTGCGCATCACCCCGGAGGGCGACGAAGAGGAATTCTTCTTCTACGCTTCCGGGGGCCTGCTCGAGGTCCAGCCGCACAAGGTGACGGTACTCGCCGATACCGCAGTGCGTGCACGTGACATCGACGAGGCCGCGGCCCTGGAGGCCAAGCGGCGGGCCGAGGAGAAGCTCCGCGAGCAGAAGGACGAGGTGGATTACAGCTCCGTCCAGGCGGAGCTTGCCGAAGCCATGGCGCAGCTGAGAACCCTCGAGAGCCTGCGCAAGCGGGCCAAGCGCTGACGCGAACGGAGGAACCGACCATGCGGGCACCTGTTGCCGTGGTCATACTGGCTGCGGGCAAGGGGACCCGCATGCGTTCGGCCCAGCCTAAGGTGCTGCAGCCGCTGGCTGGGCGCTCCCTGCTCTCCCACGTGCTCGATACGGCCCTCGCCTTGGGGCCGGAGCAGGTGCACGTGGTCTATGGTCACGGCGGCCAGGAGGTCGCCGCGGCGCACGCCGACTATCCGGTGCACTGGGTCGAGCAGCCCGAGCAGCTTGGCACCGGCCACGCGGTCGCCTGCGCCCTACCGCAGATCCCCGATGATCATCGGGTCTTGGTCCTCTACGGCGATGTCCCGCTGGTTACCCCGGCCACCCTCGAGCCGCTGGTCGACGGACACGGCTTGGAGCTGCTGGCCGCCCGGGTGCCCGATCCCACCGGCTACGGGCGCGTGATCCGCGATGCAGCCGGGGGCGTGGTGGCGATCGTCGAGGAGAAGGACGCCGACCCGGGGCAGCGGGGCGTAGATGAAATCAATACCGGGCTTATGGCGGCTCCGGCCGCCGACCTGCGCCGCTGGATGGCGGCCCTGTCGGCGGACAACGCCCAGGGGGAGTACTACCTGACCGACGCGGTGGCCGCTGCTGTCGCGGACGGCGTCCCGGTGCTCGCCCGGTTCACTGCGGACCCCGGCGAGGCCAGCGGCATCAACGACCTTGTCCAGCTCGCGGAAGTCGAGCAGGCGTACCAGCGCCGCGAGGCCCGGCGGCTGCTGCGCGGAGGCCTGCGTCTGGTGGCCCCCGAGCGTTTCACTCTGCGCGGTCAAGTGCGTTTCGGCACCGACTGCGCCATCGAGCCCGACTGTACCCTGGAAGGCGAGGTGGCGCTCGGCGACAACGTGCACATCGCCCAGGGCACCGTGCTCCGGGACTGCGTTGTCGAGGACGGGGCGCGCCTCGGACCCTATACTGTCATCGAGCAGGCCCGGATCGGCCCCGGGTGCCGGATCGGCCCCTTCGCCCATCTCCGTCCCGGGACCGTGCTCGAGGAGGGCGCCCGGGTGGGGAATTTCGTCGAGACCAAGGCGGCTCGTCTGGGCCCCGGGGCCAAGGCCAATCACCTCACCTACGTCGGCGATGCTGAGGTCGGGGCCCGGGCCAATCTCGGCGCGGGGACCATCACGTGCAACTACGACGGTGCCCGCAAACACCGCACGCAGATTGGCGAGGACGCCTTCATCGGCTCGGGAAGCCAGCTGGTCGCCCCGGTCCAGGTGGGTGACCGGGCCACCATCGGTGCCGGAACAACGTTGACCAGCGACGCGCCGGCCGACGCCCTGACCGTCGCGCGCAGCCGCGCCCGGACCATCCCCGGCTGGCAGCATCCCGGCTTGACGGGCCGTCGCGGACCTCCCGATGATAGCGATGCCACGCCGGCGTCCGACGGTGCCAAGGAAGAGTAAGGAGCGAGCATGTTCGACCACACAGTCGTTGCGGTGCACTTCGAGTCCCCCTACCAGCCCCTGCTCGATGCCATCGGTGAGCTGCACAAGTTCGGGGCGAAGCAGTTTACGCTGGTCGATGTCCTGCGCATCGATGACCCGGACGATCTCAGCGAGAGCCATCGCGCCGAGGCCCGTCGGCGTCTGGCCCAGAAGCAGTCGGACCTCCAGGCGGCCGGCTACCAGGTCGACATCCAGCAGCCGATCGGCTTCCCCGCCCCGGAGCTCGCCAAGATCGGCCGCGGCTACGGCGCGCAGCTGATCCTGCTCGGCTCGCGCGGCGAGGGGCTGCTGCGCGAGTTCTATCACGGCTCTACGGTCCTCGAACTCGCCCGGCAGACCGCGCTGCCGGTGCTCATGGAGCGCATCGCCCCGGACCCGAATACCTTCGGCCACGGCGAGACGTTCCAGCGGCCCATGCTGGCCACCGACTTCTCCAAAAAGGCTGCCGCGGCCCAGTCCCTGGCGCTGGATATCGGCGAGCATACCGGTGCGCTCACCGTGCTGCACGTCACCGACGAGGACACCCGGACCGAGGGCCAGGAGCGCCTGCAGCACTTTGCCGAGCAGGCCGAGGCGCGGGGCATCGAGGTCACGACCCGGCTGGAGACCGGGACCCCGTCGCGGGTGATCCGCAACGTCGCCGAGAAGGAGCGCAGCAGCATGGTCGTGGTGGGCAAGCGCGGTGACGGCCCCGGGCGTGACCTCGCCCTGGGCAGCACGGCGCAGCAGGTCTGCCGCAATTGCCCCTGTTCGGTGCTGCTCGTGCCCAACGAGCAGGGCATCTGGATTCGCTGATATGTGCGGAATCGTCGGTGCCTGCGCGCAGCGAGACGTGGCCCCGGTCCTGCTGGAAGGCCTGAGGCGTCTGGAGTACCGGGGGTACGACTCCGCCGGAATGGCTGTTATCGATCCCGACGGCCGTCTGTCGCGGACCCGGGTCGCCGGCCGGGTCGATGACCTGGCCAGCGCACTCGAGCCCCGGCTGCCGGCCGGCGGCACCGGCATCGCCCACACGCGCTGGGCCACCCACGGGGTCCCCAACGACATCAACGCCCACCCGCACACCGCCGCCGGCGAGGTGGCCCTGGTCCACAACGGCATCATCGAGAATCACGAGCGGCTGCGCGAACAGCTGCTCGCCGCTGGTTACGAGTTTCAGTCGGAGACCGATACCGAGGTCGCGGTCACCCTTTTCGCCGACCGCCACACCCGCGGCGGCGTCGATCTGCTCGAGGCGGTACGGGGCGGGCTGCCGGAGCTCGAGGGCGCCTACGCCTTCGCTGTGGTCTCCGCCCGCGAGCCGGGACGGATGATCGCCTGCCGGCGCGGTAGCCCCCTGGTGATTGGTGTGGGTATCGGCGAGCACTTCGTCGCCTCGGACGTGGCGGCGCTGCTGCCGGTAACCCGTCAGTTCATCTTCCTCGAGGACGGCGATCTCGCCGACCTCTCGCGGGACGGTGTCACCATCTACGACGCCGAGGGGCGACCGGCCGAGCGACCGGTGCGCACCTCCGAGCTCAGTGCCGAGTCGGTGGAGCGGGGCGGCTACCGTCACTTCATGCTCAAGGAGATCCACGAGCAGCCGGCGGCGGTGGCCGAGACCCTGGAAGGCCGCCACGCGGACGGCCGCGTCCTCGAGGCGGCGTTCGGCCCCGGCGCCGAACAGCTCCTCGACCAGGCCGAGCGTCTGCAGATCGTCGCCTGCGGCACCTCGTACCACGCCGGGCTGATCGCCCGGTTCTGGGCCGAGACCTACGCTGGGCTGCCCTGCGATGTCGAGGTGGCCAGCGAATTCCGATATCGGGCCCACGCCGTCCCGCCGGGCACGTTGGTGGTGGTGATCTCTCAGTCCGGCGAGACCGCCGACGTACTCGCCGCGCTGCGCGAGTCGCGCCGGCTGGGTTACGGCGGGGTGATGGCCATCTGCAACGTCCCCGAGAGCTCGCTGGTGCGCGAGGCCGACCTGACCCTGCTGACCCGGGCCGGGCCCGAGATCGGCGTCGCCTCGACCAAGGCCTTCACCACCCAGCTGACCGCCCTGTTGCTGCTGGTCGGCGCCTTTGCCCGCCGCCGCGGCCGCCCGCAGGCCGAGCAGGAGCTGGTCCGGGCCGCGGTGCAGCTGCCCGGCGCCCTGGAGCGCGCCGTGGCCATCGAGCCCCAGGTGGCCGAGCTGGCCGAGCAGTTCGTCGACCGTGCCCACGCCCTCTTCCTGGGCCGTGGCGCCCACTACCCGGTGGCGCTGGAGGGCTCGCTCAAGCTTAAGGAGATCTCCTATATCCACGCCGAGGCGTACCCCGCCGGCGAACTCAAGCACGGCCCCCTGGCCCTGGTCGACGACGGCATGCCCGTGGTGGCGGTCGCCCCTCGGGACGACCTGCTCGACAAACTGCACTCGAACCTCCAGGAGGTTCGCGCCCGTGGCGGGCGTCTGTTCGTCTTCGCCGACGACGCCGCCGCCCTGCGCTCCGCGCGTGGTTTCCACGTCCTCCCAGTGCCTGCCGGCCCAGAGGCCATCTCGCCGGTGATCCACACTGTCCCGCTGCAGTTGCTCGCCTACCACGTGGCGGTCCTGCGGGGCACCGACGTGGACAAGCCGCGCAACCTGGCCAAGTCGGTCACCGTCGAATGACAGGACCCGTTGTATGAACCTGCGCGACCTCCGCTATCTGGTCGCCGTGGCCGAGCACCGGCATTTTGGGCGAGCGGCGCGTGCCTGCTACGTCAGCCAGCCGACGCTCTCCACGCAGCTCAAGAAGCTCGAGGAGTACCTGGAAGTCCAGCTGGTCGAGCGCAATCGCCGGCGGGTGCTGCTCACGCCGCTGGGTGAGCGGCTGGCGGAGCGGGCCCGCGGGATCCTCAGCGCCGTCGACGACATGGTCGAGGTGGCCCGTGCCCAGGCCGAGCCGATGACCGGTGATGTCCGCCTGGGGGTGATCCCCACCGTCGGACCGTACCTGCTGCCCCACGTCATCCCGGATCTGGCGCAGACCTTTCCCCGCCTGCGCCTGCACCTGCGCGAGGACCTGACGCAGCGGCTGCTCGATCAGCTGCGTGCCGGCAGCCTCGACGGTGCCATCCTTGCATCGCCGATCGGCGGTGACGACCTGGTCTCGGCGCCACTGTGTCACGAGCCGTTCTACCTAGCCGTTCCCCGTGGCCACGCGCTGGACCATCCGGAACCGGTCCACACCAGCGATCTGCAGCAGACCGAGCTGATGCTCCTGGAGGAGGGGCACTGCCTGCGCGAACAGGCCCTGGAGCTGTGCCGGCGCAACGACGTCGGTGAGGCGGCGGCTTTCCGTGCCACCAGCCTCGAGACCCTGCGCCAGATGGTGGCCGCCGGGGTCGGGGTCACCCTGCTGCCGGCCCTGGCGGCGGGCGCCTCCCGCCACGGGCCGGACCGCGGCGCCATTAGCCTCCGGCCATTCGCTGAGCCTGTACCCAGCCGCGACCTGGCTCTCTACTGGCGGGCCGGGACCGCCCGAGAACCCACTTTCCGGGAGCTGGTCGAACGCATGTGCACCGCCCCTGTCCTTCAGGATCCTACCGAGACCCTGCCTGCTGCCTGATATGCCGATCGATGGCCTGACCACAGACCTCAATGACGCCCAGCGCGAGGCCGTCTGCCTGCCCCCGGGACGAGCCCTGGTGCTCGCCGGCGCCGGCAGCGGCAAGACACGCGTGCTCACCCGGCGCGCCGCCTACCTCGTGCAGGCCGAGGGCGCCTCGCCGTTCTCGATCCTGGCGGTCACGTTCACCAACAAGGCCGCCGGCGAGATGCGCGGCCGCATCGGCGAGCTGCTGGGTATCGCCACCGCCGGCATGTGGGTGGGCACCTTTCACGGCATCGCTCACCGGCTGCTGCGCCAGCACACCCAGCGTGCGGGGTTGCCCGAGGGCTTCCAGATCCTCGACGCCGACGATCAGCTACGGGTGGTCAAACGGGTCCTGCGCGCCCGCGGCACCGACGACTCCCGTTTTCCGCCCCGCCAGGTGCGGGGCTTTATCAGCGGCCGCAAGGAGGAGGGCGAGCGTCCCGCCGACGTGACCGAGGCCGCCGGCGACTATCAGCAAGAGCTGCTGGCGATCTATCACGACTACGAGCAAGCGTGCCGGCGGGGCGGGTTGGTGGACTTCTCCGAGCTGCTACTGCGCGCCTACGAACTGTTGCGCGACGACCCCGAACTGCTCGGTCACTACCAACGTCGTTTCGAGCATATCCTCGTCGATGAGTTCCAGGACACCAACGCCCTGCAATACCGGTGGCTGAAGCTGCTCGCCGGCGCCCGGGCCGAGCTGTTCGTCGTCGGCGATGACGACCAGTCCATCTACGGCTGGCGGGGCGCGCGGGTGGAAAACATCGAGCACTTCCGGCGCGAGATGGGGGATGTTCGGGTCGTGCGCCTGGAGCAGAACTACCGCTCCACCGGCACCATTCTGGACGCGGCCAACCGCCTGATCGAGCACAATGCCGGCCGGCTCGGCAAGCAGTTGTGGACCGACGGGGGCAGCGGCGAGCCCATCACCCTGTACGCCGCCTTCAACGAGATCGACGAGGCGCGTTGGGTGGTGGACCGGATCCGCCAGCTTATCGAAGAGGGCGGTCACGGCCACGCCGACTTCGCCATCCTCTACCGCTCCAACGCCCAGTCCCGCGCCCTGGAGCACGAGCTGCACGCCGCTCGTCTGCCGTTTCGCGTCTACGGTGGGTTGCGCTTTTTCGAGCGCGCTGAGGTCAAGGACGCCCTGGCCTATCTGCGTCTGGTGGCCAATCGCCACGATGACGCCAGCTTCGAGCGTGTGGTGAACACCCCACCCCGGGGCATCGGTGCCAAGACCGTCGACGCTGTCCGCTATGCCGCCCGGGAGGGCGATGTCTCGATGTGGCGCGCCGCCCGCGAGCTGGCGGGCGGGCGGGCCCTGGCGGCCCGGGCGCGCAACGCCCTGTCCGAGTTCCTGGCGTTCATCGATACCCTGGATCAGGAACTCGCCCACCGGCCGGTGCACGAGCAGGTGGAGCAGGCCATCACTCGCGCCGAGCTGCGCCGCTACCACGAACGCGACGAGGCCCGCCTGGAGAACCTCGACGAGCTGGTGACCGCGGCGCGCACCTTCGCCCAGCGCGATGACCAAGAGGAGGACCAGGACCCGCTGGCGGCCTTCCTGAGCCACGCCGCCCTGGAGGCGGGCGAGGGGCAGGCCGACGACTGGGAGCACTCCGTGCAGCTGATGACCCTGCACTCGGCCAAGGGGCTGGAGTTCCCCGTGGTCTTCCTGGTGGGCCTGGAGGAAGGGCTGTTCCCGCACCGCATGTCCGTCGAGGAGCCCGGCCGGCTTGAGGAGGAGCGCCGGCTGTGCTATGTGGGCATGACCCGGGCCCGCCAGCGGTTGATCCTGACCCACGCCGAGAAGCGTCGCCTGCACGGGGTTGACCAGCTGGCCCGGCCGTCGCGCTTTCTCACTGAGCTGCCCGGAGAGGGTCTGGAGGAGGTGCGCCCGCGCATGTCGGTGCGCCGGGGGCCGCCGCCGGCCACCGCCCCAAGCGGGCCCTCGCTCCCGGGGGACGAACCGCCGGCGGGGTTGAGCTTGGGCAGCCGGGTGCGTCACCCGCGCTTTGGCGACGGCATCCTGCTCCAGTGCGAGGGCAGTGGCCCGAATGCCCGCCTGCAGGTCCGTTTCGACGAGGCCGGCACCAAGTGGTTGATCGCCGACCGGGCCGGCCTGGAGCCGGCTACCAGCTGAACAGCCGCCACAGCGGCGTGCGCGGTGGCTCGAGCGGGTCGTGCTCACCGCCGCTGCCGTCAAGTACGCCGTCTCCGGTGGTGTCGTAGAGCAGGTAAGGTGGGCCGACCGCCGGTTGGATGCGTACCGCGTAAATCTGCCCCGCGATGCGGTACTCCTCGATGACCGCCCAGTCGCGCTCGACGATGGTCACCGTCGGCTCGAGATCCGGTTCGTCGCGGATCAGCCCCTCGGGTGGGGGAGGCGGGGTCACCGTGATCCGTTCATCGGCCTCGAAGCCGCCGGCGGTGGCGGCCACCAGCATCCCCGCCAGGACCAGCCCCCCGGCACCCCGCGCACCCCGACTGCTGCTCATGGCCACCCTTCCTCTAGAGATCGAGCAGAATCTCCCGCTCCTCGCGGGAGGGCTGGAAGCCGCGGTCTTCGTAGTGGTCGAAGATGGCCGTGACCACCTCCTCCGGTGTATCCACGACCTTGAACAGGTGCATGTCCTCGGCGTCGATGGCCTCCTCGGCCACCAGTCGCTCCTGGAACCACTCCACCAGCTTCTCCCAGAAGGGGCTGTGCACCAGGATGATGGGGATGCGCGGCGTCTTCCCGGTCTGCACCAGGGTCAGGATCTCGGCCAGCTCGTCCAGCGTCCCGAACCCGCCGGGCAACACCACGTAGGCCGAGGCGTACTTGACGAACATCACCTTGCGCGAGAAGAAGTGCCGGAAGTGCAGGGCGATGTCCTGGTAGGCGTTGGCCTCTTGTTCCTTGGGCAGCTGGATGTTGAGCCCCACACTCGGCGACTTGCCGGCCTGGGCGCCCTTATTGGCCGCCTCCATGATGCCCCCGCCACCGCCGCTGACCACCGAAAAGCCGGCGTCGGAGACCTCGCGGGCAACGCGCTCGGCCAACTGGTAGTAAGGGTGGTCCGGGGCGACGCGGGCCGAGCCGAAGATGCTCACCGAGGGCTTGATCGACGAAAGCCGCTCGAAGCCCTCCACGAACTCGGCCATGATCTGGAAGATCTTCCAGGACTCGCGGGTCAGCGTGGCGCCGTTGAGCGGGATCCGCTCCTGGTGCGCGAAGGGGTTCTTGGGGTCCATAAGGCTCCGTGGCTGGGCTGTTGATCGTCTCCGGGACTGCAACGTTTATCATAGCCGCGTAGTCTGCCAACAGTCACAGAGAGCGATTGCATGACACAACCGGACGACCGCCTGGTCCTGGTGGACGGTTCCTCCTACCTCTACCGCGCCTTCCACGCCCTGCCGGCGCTGACCAACGCCGACGGCGAGCCCACCGGGGCGCTCTACGGCGTGGTCAACATGCTCCACAAGCTGCTTGCCGACGAGCCCGAGGCGCGCTTCGCCGTGGTCTTCGATGCCCCGGGGCGGACCTTCCGCGACGAGCTTTTCGAGCAGTACAAGGCGCACCGTCCGCCCATGCCCGACGAGCTGCGCGCCCAGCGCGAGCCGCTCAAGCAGATCATTGCCGCGCTCGGCGTGCCGGTGCTCGAGGTCGACGGGGTGGAGGCGGATGATGTCATCGGCACCCTGGCCGCTCGGGCCCCGGGGCCGGTGATCATCTCCACCACCGACAAGGACATGGCGCAACTGGTGGATGAGCGCGTCACTCTGCTCAACACCATGAGTGGTACCCGGCTCGATCCGCAGGGTGTGCGCGAAAAGTTCGGCGTGCCGCCGGAGGCGATCCGCGACTACCTCGCCCTGGTCGGCGATACCTCCGACAACATCCCCGGCGTCCCCAAGGTCGGACCGAAGACAGCGGCCAAGTGGCTCAACGCCTACGGCAACTTGCAGGCGCTGCGCGAGAACGCCGACGAGATCCGCGGCAAGGTCGGGGAAAGCCTGCGCGCCCACCTGGAGACGCTGCCCCTGTCCGTGGATCTGGCCACCATCCGCTGTGACCTGAACCTCGACGTCGCCCCCGAGGACCTGACGCGACGCCCCCCGGATCGCGAGACCCTTGCCGCGCTTTACCAGCGTTACGGGATGCGCCGCTTCCTCGCCGAGCTGAAGGCCGGCGATGCCGCCGCCGCGGCCGATGGCAATGGCGCCAGCCTCCCCCCGGACGCCCCGGAGACGGACTACCAGATCATCCTCGACGAGGACGGTCTCAACGCCTGGCTCGAGTGCCTGCGCGGGGCCGAGGCCTTCTCCCTCGACCTGGAGACGGACAGCCTGAACTACATGGACGCGGCGATCGTCGGTGTCTCGGTGGCCGTCGAGCCGGGTCAGGCCGCCTACCTGCCCGTCGCCCACTGTGGCCCCGGCGCCCCCGAGCAGCTCGACCGCCAACGGGTCCTGGAGGCCCTGCGGCCCCTGCTCGAGGCCGAAGAGCCGCGGAAGATCGGTCAGAACCTTAAGTACGACATGAGCGTCCTGGCACGCTACAGCATCGAGCTGCGCGGTGTGGCCTACGACAGCATGCTCGAGTCGTACGTCCTCGACTCCACCGCCACCCGCCACGACATGGACTCGCTGGCCAGCAAGTACCTGGGTGTTGAGGTCACCAGCTACGAACAGCTCTGCGGCAAAGGGGCCCGGCAGGTGCCGTTTGCCGAGATCGACGTCGAGCGCGCCGGCCACTACGCCGCCGAGGACGCCGACATCGCCCTGCGTCTGCACCGGCTGCTCTATCCCCGCCTGCAGGCGGAAACGGGTCTGCTCAGCGTGTTCAGCGAGCTGGAGATGCCCCTGCTGCCGGTGCTCTCGCGCATGGAACGCCACGGCGTGCGCGTTGACCGCGGGCTGCTCGAGCGCCAGAGCGAGGAGCTGGCCGCGCGCATGGCCGAGGTGGAGCAGCGTGCCCACGAGGAGGCCGGCGAGGCCTTCAACCTCGGCTCGCCGAAGCAGATCCAGGAGATCTTCTTCGAGCGCATGGGGCTGCCGGTGATCCAGCGCACGCCCAAGGGGCAGCCGTCCACCGCGGAATCGGTGCTCGAGGAGCTGAGCTTGCAGGGCCATGAGCTGCCGCGGCTGATCCTCGAACACCGCGGGCTGTCCAAGCTCAAGTCCACCTACACCGACAAGCTCCCCCAGCTCATCCACCCGCAGACCGGCCGGGTGCACACCTCTTACCACCAGGCCGTGGCCGCCACCGGGCGGCTCTCCTCCTCGGACCCCAATCTGCAGAACATCCCCGTGCGCACGCCCGAGGGGCGGCGCATCCGCAAGGCCTTTGTGGCCAGCCCGGGGCACCGGCTGATCACCGCCGACTACTCCCAGGTGGAGTTGCGCATCATGGCCCACCTCTCCGCCGATACCGGGCTGCGGGGGGCCTTCGAGCAGGGCGAGGACATCCACCGGGCCACCGCTGCCGAGGTCTTCGCCACCGCCGAGGCCAACGACGAGCAGCGCCGCGCCGCCAAGGCGATCAACTTCGGGCTGATCTACGGTATGTCCGCTTGGGGGCTGGGCCGTCAGCTGGGCATCCCCCGCGATGAGGCGCAGACCTACATCGACCGCTATTTCGAGCGTTACCCGGGGGTGCGCACCTTCATGGACCGCGCCCGTGAGCAGGCGCGCGAGCAGGGCTTCGTCGAGACCGTCTTCGGTCGCCGCCTGCACGTGCCTGAGATTCACAGCCGGAACCGACAGCGCCGCGAGTACGCCGAGCGCACCGCTATCAACGCTCCCATGCAGGGCACCGCCGCGGACGTCATCAAGCGGGCCATGATCGATGTCGATGCCCTGCTCGCCGAACGCTTCCCCGAGGCCCGGCTGGTCATGCAGGTGCACGACGAGCTGGTGCTGGAGGTGCCGGCTGGGCAGGAGACGACCATCGGCGACGAGGTGCGCCGGCTGATGACGGCGGCCGATGGCGGCATGCTGTCCGTGCCCTTGGAAGTCGAGGTCGGTGTTGGCGATGATTGGGAGCAGGCGCATTGAGGGCCGACCGGCGCCGCTGCATCGGCCCAAGGACGGGTGGTTATTTAGAAATCTTTTAGTTAAGGTTCCGTTGATTCAAGCGCCCAATCGGCGCTGCCGGCACCGCGCGGCGGTGTCGGATACAGCTGTCAGGCAGGAGGTGCCGCAACGATGGAAGCCCTCGACCCGCTGCTCTTATCGCGGATGCAATTCGCCTTCGTGGTTTCGTTCCACGCCCTGTTCCCGGTGTTCACCATCGGCCTCGCGGCCTACATCGCCGTCCTCGAGGCGCTGTGGTATCGCACCGACAGCCCGGTCTACCGACGGCTGTCCGAGTTCTGGATCAAGATCTTTGCCGTGGTCTTCGGCATGGGCGTGGTCTCCGGCGTGGTCATGTCCTTCCAGTTCGGCACCAACTGGAGCGAGTTCTCCTTTGCCACGGCCAACTTCCTCGGGCCGATCCTCTCCTACGAGGTGCTGACCGCCTTCTTCCTCGAGGCCGTGTTCCTCGGCATCCTGCTCTTCGGCCGGGATCGGGTCCCGCGGGGGACGCACCTGTTCGCGGCCTGCATGGTGGCTATCGGTACATTCATCTCCTCGTTCTGGATCCTCTCGGCGAACTCCTGGATGCACACCCCGCAGGGCTTCGAGTTCCGGGATGGCATTGTCCACGTCACCTCCTGGATCGAGGCCATCTTCAACCCGTCGCTTTGGTACCGCTTCGGGCACGTGGCCCTGGCCTCCCTGCTGACCGGCGGCTTCGTGGTCGCCGGCGTCAGCGCCTACTTCCTGCTGCGCAAACGCGCCGTGGAGATGAACCGCAAGGCGCTGAGCATGACGCTGTGGCTGCTCCTGCTGGTGGCCCCGGCACAAGTCTTCATGGGCGACCTGCACGGGTTGAACTCCTTCGAGCATCAGCCCACCAAGGTCGCCGCCATGGAAGGCGCCTGGGAGACGCAGCAGGGCGCGCCGCTCTATCTCTTCGCGATCCCCGACTCCACCGCCGAGACCAACCACCTGGCGGTGGGGATCCCGAACCTGGCCAGCTTCATCCTCACCCACCAGTGGGACGGCGAGGTGCCGGGGCTCAAGGAGGTCAGTGCCGAGGAGCGCCCCCCGGTGGGGACGGTCTTCTGGTCGTTCCGGGTCATGGTGGGTATCGGTGTGCTGATGCTGCTCGTGGTCCTGTGGGGCGCCTGGCTTCGCATGCGCGGCCGGCTCTTCGAGAGCCGACCCTTCCTGCGTACCCTGCAACTGATGATCCCGCTGCCCTTTGTCGCCGTGCTTACGGGGTGGTTCGTCACCGAGATCGGCCGTCAGCCCTGGCTGATCTACGGTCAGATGACCTTGGCCGAGGGCGTAACGCCGTCGCTGACCGGGTGGATGGCGCTGTTGACGTTGGTCGGCTACGTGGTCGTCTATGCCGTCATCTTCACCGCCGGCCTTTACTACATCACGCGCATCGTCCGCAGCGGCCCGGAAGGGGTCGGGTCCGTGGAGGAGCCGGCTCACGCCAAGCGCCCCTTCTCGGCGGCGGATATCCCGTTCGACGACGACCCGGATTTCTCCACCAGCTCGAGGTGAGGTAGCAACATGGATCTAATCGACATCACCATTATCTGGATGGGGATCATCGGCCTTGCGGTGTTCATGTACGTCCTGCTCGACGGCTTCGACCTGGGCATCGGCATCCTCTACCCGATCACACCCAGCGAGCAGATGCGCGATGAGCTGATGAACACCGTGGCTCCGGTCTGGGACGGCAACGAGACGTGGCTGATCCTCGGCGGCGCCGGCTTGCTGGCCGCCTTCCCGGCGGTCTATACCATCTATCTGCCGGCGCTCTACCTGGGCGTGTTCTTGATGCTCGCCGGGCTGATCTTCCGCGGCGTGGCCTTCGAGTTCCGCTTCAAATCCACGAGCACGCGCTGGTTCTGGAATATCGCCTTCGCCGGCGGTTCCATCGTCGCCGCTGCGGCCCAGGGCTTCGTGGTCGGGACCTACATCCAGGGCTTCGAGGTGGACGGCTTCACCTACGTCGGCGGTCCCTTCGACTGGTTGACGCCGTTCACCGTCTTCACCGCCTTGTCGTTGGTAGTGGGCTACGCCCTGCTCGGGGCGGCATGGGGCATCCTTAAGACCGAGGGCGCCACGCAGCAGTGGCTCTATCGGGTAGCGCCATGGCTGCTGGTGCTGCTCTTCCTCTGCCTGCTGGGGATCTCGGCCTGGACCCCGCTGACCTCGGAGCGCGTCCTGGAGCGCTGGCAGGAGGCGTGGACCGTCCTGTGGCCGCTGCCGCTGCTGGGCCTGGTGGCGATGGGGCTTTGCTGGCACGGCATTCGTCAGCGCCGCGAGATGCTGCCCTTTTCCGCCGGGCTGGGGCTGTTCGTGACCATCTACCTGGGCCTGGTGACCAGCAATTGGCCGTACATGGTCCCGCCGGAGATCACCTTCCGTGACGCCGCATCGGCGCCGGAAGCGCAGCTCTTCCTGTTGCTCGGCATCCTGTTCCTGCTGCCGGTGATCGTCGGCTACACCGCATGGACCTACTGGGTCTTCCGCGGCAAGGTCGGCGCTGGCTACCACTAAGTTGTGACCGAGCCGGCTCCTGACCGCGCAGCCAGTACCCGCCAGGCCGGGGGCTGGCTGCTTGCCCAGGCCCGCCTGGCCCGCGGTGCCATGGCGGCGACCGTGGCCGCGGGGCTGGCCGATACGGTGCTGGTGATCCTCCAGGCGGTGCTTATCGCCTGGGTCATCGATCAGGCTGTCATCCATGGCACGCCCCTGGCCGGGTTGTGGCCGGCGCTCGTGGCCCTGGCTGTGGTCTTTGTCCTGCGGGCCGGGGCCACCTGGGCCCGGGCCGCAGCCGGGGCCCGGGCGGCCTGGGGCATTACCGCGGCGGTGCGCCGCCGGCTCTACCGGCATGTGGCGGCCCTCGGGCCGGTGCGCCTCCAGGGCCACCACAGCGGCGCCGTGGCCAGCGCCCTGGTGGAGCAGGTCGAGGCGCTAGAGGGCTACTACGCCCATTACCTGCCGCAGATGGTTCTGGCAGTGGCGGTCCCGGTGGTCCTGATCGCCATCGTCGCCGGCGTGGATCCGCTCGCCGGCCTGCTGCTGCTCATCGCCGCGCCGCTGGTCCCGCTGTTCATGGCCCTGGTGGGGATGGGGGCTGCGCGGCTTTCCCGGCGCCAGCAGCAGAGCCTGGCGCGTATCAGCGCTCACTTCCTCGACCGTCTTCGCGGCCTGGCCACGCTGCGCATCTTCCGCGCCACCGACGCCGCCGCCGAGGCGGTGGAGGCCGCCGCAGATGAGTACCGGCGGCGCAGCATGTCGGTCCTGCGCGTGGCCTTTCTATCCTCGGCGGCGCTGGAGCTGATCGCGGCGATCTCCATCGCCCTGGTGGCCATCTACGTCGGTTTCTCCCTGCTCGGCTACCTGCACTTCGGCCCCGGCCCGGAGCTGGGGCTGTTCGCCGGGCTGTTCATCCTGCTCCTCGCCCCCGAGGTTTTCTTCCCGCTGCGCCGGCTGGCCCAGCACTACCACGACCGGGCCGCCGCCGTGGGGGCGGGGGCGGAGATCCTGCAGCTGCTCGATGAGCCGCTGCCGGCCACAGCGGCGAGCGCGGCCGGGCCGGCGACGGCGCCGGCGCGCCGCGATCCGGATACCGGCCTGCCGGTCCCGCAGCCGCTGCCGGTCGCCTTCCAGCGGGTCACGGTGACCTTCCCGGGCGGGGAGGCCGCGGCCCTCGACCGGCTCGATTTGACCGTCTCCGCGGGCGAGCGAGTGGTCATCTCCGGACCCAGCGGGGCCGGCAAGTCGACCCTGCTGAACCTGGCCGCCGGTTTCCTCCAGCCCGATAGCGGCGTGGTGACCGTCGGTGAGACGGTTCCCGCGGCCGGGGCGGTGGCCTGGGTGGGCCAGCGGCCCTGGTTGTTCCACGGCAGTGTGCGCGAGAACCTGCAGCTGGCCGATCCGGAAGCGGACGACCGGCGGCTGTGGGCCGCGCTGCGTCACGCCGACCTCGAAGGCGTCATTGCCGCCCTCCCGGAGGGGCTCGACACGCCGCTGGGCGAGGACGCCTACGGGCTCTCCGGGGGCCAGGCCAGCCGGTTGGCCCTGGCCCGGGCGCTGCTCTCCGGGGCACCGTTGCTACTCCTCGACGAACCCACCGCCGGGCTCGACCCGGACAGCCGCGAGCGGGTGCTGGCGGCGGTCGCCCGCCTGGCCGATGGCCGGCGTACGGTGCTGATGGTGGCCCACGACCGCGATACCCACGACTGGGGCGACCGACACCTGGTCATCGAGGCTGGTCGCTGCGTGGAGGATCGCCGTGCGTGAACTCAAGCCCTTCCTGCGCGACCTGCGCCGGGAGCGCGGGCGGCTGGTCCTCGGGACGCTGCTGCTGATCGTAAGCCTCGCGGCTAGCATCGGCCTGATGGGCCTGTCCGGTTGGTTCATCACCGCCACCGCCGTGGCCGGCCTGACCGGCGCCTACCTGGATA
The DNA here is from genome assembly GCF_022227985.1 of Halorhodospira sp. M38. Lineage (NCBI taxonomy): Bacteria > Pseudomonadati > Pseudomonadota > Gammaproteobacteria > Chromatiales > Ectothiorhodospiraceae > Halorhodospira > Halorhodospira sp. M38. The sequence goes on from NZ_JAJNQP010000009.1 coordinate 34,200, forward strand.
TCTACCGGCCGAGTGCCGGTATCCGCTTCTTTGCCCTGGCCCGCTCCATCTCGCGCTACTTCGAGCGCCTGGTCCACCACGATGCGGTGCTGCGCACCCTGGCGCGGCTGCGTGGCTGGCTGTTCCGCACCCTGGCGCCGCTACCCCTGGCCCAAGTCGGGCGCCTGCGCCGCAGCGACCTGCTCAACCGCATGACCGCGGACGTCGAGGCCCTGGACAACCTCTACCTGCGCATTGTCGGCCCGAGCCTGGCCGCAGTGGTCACCCTCGCCGCCACGGTTACCGTGCTGGTGCTCCTGGCCGGTCCGGCCGGGTTAGCGGTGGGCGCGGTACTGCTCGCCGGCGGTCTCGTCCTGCCGTTGTGGGCCTGGCGGCGCGGCTCGCCTCACGGTGAGGCGGTGGATCGGCACCTGCCGGCCCTGCGCGGGGCCGGGGTCGACGCGGTCCAGGGTCTGGCCGAGCTGCGCGCCTGCGGTGCGGTGGCACGCCACGAGCAGCGACTGATGGCCGCCGCCGATGGCCTGGCCGCCGCCCGGTCCCGGGCGGCGCGTCTGACCGGTGCCGGCGAGGGCGCGGTGGGGCTGCTGGCCCACGGCGCGCTCCTTGCCGCGCTGGTCGCCGGCATCCCTCTCTATCACGCCGGGACCATCAGTGGTCCGCTGCTGGCGCTGGTGGCGCTGGCCGCGCTCGCGGCTGGAGAAGCGCTCACCACGCTGCCCGGAGCGTGGCAGCACCTGGGGCGGACGCGGGCTGCGGCACGGCGCCTGCTCGAGCACGCCGATGCTGCCCCCGACACGGCGGCGCCGCCGTCAGAGGGTCCGCCGCGCCAGGCCCTGGGGCTGGCGCTGGAGGGGGTTACGTTCCGCCACGAAGCGCACCTGCCGCCGGTCCTGCGGGACTGCTCGCTGGCGCTGGCACCCGGAGAGACCGTGGTGATCCACGGCCCGTCCGGTTGCGGCAAGTCGACGCTGCTCGATCTGGCGGCGGGCCTGACCCGTCCCGAGAGCGGCACGGTCACCCTCGGCGGGGTCCCGGTTGCGCAGCTGCCTGAGGCGGAGCGTTTCGCCCGCATCACCTACCTGACCCAACGCACCGAGCTGTTCGCCGACAGCGTTGCGGGCAACCTGCGCATCGCCGATCCGCACGCCGACGAGGCGCGCATGTGGCGGGCGCTGCACACCGCGGGCCTCGAGGAACGGGTGCGCGCCGCGCCGCGGGGGCTGGACGAGTGGATTGGCGAGGGCGGCGGGCGGCTCTCCGGCGGCGAGGCGCGGCGGCTGGCTCTGGCCCGTTTGGTGCTGGTAGACGCCCCGGTGGTCCTGCTCGACGAACCCTTCCGCGGCCTCGACGATGCCACCGCGACCCAGGTCGCCCGGCGTCTGGCCCCGTGGCTGGCCGAGCGGACGGCGCTGATTATCAGCCACGACCCGGAGAGCGTGCCGGCCCACGACCGCCGCGTGCCATTTCTCGAACTGGTCACACCCGGCGGTGAATAATCCGCTCCGTCGGCTTGGCATTCTGCCCGGCGCGGCGGGATAATACCGGGCTTTTCCTGACCCGAGCGGAGACCCTCCATGAAGCGACACGTGGCCAGTCTCCTGGCGCAGGCCCTGGAGGCCATGCGCGAGGCCGGCGAGCTGCCGGCGGACCTCGAGCTGCCCGAGGTGCAGGTGGAGCGCGCCCGCGACCGCGCCCACGGTGATTATGCCGCCAACACCGCCATGGTGCTGGCCAAGGCCGCGCGGCAGAAGCCGCGGGATCTGGCCGAGACCATCCGCAGCCGCCTGCCGGCCTCTCCGTCGATCGCCGGCGTGGAGGTCGCCGGCCCCGGCTTCCTGAATTTCACGCTCACGGCCGCAGCGCGCCAGGAGAGCGTCCGCGAGGTCCTGCGCCAGGGGGCCGGGTACGGCCGCACCGACGTGGGGGCGGGGCACCGGGTGCACATCGAGTTCGTCTCGGCCAACCCAACCGGCCCGCTGCACGTCGGCCACGGGCGCGGTGCCGCCTTCGGCGACGCCCTGGCCAGCGTCCTCGAGGCTGCTGGCTACGACGTCCACCGCGAGTACTACGTTAACGACGCCGGCCGACAGATGGACATCCTGGCCGCCTCGCTGTGGCTGCGCTACCTGGAGGCCGCCGGCGAGCCCGTACCCTTCCCGGCCAAGGGCTACCAGGGGGCGTACATCGTCGCCCACGCCGGCGAGCTGCTCGAGGCCGACGGTCGCGTGCACGTTCGCGGCGCCGACGAGCTGACAGCCGGGTTGCCGGCGGAGGCCGACGACCCGGAGGGCTACCTGGACGCCCTGGTCGCCCGGGCCCGCGAGCTGCTCGGCGAGACCGCGTACCGGCGCGTCCTCGACTTCGCCCTGGGGGCCATTCTGGGGGATATCCGTGCCGATCTGGACGCCTTCGGCGTTCGCTACCACCGCTACTTCTCCGAGCGCGAGCTGGTCGAGCAGGGCCGCATCGAGCACGCGCTGGCGCGGCTCGACGCCGCCGGCTTCACGTACCACGCCGACGGCGCCTTATGGTTTCAGGCCTCGGCGTTTGGCGACGACAAGGACCGGGTCCTGCGCCGGGACAACGGCCTGACCACCTACTTCGCCGCCGATGTCGCCTACCACCTGGATAAGATCGAGCGCGGTTTCGATACCCTGGTCAACGTCTGGGGGGCCGATCACCACGGCTACGTGCCCCGCGTCCAGGCCGCCCTGAAGGCCCTGGGGGTGGATGCCGAGCGCCTCGACGTGCGCCTGGTGCAGTTCGCCATCCTCTATCGCGGCGGCGAGAAGCTGCCCATGTCCACCCGCTCGGGGGAGTTCGTCACCCTGCGCGAGCTGCGTGATGAGGTGGGCAAGGATGCGGCGCGCTTCTTCTACGTTATGCGCCGCTCGGAGCAGCACATGGACTTCGACCTGGATCTGGCCAAGTCGGAGTCGGCGGACAACCCGGTCTACTACTGCCAGTACGCCCATGCACGCATCTGCAGCGTCTTCCGCCAGCTCGAGGAGCGCGGTCTGGCCTGCCGCGTCGCGCCCGAGCAGGCCGAGCTGGAGCGGCTTGAAGCCGAACACGAAGCCATCCTCCTCGATCTCCTCGGGCGCTACCCGGAGGTGATCGAGTCGGCGGCCCTCTCCCGTGAGCCGCACCAAGTGGCGCAGTACCTGCGGGAGCTCGCCGCCGCCTTCCACACCTACTACAACGCGGTGCCGTTCATCATCGACGACGAAGCGCTGCGCGATGCACGCCTGACCCTGGTGAAGGCCACTCGGCAGATCCTGGCCAATGGACTGGGGCTGCTTGGCGTCGACGCCCCGCAGAGCATGTAGCGACGGATTATGACCCAGCGGAGTACGAAGTCCCGGAGCCCCTCGCGCAGCAAGTCACGCGCTTCCGCCCGCAGCCGCGGCGGTGGGGCCCAGGCGCGGCGGACCGAGCGGCGCGCCGTGCCCGGCTTCGTTTGGCTGCTGCTCGGGGGAGTGCTTGGGGCGGTCGCGCTGCTGTTCGTGCAGTACCAGCAAGGTCGGGAGGACGCCGCCCCGGTGGACCCGGCTGCCGAGGTCGAGCCCGAGCCGGAGGAGGCGCCCACGGCGGACGAGGACGAGCGCAGCTACGACTTCTACGAGCTGCTGATGCAGGACGAGGTCACCGTCCCCGAGGAGGATCTGGGCCGGGCCGACGAACGTCGCACCGAAGGTGAAGAGGAGGAGGCGATCTCCCGGGCCGCGACCTTCGAGGAGGGGCGCAGCTACCTCCTGCAGGCCGGCTCCTTCCGGCGCCACGACGACGCCGAGAGCATGCGTGCCACCCTGGCCCTGGTGGGCCTGCCGGCGCAGATCCACACCGTTGAGCTGGATGAAGGCGAGGAGTGGCATCGGGTCCGGGTCGGCCCGTTCGACGACAGCGACCGGCTTGAAGAGGCGCGCACGCGCATGGAGGACAACGACATCCAGCCGCTGATGCTGCGGCAGGATGGTTAGTTTTCAGGGTTCAGAGTCCAGATTTCAGGGTTGAGCGGTCTGATGCCGGGGCTCTCGGCGGCGGGTCGGGTGCCCCGTTCTTTTTCCGGAGGAGGGATTTCATGATTGTGTTGCGCAGCATCCTGTTGCTCGCCACCGTTGCGTGCCTGGGCTTTCTCGGCTACACGCTCTACACCGCCGATGTGCTCGCCGACCCGGCCGCGGTGGTCACGGAGCTGGAGGCCCTGATCCTCAGCCCCTGGGTGCAGGTGGTGCTGGCCGCCTACTACCTGGGCGTGCTGTGCTTCCTCGCCGCCATCGTGGTCATCGAGAAGCGGGCGGTTCCGCGCATCGCCTGGGCCGTGGTTGGCCTCCTGCTGACCTATCCGGCGCTGGTCTTCTGGCTGCTGCTGCGCGGCCTGCCGGAGATGGGCGAGCGCAGCAGCCGTCGCCTGCGCACGCTCGGCTGAACGCCGGGGTTGTGGCCCCCGGGGGTAAGCCGCCCGGGGGCCGGCGCTCAGTCGGTGCCCAGGTCGCCCCTGCGCAGCCGATAGAGCGCCGAGATGTCCTCGTCCCCGTGCCCCTGCTCGATCAGGCGGTCGTAGTCGGCCAGGGTCCGCTCGATCAGATCCAGCTCGATGCCCTGGGCGGCCAGCACGTCGCGGACGATGCCCAGATCCTTGCGGTGCAGGGCCAGCCGGAACCCCGGCGGGAAACGGTCCTCGACCATGTTCGGCCCGCGCTGCAGCAGCTGCCAGTTGCTGGCCGCCCCGGCGCCGAGCACCTCGATCACCTGCTGCAGATCGAGCCCCTGTCCCTTGCCGTAGGCCAGGGCCGAGGCCACCCCCTGCATGATGCCGGCGACCATGATCTGATTCACCGCCTTGGTCGCCTGCCCGGCCCCGACCGGTCCCATGGCGTGGGCGGCGCCGCAGATCGGCTCGAGCACCGGGTGGATGCGCTCGAGCACCGCCGTGTCGCCGCCGACCATCATCACCATGGTCCCCTGGCGGGCGCCCTCCGGCCCGCCGGAGACCGGGGCGTCGAGGAACACCGCACCGCTCGGAGCGATGCGCTCGGCGGCGAGTCGTGCCGTATCCGGTGCCACGGTGGAGGTGTCGACCACTACCTTGCCCGGTTCCAGGGCGTCCACCAAAGCGTCCAGGACCTCCAGCAGGTCGGCGTCGGCGTCGACGCTGATAAAGGTCACGTCCGCCGCGGTGGCCACCGTGGCCGGCTCGTCGGCCAGGGCCACGCCGTGCTCGCCGGCGAAGGCCTCGGCCTTCTCGCGGGTACGGTTCCACACCGCCGCCAGCTGTCCGCTTCGGGCCAGATTGGCCGCCAAGCCGCTGCCCATCGCGCCCAGACCGATGACCCCTGCCTTCATGCCGTTGCCTCCTTGTCCGTGCCCCTGCGCCGCGGCGCTCAGGGGCCTTCCAGATAGGTACCGCCGAGCAGCCCGGCCTCCAGATCGGCCAGGCAGGCGCGGCGGGCCGCGTCATCCAGGTCAGCGGCGGCGATGCGGCGCCGGTAGGCGCCGCTGAGCTCGCGCTCATCAAAGCCCACCGAGCGCAGCACGCCGCCGATGCTGTCGCCGCGGCTGGCCGTCACGAACCGGTGGCCATGCTCGTCCACCTCCACGTTCACGGAGTCGGTGGCGCCGAAGAGGTTGTGCCGGTCGCCGAGGATCTCCTGGTAGGCGCCGACCAGGAAGATGCCCAGCCAGAGGGGCTCGCCGGGCTCCGGCTCGGGCAGCGGGAGGGTGCCCTCTACCCCATCGCCATCCACGTAGAGCGAGACCGTGCCGTCGGAGTCGCAGGTCAGATCCTGGACCACACCGCGCCGGCTGGTTGGCCGGTCCAGCCCGGACAGCGGCACGATGGGAAAGATCTGGTCGATGGCCCAGACGTCGGGGATCGACTGGAATACCGAGAAATTGGCGAACAGCTTGTCGGCGAGCCCCTCGTTGAGGGCGTCGAGCACCTCCCGCTGATGCGGGCGGCCCGGGTTGAGTCGGCCGCGCAGGCGCATGCCGATGGCCTGGTAGCAGCGCTCGGCGTACGCCCGCTGGGGCAGGTCGAGGACGCCGTGGAGGTAAAGCCCCCGTGCCTCCTGCAGGTAGTGGCAGGCGTCGTGGTACGCCTCGGTGGCCGGCCGCTGGGCGTGTTCCTCCAGGGTGCGGTAGAGCTCGCGCAGCACCTTGGGGGCGTCCGCCGGGGGTGGCTCCGGGGGGTCGGCCTCGCGGCTGTCGGTATCGATCACCGGCGTGACCAGCACCGCGTGGTGGGCGGTCATGGCGCGGCCGCTCTCGGTGATCAGGGTCGGGTGGGGCAGCCCGGCCTCGTCGCAGGCCGCTTTGAGGGCGGCCACCACGTTGTGGGCGTACTCGGTGATGCTGTAGTTCATCGAGCAGAACGCGCGTGAGCGGGTGCCCTCGTAGTCCACCCCCAGGCCGCCGCCGACATCCACCTTGTTTACCGGTGCCCCCAGGCGGCGCAACTCGGTGTAGAAGCGCGCCCCCTCGGAGAGGCCGGCGCGGATGTCGTGGACATTGGCGATCTGTGAGCCCAGGTGAAAGTGGAGCAACTCCAGGTGCTCAAGGAGCGCGGCCTCGTGCAGCTCCTCCACCACGGCCAGGGCGTCGGCGGCGGTCAGGCCGAACTTGGAGCGCTCGCCGCCGGTGTTCTGCCACTTGCCGGCCCCCATGGAGGCCAAGCGCACGCGCAGACCGAGCCGCGGCGCGACGCCGAGCCGGCGCGCCTCGCGGATGATCAGCCGCGCCTCGGAGCGCTTCTCCAGGACCAGGTGGACCTGCAGGCCCAGCTGCAGTCCGCGCAGCGCCAGGCGGACGTACTCCGGATCCTTGTAGCCGTTGCAGATCACCGTGCCTCCGGCGGGCGCCAGTGCCAGTACCGCCATCAGCTCCGGTTTACTGCCGGCCTCCAGCCCGACGCGCTCGCCGTCGCCGACAATCTCCTCGATCACCGAGCGTTGCTGATTGACCTTGACCGGGTAGACGGGCCGGTACGCGCCCCGGTAGCCGGCCTCGGCCATCGCCTCGCCAAAGGCGGCGCAGAGGGCGTCAACGCGGTCGCGCAGGATCGCCGGGAAGCGGATCAGCACCGGCGGTGATACGCCCTGATCGGGCAGGTCGGCGACGATCCGGCGCAGATCAACGGCCGGACCACGCCCGCGGTGGGGGCGGACCTGCAGCCGCCCCGCCGCCGAGATGTCGAAGTACCCCTCGCTCCAGCGCGGGACGTTGTAGACCTCGCGGCCGGGTCGGTTGCTCCAGTCGTCGCTCATCGGCCCGTCTGCGGCTGTGGCGGAGAGACTGCGGCGCAACGCGCCACACTGCCCCGGGATGGTAACATTCGCGCATCCGCAGCGAGCGGAGCCGAACAACAACCCCACTGGCGGAGGCGCGATGCGCGAGGGATGGTTTACTGAAGCGGTCGAGGACGAGGGCGTGGCCTTCTCCCTGGCCATCGATGACAGGGTCCACGAGGAGCAGAGCGAGTATCAGCACATCGAGGTCTACCGGACCCGGCGTTGGGGGCGGCTGCTGGTCCTCGACGGCTGCGTCATGCTCACCGAGCGCGACGAGTTCCTGTACCACGAGATGATGGCCCACCCGGCGCTCTTCGCCCACCGCGAGCCGCGGCGCGTGGCCATTGTCGGCGGCGGTGACTGCGGCATCCTGCGCGAGGTGCTGCGCCACCCCGGGGTCGAGCACGCCCTGCAGGTGGAGCTCGACGAGCGGGTGACCCGGGTCGCCGAGACCCACTTCCCGGACCTGTGCGTCGCCAACGACGACGAGCGCGCCGAGTTGCGCTTCACCGACGGCCTGCGCTGGATCCGCGAGGCCGAGCCCGAGTCGTTGGATGTGGTCATCGTCGACAGTACCGATCCGGTCGGTCCGGCGGCGGGCCTGTTCACGCGGGAGTTCCTCAGCGACGTGCGCAGCGCCCTGGGGCCCGGGGGGATCGTGGTGCAGCAGAGCGAGTCACCGCTGCTCCACCGCGATTCGGTCATCGCCCCGTTGCACCGCGCCGCCGGCGAGGCCGGCTTCGACGGCGTGCACACGCTGACCTTCCCGGTGCCCAGTTACCCCTCGGGCTGGTGGTCCGCCACGCTGATGGTCAACGGCGGTGACCCGCGCAACTTCCGCGAGGCCGACTCGGAGGAGAAGCCCTTCGAGACTCGCTACTACAATGCCGACATCCACCGGGCCGCCCTGGCGGTGCCGGAACTGCTCAAGTAGGCCCGCCGCCCCTGCGGTAGGCGCCCGGCGGCGGGCGCCTACCGCAGGCGGTCCAGGCGCAAGCGTTCGCGCTCGTCGAACAGCCGCCGGGCGGCGAACCAGACTGCTGCCAGGGTGCCGAAGCCGGTCCCGACGGTGATCAGGAACATGATCAGGATCTGGTACTTCACCGCCTCCATCGGTGGTGCCCCGGCCAGGATCTGACCGGTCATCATGCCGGGCAGGCTGACGATCCCCGCCGCCGCCATGGCGTTGATCATCGGGATCATCCCCGAGCGCATGGCGTCGCGGCGGATCTGTTCCACTGCCACGCCCCACGGCTCCCCGAGCGCGAGCCGGGCCTCGATGACGTCGCGCTGCTGCCAGGCGCCGTCGGTCAGCCGGTCCACCGACAGGGCGATGCCGTTCATGGTGTTGCCCAGCAGCATGCCCAGCAGCGGGATAGCGTACTGCGGCTGATACCAGGGCTGCGGCTGCACCAGGGCGATCAGCGCCAGCACCGCCACGCTGAACGAAGACAGGAACATCGCCGCCGTGCCCAAGCCGAAACCCCAGAAACCGGCGAAGCGCCGCTTCTGCCGGGCCATCACCTCATAGCCGGCGACCAGCAGCATGACCACGCCCATCAGCGCCACCCAGTAGAGCGTGGCGTGGGCGAAGAGCGTCTCCAGGACCAGGCCGACGAGCAGTAGCTGAATCACCGTGCGTGCTGCGGCGATCAGCAGTGAGCGCTCCACCCCCAGGCGCCCGGCCCACGAGAACCCGGCCAGGGCCACCACCAGGACGCCGGCGATGACCAGATCCAGCGGTTCGAGGCGGATCAGTTCCTGGGTCACGGCGCCCCCTCCTCGGCGATCCCGTCGCGGATGGTAAAGCGGTGGGCGTCCAGGCGGCGGACCTGCTCCGGGTCGTGGGTGACCCAGACGATGGCCAGCCCGCGCCGGCGCTGCTCACCGATCACCCGCTCCACGGCCTCGGTGGTGGCCGTATCCAGGTTGGCGGTGGGCTCATCGAGGAGCAGCACCCGTGGCTGCAGGGCCACCGCCCGGGCCAGGCCCAGGCGGCTGCGCTCGCCGGTGGACAGCCGCCGCACCGACCACCGCGCCACGTCGGCATCGAAGCCGAGCTCGGCCAGGGTCTCCGCCTCGACCGTGACCAGATGCTCGCCCACCGTCTCGGCCCACCAGGCGCAGTCGGCGGCCAGGTAGATGACCTGTCGACGCCACTGATGCCCGGTGTAGGCCTCCCGCGGGGTGCCGTCCAGGTGCACCGCCCCCTGGTTGGGGTCGAGGTCGGCGATGGCGCGCAGCAGCCGGCTCTTGCCCGAGCCGGACAGGCCGGCGAGGGCGGCGCAGCCCCCGGCCGGCACCGCCAGCCGGGGCCAGGCCGCCACCGCACAACGCAGGTCGTGGATGCTCAGCCGGGGCTCGATGGCCAAGCCGACGCCTTAAAGCGGCAGGCTGGCGCCGATGCCAAAGGAGACATCGGGGCTGGCGTCGTAGAGCCCCAGACCGACGTAGGGGCGCAGGTGGATCTGCTCGACCTGCAGCCCGGCGCCGACAATCAGGTCCATGTGGTTCGAACCGGTGGGGTTCTCGTCGCCGCGCAGCTCGAAGTTGAGGTTGGTGCCGGTATCCAGGGGGTGGGCGTAGCCAATGCCCCAGCTGGCGTAGGTGCCGCCGACGTCCTCATCCTGGATGGTGTAGCCCAACTCGCCGTAGACCAGCCCCGGACCCAGGTCGCGCTGCATGGGCAGGTTCACGTAGAAGTCCAGGCCGTCGTTGGGGTAGGGGGCCACGTCGTCGGCCCCGCCGGCGCGGGCGCCGAGTTCCAGGGCGAAGTGCCGGTTGAGCTGGAGCTTGGCGAAGCCGGTGATCCCCTCCAGGCCGGAGTCGTCCGGGGCATTGTCGTCGTCGTCGGAGTTGCTGACGAAGCTGAAGTAGGCGCCGTACTCGAAGTCGTCGGTGAGCCCGTAGCGGAAGCCCAACGGGCCCAGGCGCAGGTTGTCGTAGTCGCCGGTGCCGATCTCGGCGTTCTGGGCAGGTTCGTCGGAAGCCTCGCGCCCGAACTCATAGGCCGCGTGGCCGAAGAGCTCGGTGTTGTCGGTGCCGATTACCGGGACGCTGGAGAGGGTGATCGGCCGGTGGTCGGCGGCGCTGGCGACCGAGGCGCCGGCCACGGCGGCGACGGCGCAGGTCCACGGGATCCACTTGGAATGCATGGTTTTCTCCTCGGAACGGGGACTTGGATGCTGGCACGCAGCGTACAGGATAGCGGTTCCGTCTACCCCCGTAGCAAAGAAAAGCGGGCGCCGAAGCGCCCGCAAGGTCTCCCGTTCGGGAGAGGAGGAGAGGATCGGTTGCCCTATTTGCGACCGGCGGTGAAGTCCGGGTAGGCCTCCATCCCGCACTCGGTCACGTCCATGCCCTTCTGCTCGTCTTCCTCTTTGGCACGGATGCCCAGGGTGAAGCGCAGGATCAGCCAGACCACCAGGCTGGCCAGGAAGACGAAGGTGAAGATGGACAGGATCCCGGCGATCTGGGCGCCGAAGGTGGCGTCCGGGTTGGAGAGCAGCACCGCCAGGATGCCCCAGATGCCGGCCGTGCCGTGGGCCGAGATCGCGCCCACCGGGTCGTCGATCTTCAGCTTGTCGAGGGCGACGATGGAGAAGACCACCAGGACGCCGCCGACCCCGCCGATGATCGCGGCGAGCAGGGGCGAGGGAGTGTCCGGCCCGGCGGTGATCGAGACCAGACCGGCGATGGCGCCGTTGAGGGCCATGGTCAGGTCGGCCTTGCCAAACAGGGCGCGGGCCAGGAGCAGGGCGGCGACGACACCGCCGGCGGCGGCCAGGTTGGTGTTCATGAAGATCGTCGCCACCGCGTTGGCCGCACCCGCCGACGAGACCGACAGCTCCGAGCCGCCGTTGAACCCGAACCAGCCAAGCCAGAGGATGAAGGTGCCCAGGGTAGCCAGGGGCAGGTTGGCGCCGGGGATGGCCCGCACCTCGCCGCGGGGGCCGTACTTGCCCTTACGCGCACCCAGGACCAGGACACCGGCCAGGGCTGCCGAGGCACCCGCCATGTGGACGATGGCTGAGCCGGCGAAGTCCGAGAACCCCATCTGGTCGAGGAAGCCGCCGCCCCAGCTCCACAGCCCCTGGATCGGGTAGATGAAGCCAGTGAGCACCACGGCGAAGATCAGGAAGGACCAGAGCTTCATCCGCTCGGCCACGGCACCCGAGACGATGGACATGGCCGTGGCCACGAAGACCACCTGGAAGAAGAAGTCCGAGAAGTAGGACTCCGTCGCCTCGCCGCTGCGCGCCATCTCGGCGGTGACCGGCTCGCTGGCAGGCAGCAGGAAGCTGAAGGTGGGCAGCAGACTGCCCGAACTCTCGTACATCAGGTTCCAGCCGATGAGCATGTACATGATCACGGCGATGGAGTAGAGCCCTATGTTCTTGGTCAGGATCTCCGTGGTGTTCTTGGCGCGCACCATCCCGGCCTCGAGCATGGTGAACCCGGCGGCCATCCACATGACCAGTGCGCCCGAGAGCAGGAAGTAGAAAGTATCGAGGGCGTAGGCAAGTTCGACTACGTCTTCCATGGTTCAGGTCCTCTGCGTTGAGTGGGGGCGGGCCGGTTACAGCGCGTCCGTGCCGGTATCGCCGGTGCGGATGCGGATGGCCTGCTCGACGTCGAAGACGAAGATCTTGCCGTCGCCGATCTTGCCGCTGTTCGCGGCCTGGCGGATGGCGTCACAGGCGCGGTCCACTAGACTGTCGTCGATGGCGATTTCCAGCTTCATCTTGGGCAGGAAGTCGACCACGTACTCGGCACCGCGGTAGAGCTCGGTGTGTCCCTTCTGACGCCCGAAGCCCTTCACCTCGGTGACCGTGATACCTTGGACCCCGATGGCGGAGAGCGCTTCGCGGACGTCATCGAGCTTGAAAGGCTTGATGATTGCCGTTACCAATTTCATGAGCGTCGTCCTCGTTGTACGCGTTGTACGGAGCCGCAGCGGCGAGTGGATGCGGCTGCGGTCATCAGGGGTGTTGCAGGAGGCGTGCCAGGGCCCCGGGGCGACGGCGAAACCGCGCCACACCGGGGGGAACAGGCCGGCGGCCCGGTGACCCCTGCACCAGTCGGGGGCGAGAACGGCGCCGCTGCACGGTTTCGGTGCGTGACCACAGGGTTGGAAAGGCGATGATCGATCAGAAAACCATCGACGAACTGGCGCAGAAGCTCACGGCAAGCCTGCCGGCCGGCGTGCGCGAGTTCCACGACGAGGTGGAGAAGAACGTCCGCGCCTCGCTGCAGGCCGGCTTCTCGCGGCTGGATCTGGTGACCCGCGAGGAGTTCGACGCCCAGGCCAAGGTTCTGGCACGGACCCGGGCCCAGCTCGAGGAACTCAACCGCCGCGTTGCCGAGCTGGAGAAGGCCCAGGGCGGCGGCCCGGGCGGTCCTGCCGGCGGCAGCGACGGCTAACCGGCGGGGCGGTATGCCCCGCTGACCATCGCGTGTGCCCCACGAACCAGGGAGGGTTCCATGGCACTGGCTGTAACCCGGGCGCGGGCGGCGCTCGGCGTGTCGGCCCCCGAGGTCCGGGTGGAGGTCCACTTGGCGCCGGGGCTGCCTGCGTTCTCACTTGTCGGCCTGCCGCGGGCCGAGGTGCGCGAGGCCCGGGACCGGGTCCGCAGCGCCATCATCAACAGCGGCCTGACGTTTCCGGTCGGCCGCGTCACCGTCAATCTCGCCCCCGCGGACCTGCCCAAGGGCGGGGGCCGGTTCGATCTGGCCATCGCTATCGGCGTCCTGGCCGCCTCGGGGCAGGTCCACGGCGACCTCGATTCGCTGGAGTTCATCGGCGAGCTGGCCCTCGGCGGCGAGCTCCGTGAGGTGGGTGCGACCCTGCCGGCGGCCCGCGCCGCCCGCGACGCCGGCCGGCGGCTGATCATCCCCGCCGGCGACGGCGCCGAGGCCGCCCTGGTCCATCCGCAGGGGGCAATAGCCGCGCAGCGGCTGCTGGCGGTCCTCGACCACCTGGACGGCCGTGATCCACTGCCCCCGGTAGGGCCGGCAGCGGCGGCCGAGCAGCGGCCCCGGGGTCCGGATCTGGCCGAGGTCCGCGGTCAGGCCGGACCGCGCCGGGCGCTGGAGGTGGCCGCCGCCGGCGGCCACAACCTGCTGCTCAGCGGGCCGCCGGGCACCGGCAAGAGCATGCTCGCCGAGCGGTTGCCGGGTTTGCTGCCGCCGCTGCCGGAGGCCGAGGCACTGGAAGCGGCGGCGGTGCGCTCGGTCAGCGGCGCGGGGGTGGATCCGGCCACCTGGCGGGTGCCGGCCTTTCGCGCTCCGCACCACACCGTCTCCGCCGCCGCCCTGATCGGTGGCGGGCAGCCGCCGCGTCCCGGCGAGGTCTCCCTGGCTCACCGCGGTGTGCTCTTCCTCGACGAATTCCCGGAGCTGCCGCGCAACGCCCTGGAGGCGCTGCGCGAGCCCCTACAGGCCCGCCAGGTGAGCATCGCCCGCAGCAACGCCCGGGTGACCTACCCGGCGGCGTTCCAGCTGGTCGCGGCGATGAACCCCTGCCCCTGCGGCTACCACGGCGATCCCCGCGGGGTGTGTCGCTGTACGCCGGAACAGGTGGCGCGTTATCGCGACCGGATGACCGGCCCCCTGCTGGATCGCTTCGACATCGCCGTGGAGGTGCCGCGGCTCAGTGCCCGGGAACTGACCGCCGCGCCGGCGGCCGAGCCGAGCGGTGTGGTGGCCGAACGGGTGGCTCGGGCCCGTGAGCGGCGGCGGCAGCGCTCCGGGGTGATCGCCGCCGAACTGGCCGGAGAGGCCCTAGAATCGGCCTGCGCACTGGCGCCAGAAGCCGAGGCGACGCTGGAGCGGGCCACCGAGGTTATCGGCCTGTCGCCGCGCGGGCACCACCGCCTGCTGCGGGTGGCGCGGACGCTGGCCGATCTCGACGAGGTCGACCCCATCGAGGGGCGCCACGTGGCCGAGGCGGTCGGGCTGCGGCGGGGGCTGGAGGAGCGTGGCGGGGCGGGGTAACCCGACCGGAGGCGCCGGCCGGCGCCCCCGGGTGCAGGGGGGTGCGGCTAGAAGGAGCGGGACACGGTGAAGGCCACCTGGGTCTCGTCGTCGTCTTCATCCGCCGCGTCGGAGCTGTTGTAGGTGCCCACTAGGCTGAGATCGAGCGTGCCGTACTCGTAACCGACGCCCAGGGCGGCATCGGCGCCGTCCAGGTTGGTGTCGGAGTCGATCACCAGGTAGCCGAGGTGGGCCATGGCGTAGAAGCCGGCGGCCAGCGGCGTCATCCAGTTGGTCTCCAGATAGACGGAGCTCTCGTCTTCGTCAAAATAATCGTCGGAGACGTGGACGTAGAAGTCCGCCTCCACCTCGCCGAAGGCAGTGCCGGCGCCGGCGTAGGCTTCTACCGTGTTGGAGTCGGAGTCGTCCGGATAGGTGTAGAAGGTCAGCCCCACATCACCCCAGATATCCGGGGTCAGGTCGAAGCCGAAGCCGCCGTAGAAATCCAGCTCCAGTGGGCCCCTGGCGTCCTGTGGCTGCAGGCTCGACGCCCAGGTGCCGACGTACGCCCCGGAGGCGTGGTCTAGGTCGAAGCCACCCTGGACGGCCGGCTCCTCGTCGCTCTCGGAGAAGCCGCGGAAGAGGTAGTTGGAGGTGATCGCCACGTTGGAGGAGAGGCTCCAGCCGGCGCCGATCTCCTCGGCCTGGGCGTTGGCGGAGAGGCCGAGGAGCAGGCCGCCGGCGGCGACTAGCGGGAAAGGCTTTTTCATGGTCGGGCACCTTATGCTGTATCCGTGGGTCAGGGGCGGCCACCGCCACGGGCGGCGCGCAGGGTGCTCATGCAGGGGGTGTGCCAGGTCCGGCCGTGCTAGGTGGAACAAGGGGTTAAGCGGGAGGTTGGGTGCCGCGCCCGCGCGCGGCGGCGTGCCTGCACCAGGAGCGCACGGCGCGCGCACCGAAGGGGTGCGCGCGTTGTGCGTGGTTGCAGCCGGGCCCGACCGGCAGGAAGAATAGCCTCTTTTCGAAACGGACGACGCGAGGGGGTAGGAATGCACCAGGTGTTGCTGTCGACGCACGCGCTGGCCGCCGTGGTCAGTCTCGGTCTGTTTATCGCCCGGGGGATCCTGATGTTCCGTGGCTCTGCAGCGCTCGAGAACAAGGTCCTGCGGGTGGCGCCGCAGGTCGCCGACACCGTGCTGCTGCTGACGGCAGTGGTGCTGATGGTGATGATCGCCCAGTACCCCTTCGTCGACGGCTGGCTCACCGTCAAGCTGCTCGGACTGATCGCCTACATCGTCCTCGGGGTGATCGCCCTGCGCCGAGGCCGCACCCGGCAGATCCGCATGGCCGCGTTCATCGGCGGCATCGCCGTCTTCGGCTACCTCTACCTCTACAGCATCACCCGCGAGCCGCTGCTGATCGTCGGCCTAGGCTGATCCGGATGGCCCCGGGCGCTGCTATAGTGTCCGGGGCAGCGAACGGAGCCGGATCATGCGTCTAACCCGACACAGCGACTACGCCCTGCGGGTCCTGCTCGCCCTTGGGGCGGCACAGGGCGAGCTGGTCACCATTGGCGCGATCGCGGAGCGCTTTGACATCTCGCGCAACCACCTGATGAAGGTGGTCAACCGGCTGGCTGCCCACGGCTTCGTGGAGACCGTCCGCGGCAAGCGTGGGGGGATCCGGTTGGCCCGCCCGCCGGAGGCGATCGCCCTGGGTGAGCTGCTGCGGCGCACCGAGGAGGACTTCACCCTGGTGGAGTGCTTCCGGGACGAGGATCAGCGCTGCCGGATCGAGGGCAACTGCGCCGTGCGCGCCGTACTCGACGAGGCGCTGCACGCCTTCCTGGCGGTGCTGGATCGCTACACCCTGGCCGATCTGCTGCACAACCGCGGCGCCCTGGCCGTGGACCTCGATCTGATCGACCGCCGTGCGGCGGAGACCGGCTGAACGCAGCCCGGGGCTGTCGGGTCAAAGACAGGGAAGGGATTGGAGCGGGTGATGGGAATCGAACCCACATCGCCAGCGTGGGAAGCTGGAGCTCTACCATTGAGCTACACCCGCTGCAGACAGGTAAAATCATAGCGCTGCACGGCGCCGAGGACAACCGGTGCCGCAGTGCCGCAACCGCGTTAGACTATCCGCGATGAGTACAGCAACCAGCATACAGATCCAGGTCAACGGCGAGGGCATGACCCTCCCCGCCGGCGCCAGCTGCGCCGATGTTCTGCAGCGGCTCGGCATCAGCGAGCAGCAGCGTCTGGCGGTGGAGGTTAACGAGACCATCGTCCCCCGCAGCCAGCTCGGTGATCACCAGCTGGCTGATGGCGACCGCATGGAGGTCATCCAGGCCATCGGCGGCGGCTGACCCGGTTCCCCTCAAAGCACGGAGTTCAAGACAAAGATGGCGGATCGCGATCCCCTGGTCATCGCCGGGCGCGAGTATCACTCGCGCCTGCTGGTCGGTACCGGCAAGTACCGCGACATGGAGCAGGCCCGTGCGGCCATCGAGGCAAGTGGCGCCGAGATCGTCACCATCGCCCTGCGCCGCAGCAACATCGGCCAGAACCCGGACGAGCCCAACCTGCTCGAGGCCGTGCCGCCGGATCGCTACACCATCCTGCCCAACACCGCCGGCTGCTATACGGTGAAGGACGCGGTGCGCACCTGCCGCCTGGCCCGCGAGCTGCTCGACGGTCACAACCTGGTCAAGCTGGAGGTGATCGGCGACGAGCGCACCCTCTACCCGGACGTCCCCGGAACCCTCGAGGCCGCGGAGCAGCTGGTGGCCGAAGGCTTCGAGGTGATGGCCTACACCAGCGACGATCCGATCGCCGCCAAGCGGCTCGAGGAGATCGGCTGCGTCGCCGTGATGCCGCTGGCCGCCCCGATCGGCTCCGGGCTCGGCATCCAGAACCGCTACAACATCCTGGAGATCGTCGACCGCCTGCAGGTCCCCGTGCTGGTCGATGCCGGGGTCGGCACCGCCTCCGACGTGGCCGTGGCCATGGAGCTCGGCTGCGACGCGGTGCTGCTCAACACCGCCATCGCCGGGGCGCGGGACCCGGTGCTCATGGCCTCGGCCATGCGCAAGGGCGTGGAGGCCGGGCGCGAGGCGTACCGCGCCGGCCGCATCCCGAAGCGGCGCTACGCCAGCGCGTCGTCCCCCGAGGAAGGGACCTTCTTCGAGTGAGCCAGCTGCGACGGACCCGCACCTTCGTCCGCCGCGAGGGCCGCCTGACCCAGGGGCAGCAGCGCGCGCTGGAGGCGCTCTGGCCGCATTACGGCCTCGACGTCCCGGAGCAGGGTGCCGTGGACCTCGATGCGCTCTTCGGCCGCACGGCGCCACGCGTCCTGGATATCGGCTTCGGCGACGGCGAGGCCCTGGTGGAGATGGCTGCCGCCGATCCCGGGCGCGACTATCTGGGCGTCGAGGTCCACCGCCCGGGGGTGGGCCACTGCCTGCTTTGCGCCGAGCAAGCGCAAGTGGAGAACCTGCGCGTGGCCACCGTGGACGCCGTGGAGCTGGTCCGCCACCACCTCCCGCCGCGGAGTCTGGCGGCGGTGCACATCTTCTTCCCCGACCCTTGGCCGAAGAAGCGCCACCACAAGCGGCGGATCGTCCAGCCGGCCTTCCTCGATCTGCTGGCCGAGCGGCTGGTACCCGGCGGTACCCTGCATCTGGCCACTGACTGGGCCGACTACGCCGAGTGGATGCTCGATACCGTCGAGCCCGACGAGCGCTTCGTGAACACCTGCGGCCCGCGGGCCTTCATCCCGCCCCCGCCGCCTCGCCCGCAGACCAAGTTCGAGCGGCGCGGTCTGCGCAAGGGGCACCAGGTCCACGACCTGATCTATCGCCTCCGGCCCGCCGACGCCGGATAGGCGGGGGCGGGCGGCGGATTACCCGCGGGAGGGGGCCGGGTCGTCGCTGAGTCCGCTCTGGCGTAGCAGCGGTTCGATGCTCGGCGGCCGGCCGCGGAAGCCCTGGAACAGCTCCCGGGCCGGGGCCGCACCGCCCATCTCCAGGATGTTCTCGGCCAGCGACTGGCCCACGCTGCGCTCGAGCAGCCCCTCCTCGCGGAAGCGCTCGAAGGCGTCCGCGGAGAGCACCTCCGCCCACTTGTAGCTGTAGTAGCCGGCGGCGTACCCGCCGGCGAAGATGTGCGCGAAGCTGTGCGGGAAGCGCTGCCAGGCCGGCGGGTGGACCACCGCCACGCGCCGGCGGACATCCTCTAGGGTGCTCAGGATGCCGGCCGCCTCCGGGGCGTCCCGGCGCTGGTGGAGTTCCAGATCGAACAGTGAGAACTCCAGTTGGCGGAGCATCTGCAGCCCGGCCTGGAAGTCGCGGGAGGCCCGCAGCCGTTCGAACAGTGGCTGCGGGAGTGGCTCGCCGGTCTGGTGGTGAGCGGCCAGCAGATCCAGCCCCTCGCGTTCCCAGCACCAGTTCTCGAGCAGCTGGCTGGGCAGCTCGACCGCATCCCACTCGACCCCGTGGATCCCCGCCACCGGGCGCCAGTCTTGGCGAGTGAGCAGGTGGTGCAGGGTGTGGCCGAACTCGTGGAACAGGGTGACCACCTCGTCGTGGGTCAGCAGCGCTGGCTCACCCTCGGCGGTGGGCATGAAGTTGCAGGTCAGGAAGGCCACCGGGGGCTGAACGCCGTCGCCGCGGCGGCGCCGGCTGCAGCACTCGCCCATCCAGGCGCCGCTGCGCTTGCCCGTGCGTGCGTAGAGGTCGGCGTAGAGCCCGCCGCGCGCGGCCCCGTCGGCATCGAGCAGCTCGTAATAGCGGACATCCGGGTGCCAGCTCTCGACGTCGTTGCGGAGCCGGAAGCGGACCCCGAACAACCGCTCGGCGATCGTGAACAGCCCCTCGACCACGTGCTCGGCCGGGAAGTACGGGCGCAGCGTCTCGTCGGAGAGCTGGAAGCGCTCCTCGCGGAGCCGCTCGCTGTAGTAGGGGACGTCCCAGACCTCCAGGTGATCGATCCCGTCGCGCTCGTAGGCGAAGCGCTGCAGCTCGTCGAACTCGTCCTGGGCGCGTGGGCGGGCGCGCTCGGCCAGATCGGTGAGGAAGCGGTGCACCTCCTCGGGGGAGTCGGCCATGCGCCGTGCCAGGGCCTGGTGGGCGTAGCTGGGGTAGCCAAGCAGATCGGCCTGCTCGGCGCGCAGGCGCAGGATCTCCTCCATCACCGGGGTGTTGTCGTAGTGCCCGGCGTGGGGGCCGGCGTCGGAGGCCCGTGTGGCGTGGGCGGTGTAGACCTCGCGGCGCAGTTCGCGGTCCTCGGCGTGCTGTAGCACGGCCAGCACGCTGGGCATCTGCAGGGTCAGGCGGTAGCCACTGACGCCGGCCTCGGTCGCCGCCTGGCGGGCCATGGAGCGGGCCGAGCCGGGTAATCCGGCCAGTGCCGCCTCGTCCACGTCCAGGTGCCAGGCCTGGGTGGCGTCGAGCACGTTCTCCTGAAAGCGGGCACCGAGCTCGGCCAGGCGCTGTGCGTTGGCCCGGAACCGGCTGCGTGCCGGCTCTTCGAGCCCCACACCGGCGAGTTCCAGATCGCGCAGGGTGTCGGCGATCACCTTGCGCTGCGCTGGATCCAGGCCCAGCGCAGCGGCGCGTTCCGAGAGATCGTGGATCGCCCGGTAGAGCCGCGGATCCTGGCCCTGCTCGGCGTAGTGCGCGCTGAGTGCCGGGAGGGCGGCGTTGTAGGCCTGGCGCAGCTCCGGCGAATCGGCCACGGCGTGCAGGTGGGCGACCGGTGCCCAGACCCGGGCCAGCCGGTCGTCGGCCTCCTCCAGGGGCAGCATCAGGCCCTCCCAAGTGTAGGGCGGGCCGGCTGCTAGGGCCGTCTCGAGGGCGTCGCGGCTGCCCTCGATGAGGGTCTCCACAGCGGGTTCGACATGCTCGGCGCGGATGCGTGGAAACGGCGGCAGCAAGTGATCGTCAAGCAGCGGGTTTTGCGACATATCACCACCTCAGCAGCGGACGCGTTACACTCTAGCACGCGTGCGGCGAACGATCCCTGCACCGGATCCGGGGGAGCGGGGGGTTCGCCCGATGCCGGTTTTCGAGGAGGGTCCATGACGGACGAGTACGATCTGATCGTCATCGGTGGCGGCAGCGGTGGCATGGCCACGGCGCGTCGCGCTGCGGCTCACGGGGCCCGCGTGGCCATGGTCGAGCGCGACCGGCTCGGTGGCACCTGCGTCAATGTCGGCTGCGTGCCCAAGAAGGTCATGTGGTACGCCAGCGAGACGGCCGCCGCGCTCGAGCGCGCCGCCGACTTCGGCTTCAGCCTGGGGCAGGCGGCCCCCGGCTTCGACTGGGCGGCCCTGTGCCGGGCCCGCGACGCCTATGTCGAGCGGCTCAACGGGATCTACGCCACCAACGTCGAGCGTGCCGGGATCGAGCTCTACCGGGGAACCGGGCAGCTGCGTGACGCCCACACCGTCGAGGTGGACGGCCGGGCCCTGCACGGGCGCTACATCCTCCTCGCCCCCGGCGGGCGGCCGAGCCGGCCGGAGATCCCCGGGGCCGAGCACGGCATCGACTCCGACGGTTTCTTTCAACTCCGTGAGCAGCCCCGTCGGGCCGTGGTCGTCGGGGCCGGCTACATCGCCGTGGAGCTGGCCGGCGTGCTGCACCACCTGGGCACCGAGACCACGCTGACCGTGCGCCGCGATGGCCCGCTGCGCGGCTTCGACCCGCTGCTGCGCGAGGCCCTGACCGAGAGCCTGGAGGTGGACGGCTTCGACCTGCGCACCCACTTCGTCCCCGCCGCCTGCGAGCGCCAGGCGGACGGCAGGTACACCCTGGTGGCCGAGGACGGCCGGCGCATCGAGGGCGTCGATACCGTCATCTGGGCCATCGGCCGCGAGGCCGCCACCGACGGGCTCGGTCTTGAGCGCGCCGGCATCACCCCACGGGCCGACGGCACCATCCCGGTAGACGACTATCAGCACACCGAGGTGGAATCGGTGCTCGCCGTGGGTGACGTCACCGGCAACGACTTCCCGCTCACCCCGGTGGCCATCGCCGCCGGACGGCGGCTTGCCGATCGGCTCTTTGGTGGCATGGCGGATCGCCGCCTGGAGTACCGCGACATCCCCTCGGTGGTCTTCACCCACCCGCCGCTGGGGACCGTGGGCATGACCGAGCCGGAGGCCGAGGCCGCCTACGGCGCCGACCAGGTCACCTGCCACCAGACCCGCTTCTTCCCCATGAACTACGCCCTGGCCCCGCAGGCGGTGAAGCGGCGTACGGCCATGAAGCTGGTGACCGTCGGTGCCGAGCAGCGGGTGGTCGGCGTGCACCTCTTCGGCGAGGGGGCCGACGAAATGCTCCAGGGCTTCGCCGTGGCGGTGCGCATGGGGGCCACCAAGGCCGATTTCGACAACACGGTGGCCATCCACCCCACCAGCGCCGAAGAGCTGGTGACCCTGTAATCAAACGGGAGCCGACATGATCCGCGAATTCGGAGGCATCCGCCCGCAGCTCGGTCCCGGGGCCTGGGTCGATGCCACGGCCCTGGTCATCGGCGACGTGACCCTCGAGGAGGAGGTCTCGGTCTGGCCCACGGCCGTCCTGCGCGGGGACGTCCACCGCATCGAGGTCGGTGCGCGCACCAACATCCAGGACGGCGCGGTGGTCCATGTGGCCCACGACGGTCCCTACTGCCCCGGCGGCTTCCCGGCGCTGATCGGGGCCGAGGTGACGGTGGGCCACAAGGCGGTGATCCACGCCTGCCGCGTGGGCGATCATTGCCTGGTGGGGATCGGCTCGGTGATCCTCGATGGGGCCGTGGTCGGCGCCGAGAGCATCATCGGGGCCGGCGCCCTGGTGCCGCCGGGCAAGGAGCTGCCCGGGGGCTACCTCTACCTGGGCAACCCGGCCAAGCCGGTGCGCGAGCTGACCGACGCCGAGCGCGAGCACCTGCGCTACTCCGCCAACCACTACGTGGGCCTGAAAGAGCGACACCGCGGCAGCGCCTAGGCGCCGCGCGGTGTCCGTTCATCCCGTGGCCCGGCGGAGCCGGGCTCCGGCGCCCACGGGCTAGCCGAGCAGCCCGAGGCTGTTGGCGAAGACCACCAGGATCGCTGCCGGCACGATGTAGCGCACCAGCACCAGCCAGGTCCGGTACAGCCACCCGGGCAGCGCCAGCTCCTCGCCGGTGACGCTGCGCGGCAGCACCCAGCCGGCGAACACCGCCATCAGCAGACCGCCGAGCGGCAGCATGATGCTGGTGGAGAGGTACTCGGCCAGCTCCTGGAAGTTCAGCCCGGCGATGGTGAACCCGGCCCAGACGTTGAATGCCAGCAGCGAGCCGATGCCCACCAGCCAGGCCGCGGCAGCCACCGCTGCGGCCGCCTTGGGCCGCCTCCAGCCGCGCGTCTCCACCAAGTAGGCCGTGGCCGGCTCCATGATGGAGATCGCCGAGGTGAGCGCGGCGAAGGAGAGCAGCAGGAAGAACAGCGTGCCGAACAGCGCGCCCAGCGGCATCTGCCCGAAGCCGTAGGAGAGGGTCACGAAGACCAGGCCCGGCCCACTGTCCGGATCGAGCCCGGCGGCCAGCACGATGGGGAAGATGGCCAGACCGGCGAGCAGCGCGATGACCGTGTCGGCGCCGGCGATCAGCCCGCTGTTGCCGGGGATCGAGGAGCGCTTGGACAGGTACGAGCCGTAGGCCATGATCGCGCCAAGCCCCAGGCTGAGGGTGAAGAAGGCCTGGCCCATCGCCACCAGCACCGCATCGCCGCCGATGGCGCTGAAGTCCGGCGAGAACATGAAGTCCATCGCCTCGACGAACGCCCCGGCGCCCATGCCGTAACCGACCATCACCAGCAGCAGCAGGAAGAGGATCGGCATGAGCAGGCGCACCGCGCGCTCCAGGCCGTTCTGCACCCCGCGCAGGACGATGTAGGCGGTGGCCCCCATGAACAGGGTGTGCCAGAAGAGCATCTGCCACGGGCTGGCCAGCAGGTTGCCGAACACCTCCTCCACCTGGCTGGTCTCGGCGCCGGTGAAGGTGCCGGTGGCGGTGTAGGGGACGTAGGCGAGCGACCAGCCCGCCACCACCGAGTAGAAGGAGAGCACCAGGAAGCCGGCGCAGACCCCCAGCCAGCCAAGGATCTGCCACCAGCGTCCGCCGCCGTACTCGGCGGGCAGGGCGCGCATGGTGTTGATGGGGCTCTGGCGGCCGCGGCGGCCGATGAGGATCTCGGCCATCATCACCGGGATGCCGATGGCGAGGATGCAGGCCAGGTAGATCAGGATAAAGGCGCCGCCGCCGTACTCACCGACGACGTAGGGGAAGCGCCAGATGTTGCCCAGGCCCACGGCGGAGCCGGTTGCCGCCAGAATGAAGGCCCACCGCGATCCCCACTCTCCATGGATCGACTGCCGCAAATCCGTCATGGCCATGCTCCCCGTCGGAACTTGACGCGGGAGCGTAATACAGTTCCGCGGGCGGCAACAAACCCCTGCGCGTTATGCCGCAGGCAGCCGGACTGCCTCGGGCAGGCCCAGCTCCATGGCGATGGGCAGGTGGTCCGAGAGGGGATATTCCAGCACGCGGGCCCGCTGCACCCGGAGCGTGGAGCTGATCAGGATGTGATCGATGTTGTGGCGCGGGCGCCAGCTGGGGAAGGTGTGCAGCCCGTGGATGGGCTCGGAGAGGTCGGTGCGCCGCCCCAGGCGGTCGAGCTCCGGGCTGTCCGTCCGGCAGTTCAGGTCGCCCATGACGATCACGTGCCGGTGGGCGTTGACCAGCTCGGCCAGGAAGTCCATCTGCCGGATCCGGGTCCGCCGGCCCAGGGCCATGTGCACCTGGATGACATTCAGCGCCTCGCTGCCCGCGCCGAAACGGATCTGCAGTGCCCCGCGCCCGGGGATCAGCCCGGGCAGGCGGTGCTCACGGATCTCCGCCGGGCGGTAGCGGGCCAGCAGGCCGTTGCTCTGCTGTGCCAGGCGACCCATGTTGCGGTTGGTCTGGATGTACCAGTAGGGGAAATCCGCCTTGTAGGCCAGGTGCTCCACCTGGTTCATGAAGCCCGTGCGGAAGCTGCCGGCGTCCACCTCCTGCAGCCCGACCAGGTCGTAGGGCTCGATCCAGCCGCCGATGCGCTCGAGGTTCATCTGCCGCTGCCGGTCGGGCAGCACGTGCTTCCAGCCCCGCGTGAAGTAGTGGTGGTAGCGCGAGGTGGCGATGGCGTTCTGGATATTGTAGCTGACCACCCGGATGGTGGCCGGCGCCTCGGGCGAGAGCGTCGGGTGGAGGGTGGCGTAGACGCCCTCGCGCAGACGGTAGGAGATGTTGGTCATGGGTGCCGAAGCCTCGGGCGACGGAGTGGCGTCGTTCCTGCCGGGTATAAAAAAACCCGCCTACCCCCGCGGATGCGGGGGAGAGGCGGGCTTATCCGTGACCTGGTCGGGACAGCGAGGCGTTGCGATCACTCGTCGTCGTCGTCGAGGAGCGTCATGCTCGCCATGTAGGCGGAGACGGCCTCGATGTCCTCCTCGGTCATGCGACCGGCCGTGTCGCGCATCATGCGGTTGCGGTCGCTGGCGCGGTCCTCATTCTTGAACGCGGTCAGCGCATCGTTGAGGTAAACCTCCTGCTGACCGGCCACCGCGGCGAACTGGCCACCCTTGATGCCCTCGCCGTTGGGCCCGTGGCAGGAGGCGCAGGAGGGCACGTTCCGCTCGCCGATGCCGCTGTGATAGATCTCACGGCCCTGCTCGGCCAGCTCCTCGTCCACGTCCTGTGCCGGCGGCGGGTCCTGCTTCTCGAGCCAGGCCGCCACGTTGCGGATGTCCTCATCCGAGAGCTCGGTGGCGTTGGGTGTCATCAGGAACTCCGGATCCCAGCGGTTCTCGTCCCGGAAAAGCTCCAGATGGTAGACGATGTAGTCCTTGTGCTGCCCGGCATGGCTGGGCCACTCGGGGACATCGCTGACACCGGTGACACCGTGGCAGGCCAGACAGACCTCGTTGTTCAGCTGCTCGCCCGCATCCAGGTCGACCTCGGCCTGGGCGGTGGTCGCGCCGAGCGCGAGGGCGGCGACCGTAAAGCCGGTCAGGGTGCGCTTGTGCATGACTTGTGTTCGCTCCGCTAATGGAGTGGGCTTTCCTTGTGCGTACCTTGGACGCAGAACGCTGCCACTTATAGCAGCAGCGTCCGCAAGCGTCAATTTGTCCGGCCACGCGCAGACCGGCGACGATTCGCGCTGCCTATGAAACCATGAAAGGACCGAATCGTGACACAAGAGGCAGGCATGACAGCAGACCGTATCTACCGGCGGGCGCAATTCCGGCTCAGCGCGCCCACCCCGGCGGACCTCGGGCCGGACGAGGGGATCGAGGTGGCCTTCGCCGGGCGCTCCAACGTGGGCAAGTCCAGCGTCCTCAACGCGCTGACCGGCCAGCGCAAGCTGGCGCGGACCAGCGGCACCCCGGGGCGGACGCAGACGATCAACTGCTTCGACCTCGACGAGACCCGCCGACTCATCGACCTGCCCGGCTACGGCTACGCCAAGGTCCCCCAGGCGGTGAAGCGGCGCTGGGAGCAGGCCCTGCCCGAGTACCTGCGCAACCGCCAGGCGCTCTGCGGCGTGGTGGTGATCATGGATGTCCGCCACGCGCCCACCGAGCTGGATCTGCAGATGCTGCGTTGGTGCGACGACGCCGGGCTGGTGCTGCACGGGGTGCTGACCAAGGCGGACAAGCTCAAGCGCGGCGCCGCACGCAACCGCTTGCAGGCGGTGCAGCGGGCCACCGCCGAGGCCGGCGTCACGCTGCCGAGCGTGCAGCTGTTCTCGGCGCTCAAGGGCGAGGGGATCGATGAGCTGACGGAGGTCCTCGATGCGTGGTTCGCGGTGGGGAACTCTTCGGCGTGACGGATGGTCGCACCTAGTGAGCGTCGCTGATGTGCGGTCCACAACCTCCTCTCTAGCGTGGCGCACACAACCCGGCAGCCCCCAAGGCCGGGTTGATCGTTGACCCTGGATCCGTTCCCCCTGGATCCGGGGTTTTTTTTTGCCCGGCGGCAGCATCTGCCGGGGCCCCAATGAAAAGGAGGCCCCATCCGTCCTGGATGAGGCCTCCCCATAGAGAGCCCGATAGGGGTTACACGGAGCCTTTACCAGTCAAGCTCCTCATCGCCGGCATCGGCGTCGTCGGCATCCTCGTCCCAGGGATCGATCTCGTCGTCCTGCTCCTCGAACTCGAGGCCGTCGTCGTCGAAGCCGTCATCCTCGAAGCCGTCGTCAGCCGGCTCCTCCCACTGGTCGTCTGCCTCGCCCTCGGTGTCGAACGCCATGGCGGCGGTGGAACCCATACCGACCATCAGGGCCAGGAGACCGGCGATCCAGTGCTTGTGTTGCATACGTGACCTCCGCTTTGGATTGCTTCGTTGCTCGATGTGATGAGTCGCTTGTCGTGATCGACTTCGACCACTCGTCCCTCCTGTAGCAGGGTGCGTGCCAACATGGGTGAAAACGTTCGAAAACAGAGGGTTACGGTGTCGTCGCCGGATCAGCAGGCGGGGAGCAGGCGCCGCCGTGTCGCCGAACGGCGACACCTGCGGGGGCAGGTCTAATGTAACCTTTTGATTTCCAATGCGCGCAGGGTGTCGCTGGAGGGCGACGGTCCTAGAAACGCAGCACGATGCCGCCGCGCAGCTGCCGCGTCTCATAACCCAGCGACAGGCCATCGGGCTCCGGGTCGGTGACCAGGCCGTCAATCTGAACCCCGATCCGGCCGGGGCCGCGGTAGCCGGCGACGAGCCCGGCGGTGAACCCCAGATCGCGGTCCGAGGCGCCCGCCGTCGGCTGGATGCTGGTGCGCGTCAGTGCCACGTGCCAGCCGAGGAACCAGGGCGACTCACCGAACAGCCGCCGCGCTTGGTAGTAGACATCGGTCTGGTTGGCCTGCACCGACACCCCGCCGGCGCCCTCCGGATGCGAGGCCGTCTGCGTGTAGGCCAGGCCGACCTCGAAGTCCCAGTACCGCCCGCGGTCGTTGATCACGTGGGCGCCATTGGCTAGGGCCAGGGTGTGCGCGGTGCCGCTCTCTGTGCCGTCGGCCACCTCGAGTGTGCCGGTGGCCACCGCCACCCGCCAGCCGTCGTCCAGCACGCCGCCGTAGGATCGCTCATCCCCGGCGCCGGCCGGGCCGCAGGCCACGAGCAAGCAGACCCAGACGGCTGGCCGCCACCCCCTCATGAGCAGGCTGCCTCTTCGGTCCGCTGCGGCGCCCCGGGGACCGGCATCGGGGTGGCGGATAGGGGCGGGTGCATCCTCATGGGCTGGCGCTCGTGGCAGTGGCACGGTGGATGGGCCGTGGGGCGTTCCGGGTGGACCCCGAGCCTATGCGCGGCCAGTGGCCCGTGCAACCGCAGGCGCCGCGATCAGGCGGGCGAGGCCTGGCCTGGGTAAGGGGTCGGTGAGCGGCCCGGTGCTTCGCCGGCCCCTGGCCAGTGCACCGTGAATGTGGTCCCGGCTCCGGGCGTCGAGTCGCAGGCGACCTCGCCGCCGGCTTCCTCCACGTAGCGCCGGACCAGCGCCAGCCCCAGCCCGGTGCCGTCGGTGCGGCTGGTGGCAAAGGGCTCGAACAGCCGCTCGCGCAGCGACGGTGGGATGCCCGGGCCGTCGTCCGCCACCTCCAGAACCAGCGTGCCGCGCTCATCCACACGGGCATCCACCTGCACCCGGCCGCCGGCGGGCACGGCCTGGACGGCGTTGCGCACCAGATTGGCGTAGACGATGCGAAAGCCCCCGGGCAGCTCCACCGGGGCGTCGGCGATCTCCGCGCTCAGGTTCACACCCTTGGCCTGGGCCTCGTTGCGCAGCACCGTCGTCCAGCTCTGCAGGATCTCGGTTAGCGCGCCGCTGCGCCGCTCGCTGCTGCGCCCGCAGCCGAATGCCATGAAATCGTTGACCAGCTCGTGGATGTGATCCAGCGAGCGGAAGATCGCCTCCCGGTCTTCCGCCTCCAGCGGGGCGACCTCGCAGAGCAGGCGCACCGGCACGATGCTGTTCTTGATGTCGTGGGCCAGCTCGGTGGCCATTTCCCCCAGCGTGGATAGGGCCTGGAGCTTCTCCAGATGCTCGTGGAGCCTGCGGTATTCGCTCAGGTCGGTGATCTTGATCAGGATCAGCTCACCCAGCACCCGGTAGGAGACCAGGGCGGGGCAATGTCGCCCCTCGAACGGGAGCTCCTGCTCGAAGGTGCCGGACCCGCTGCGCTCGATGCCGTTGCGGATGCGCAGCCATAGCCCGTTGCCGAGGATGTCCGGCACGCTGGCGCCCTGGCAGTCGGGGACCGGGCAGCTGGCGCAGCGGGTGCCGATGGCCGCGTTGCCGTGGCGGATGGTGCCGTCGGCCTCCACCAGCATGACCAGGTCCTCGACGCTGTCGAGCAGCCACTGCGAGCGCCCCAGCTGATCGACGGTGTTGAGCAGCTGCCGCTCGACGGTGTCCAGCTCATCCTCGCCCGAGCGCGGCTGCGGGGTGCCGGGGCAGTGGGCCGGGCGCGCGCCACCGCCCTGGGCCCGCCGGGCGCGGCGGTGGCCCTGCTCGACGAGACCGAGCATGCGCCTGCGCCAGCGAACGGCGATCAGCGCGCCGATGCCGGCGGCCAGCAGCGCACTCAGGCCGACCACCAGGATCGCCAGTCCCCGCACCCGGTCGAAGGCCTCGGAGACCACCGCGGCGTCGAGGATCACGCGCGCATCCGCCCCCTGTACGGCGCGCTCCACGCTCGCCTCGATCATGCCCCGGGCGTAGTGGTCGAACCAAAGGGTCAGCGGCAGGGCCACGAGCAGGGTCACCAGCAGGAAGGTGGCGCCCAGGCGTACCGCCATGTTGCGCGGCAGCCAGCACCTCACTCCGCCGTCTCCTCCATGGCCTGTAGCCGCGCGCGCAGGGTGTTGCGCGAGACGTTCAGGGCCTCGGCCACCCGGCTCTTGTTGCCGTTGTAGTGGGCCAGCGCCCGCTGCATGGCGCGGCGCTCGATCTCGTTGAGCAGCTCCGGCAGCTCCCCCTGGTAGAGGGCGCGGTCGAGCGCACCCTCCAGCGCTGCCTCGAAGTCGTCGCCGCCGGCCGGCTCGCCCTGTCCGGCGGCGAGTTCCAGGCTGTCGATCAGCCCGCGTTGCCGCTTGGCCGCGGCCCGGTAGACGGCGTTCTTGAGCTCGCGGACATTCCCCGGCCAGTTGTGCCCCTGGGCCTGGCGGCGCACCGCCGGGGTGATGCCGTGGATATCCAGATTCATCTCCCGGTTGGCGGTCTGGATGAAGGCCTCGATCAGCGACGGGACGTCCTCGAGTCGCTCGCGCAGCGGTGGGATGTGCACCGGGATCTGCGCCAGGCGGTAGTAGAGGTCGCTGCGGAACTGACCGGCGTCGGCGCCGAGGAGCTGGCGGTTGGTGGCGGCGATCACGCGCACATCGGCATGGCGCGGCGTCGACTCGCCCAGCCGATAGAAGCGCTTGTCCTCCAGAAAGCGCAGCAGTTTGGCCTGGAAGGCCAGCGGCATGTCGCCGATCTCGTCCAGGAAGAGCGTGCCGCCGTTGGCCGCCTCCACCTTGCCCTCGGCGGCGCGGCTGGCGCCGGTGAAGGCGCCGCTGGCGTGACCGAAGAGCTCCGCCTCGAGCAGGCTCTCCGGCATGGCGGTGCAGTTGATGGCCACGAACGGCCCATCCGCGCGGTGGGAGTGGCGGTGGACGAGCTCCGCCGAGACCTCCTTGCCGACACCGGTCTCGCCGGTGAGCAGGACGTTGAGGTCGTTGGCCGCGGCCACCCCCAACGCCTTGAAGACCTCCATCATCGCCGCCGAGGTCCCCAGCACGTCGTGGGCCTCGGCCGCCAGGGATCGCTCTGTATCAACCGTTTGTGCCGATTGGAGGAGGGCGTCATCGACAGCGCTCAGCAGGGCGTCGCTATCCAGCGGCTTACTTAGGATGTTTAAAGCGCCCCGTTTGGCGGCCTCGACAACGTTATCCGGAGCAGTGTGTGCGGACAGGACGATCGTCGGCGTCTCATCTCCGGCCTCGCGAGCTTCCTCAAGCAGCGTGAGACCGGAGCCGATCGTCAACTGAATGTCGAGGATGACCACGTCCGCATCGGCGAGCTGCGGGCGTGCCTCCTCCAGGTTATGAGCGCTAAGCACTTGCAGTCCCTGGCGCTCAAGTAGTCGGCGGACCGCATAAGTAATCTCTCGGTGATCGTCGACGACCAGGATCCGCCCACGCATGGTCGCCCTCCTTTGGGTCCGTGATGCAGATCGGATTGCGCCTCGAGGGCCGACTCGTCACGGCCCAGCGGGGGCCCGCACGGTTTTGGGTTGCCTGTATTGGTCGCTTCGCGGAAACCATGCTAGCGGTTGTCTTGACCATGATCAAAATTGCGACTCCGCTGCGGCGGAATGCCGCGAACCTATGCCATCGATTTGATCAATGAGCGGGTTCTTCGTTGATCGGGGCGGCGGCATCCTGGGCTGCTCTTGATCGGTTGGTTACCACCACTGGTCCGTTTCCGTTCGTTCATGTCCCGTGAAGCCGTACCCAGTCGAGGAGGGGGGTAGGGGACCGACACACGGTCGTTCGCCAGCGAGCCGAACGGGCAGCTGGTAAAAGTTTGACCAACGGCTGTTGCTCTCGCGCCTCCCCTGGTTGAAAGGTCTTTTAAAAACAGGATGTTACCGGAGGGAGGTGAGTTGGCCCGGTGATTGCTTCCCTGCGCTGCCGGCAACGGCAGCGACGCTGCGTTGCCCCGTGCGCTTGCCCCCCCCCGTTTGGGGAGCAGCTGACGAAAGGTGGTTCGAGGCCGAAAACCATTGCATTGATGACAGGGGGTAACTCGATGAGAGAACTGAGTGACATCACGCGTATCGGGGCCTGGGGCCTTCCGCTCCTCGCCCTGATCGTCGTTCTGGGCGCGTCGTTGTCCATCATTCCCAAGGACGCGGATGCGGTCCCGAGTCACTCCCGGCAGACGGGCCAGCCCTGCTCCGCCTGCCACACCCAGCCGCCGCGGCTGACCGAGTTCGGGCGGGAGTTCCAGATCTCCGGTTACACCATGGGCGCCGAGCCAGAGCTTGAACAGGCCAACATCTTCGAGAATATGCCCATCAGCGGCCGGCTGCGCGGCGATATTGACTACAACGAAGAGGATGAAAGCGAGGTCCGCCCGAAAAAACCTGACGTCCGGTTGTACTTCTCGGGTCGGCTGACCGATCACGTTGGCTTGTATACGCGCCTCGATAGTGACGGGATCGACGACGCGAAGGTGACCATTGCTGATGAGTTTGGCGACTATACCCTCGGCTTCGCCGGCGGCAACGTCGGCTTCGGGCGTGCCGATCCCTACGACACCCTCGGACGTGGCGGCGGTTTCCAACTCCAGCGCAATCTCGCCATCGATGCCGGCCGAGCCGATTTGCGCGGGGCCGCGTTGCGGAATCGAGGAACCGGGGGCACGGCTTACCTCCATGGCAACAACATCTATCTCGCCGCTGGTGCCTACGATCTGACCGGCGACGAGGGCGAGCTGGAGGACTTCGGTGTTCGTGCCGCCTACGAACTGCCGTTCGCCGACTCCCATGTCGGTGTGCATTGGTTGACCGCCGAGGAGGACTACGAGGGTAGCGATGGGCTGGATGACGGCAGTCGTGTAGGCCTGGATGCCGCCGCACAGTGGTCACTCAATGAGGACTGGCTCGCGGATGTTCAGGGTGTCGTCGTCTACAACGAGCAGGAGATATGGGGCGATACCGAAGCTGCAGCAGACACTGACCTCGGTGAGGACTACGATGTCGACCACTGGGGGTGGTCCATCTCGACGGCCCTGCACCGTGGTCCCTGGGCCTACGGGGTGAATTTCGGGCAATACATCTACGATGACGACTACTACGTAGAAGACGATGGCCTTGTCGAGTCCCCGGAGGTGACGTCGGTTAATCCCTTCATCTCCTGGATGTTTGCGGAGAACGCCCGTCTGGGCGTTGACGTGGAATATCTGGACAACGAAATCCCTGGTTTCGAGGAGGGGGAGTTCGACTACACTAGGGCCCGCATCCGGTACGACATCGGATTCTGATGGGTGCTTCCATGGGGACGGCTGGGGCTGGTCTTACCCAGCCGTCCGTCTTTTTTGGCAGCTGAGCGCATAGGCGGCTCGTCAGAGCGCCCCCCGATCACGGCGCCGGCGGTACTCCCGGTGGGCCGTCGCCAGGAACTCCGCCGAGAATGCGCTGAAAACGGCCAGCATAAGGCCGAGGACGCCCCCCAGCGCGAGAACCAGGCCGGCACGTGACCCCGCCTCCGCTGGTTCAGGTTCGGGGTCTCGATCGGTGAGATCGGCCAGCTCTTCGCTGGCACTCTCCCGCGCCGACTCAAGATCCTCCCGTTGTCCCTGAAGACGCTCATAGAGCCAAACGCCACCGGCGATCTCCGCGGCGCCGGCATCCTCCGGCGGCTCGGTCAGGCGCTCTTCCAGCCCCTGCGCGGCTTGCTCAAGACGCTCCAGCCGGGCATCGAACTTCGCGATGCGCTGCTCGGTGTCCTGGATCTTGGCCGTCGGGATCTCTGGGGGCTCGACCTCTGACTCGCCCGGAGCGGTCGCCGCCAGGTAGGTGGCGTAGGCCGCCGTCGCGCCGAAGACCAGCAGGAAGACCACCGCCATGGTGCGCCAGCGGCGCAGGAGGGTGAGATAGAGATCCACCAGCGAGATCTCGTCATCCTGCACGGCTCCCTGGGTCGGGCTGCGGCCCGTCTGTTCCACCGTTCCACGGTCCTGGTCCGAGGCGGTCATACCTCTCCTTCCTAGTGGGGCTGAGTGGCTGCCCGGGGTTGCGGCGCAGGGCAGCCCGCTGGTCCAAATGGGCGGCGCGTCATGGCTCCGGGTGGTCGAAAGATACAACGAACCCCGGGGCCCTGCAACGCAGTCGGTTAGCCCCACCCCGTTGTACGCCCCCACCAACCGGCATAAGCTTCCAGAGAAGCCTGTCCGGCCACCGCGCCCGAGCAGCGCATGGGCCTCGTGTCGGACCGGCGTCTTCGGCTACCACGAGAAGGGCCCATGACCGATCGCAAGCGCGCCTTCCGCACTGCCATCCTCGCCCCGGTCTTCTTCCCCGCCATCGCCGTCGCCCTGCTCTTGATCGTCGGCGCCATCAGCAGTCCGGACCTGGCGGGGGCGTTCTTCGAGCAGCTGCTCGCCTTCATCACCGAGACCTTCGGCTGGTTCTACATGCTGGCGGTGGGGGCGTTCCTGGTCTTTCTGATCAGCATCGCCTTCACCCGGTGGGGCAACATCAAGCTCGGCCCCGAGCACGGGGCGCCGCAGTACAGCTTCCCGGCCTGGTTCGCCATGCTCTTCTCGGCGGGCTACGGGATTGTGCTGCTCTTCTTCGGCGTTGCCGAGCCGGTGCTCCACTACGCCGATCCGCCCCGGGGGGATGCCGAGACGGTGGAGGCGGCGCAGCAGGCGATGCAGATCGCCTTCTTCCACTGGGGCTTTCACATCTGGGCCATCTACGGCCTGGTGGGCCTGGTGCTGGCGTACTTCTCGTTCCGCCACGGCCTGCCGCTGTCGATCCGCTCGGCGCTCTACCCGCTGATCGGCGAGCGCATCCACGGCCCCATCGGCCACACGGTGGATGTCTTCGCCATCCTGGGCACGCTGTTCGGCATCGCCACCACGCTGGGCCTGTCGGTGGCGCAGATCAACGCCGGCCTGAACTACCTCTGGCCGTCGATCCCCACCAGCACCACGGTCCAGGTCATCGTCATCGCGGTGATCACCGCACTGGCCACCATCTCGGTGGTGGCCGGGCTGGACAAGGGCATCAAGCGGCTGTCGATCGTCAACATGATCCTCGCCGCCACGCTGATGCTCTTCGTCTTTCTGGTCGGCCCGTCGATCCTCATCGTCGAGAGCTTCGTGCAGAACACAGGCAGCTACCTCAGCGGCATCGTCGAGCGCACCTTCAACCTGGAGGCGTACGACCGGCGCGAGTGGATCGGCAACTGGACGCTGTTCATCTTCGGCTGGACCATCGCCTGGGCGCCGTTCGTGGGCATGTTCATCGCCAAGATCAGCCGCGGGCGGACCATTCGGCAGTTTGTCTTCGGCGTGATGCTGGTGCCGACGCTGTTCACCTTCCTGTGGTTCTCGATCTTCGGCGGCACCGGGCTGAACCTGATCATGAACGAGGGCTACGAGCAGCTCATCGGCATGGTCCAGGACGACGAGGCGGTGGCGCTCTTCCAGCTCTACGACATGCTGCCCTGGAGCGCGCTGGCCTCATTCGTGACGGTGATCCTGATCATGACCTTCTTCGTCACCTCGTCGGACTCCGGCTCGCTGGTCATCGATCAGCTGGCCTCCGGCGGGCGGGCGGCCACGCCGGTCTGGCAGCGGGTCTTCTGGGCGGTGATGGAAGGCGCGGTGGCCGCGGTGCTGCTGGTCGCCGGCGGTCTGGCGGCGCTGCAGACCATGGCGGTGACCAGTGCGCTGCCCTTTGCCGTGATCATGCTGGTGGCGGCGCTCGGGCTGTGGCGGGCGCTGATCATCGAAAGCCACCACGACACCAGCCTGCAGAACCACGTCCAGCGCCGGCAGCGCTACGGCACCCTGCTGTGGAAGAAGCGCCTCTACGAGCTCTTCGACTTCCCCTCCCGCAAGGATGTCATGGCCTTCATCCGCGGGCCGGTGATCCAGGCCCTGGAGCACGTGCAGAAGGCGCTCCACCAGCGCGGCTGGCCCGCCGAGGTGGTCTTCGACGAGGAGCACGGGCGGGCGTACCTCACGGTCCACCGGGATGAGGTCATGGACTTCATCTACGACGTGCGCCTGACCGAGCGGCCGCGGCCGGCCTTCGCCTACCCGGAGATGGACCGCACGCCGGGCCCGGACGAGGTTTACTACCGCCCGGAGGTCTACCTGCGCCGGGGCGGGCAGTCGTACAGCGTCTATGAGTACAACGAGCAGGAGATCATCGACGACGTCCTCGACCACTTCGAGAGCTATCTGCAGTTCCTCGACACGGCGCCGGCGACCCTGCCCTGGGCCACCGAGGAGCACGACGAGATGATCGACGCCCCGGAGAGCGGCGGGAGCCGCTGAGGACCGTACACAGGGCGGCGTCGGGGCGCAGCGGCCCCGGCGCCTGCCCGCCGGGCTCAGTGCGCCGGGTGCTCCTCGCGTGCGCCCAGCACGTCGGCGTAGAGGGCCAGGGTCTCGCGGGCGGTGCGCTCCACAGTAAAACGTGTGGCGATGCGCTCGTGGGCCGCCGCGCCCATCCGCGCGCGCAGCTCGGCATCCGCGACCAGGTCGTGCAGGGCCTCGCCCAGGGCGGCCACGTCGCCTGCCGGTGTCACCCGGCCGCTGACGCCGTCCTCCACCAGCTCCGGATTCCCGCCGGAGTCCGAGACCACCGCCGGGATCCCCTGGGCCATGGCCTCGATGATCGCCCGCGGCAGCCCCTCGCGGCGCAGCGAGGGCAGGGTGGCGATGTCGAAGGCGCCGGCGATCTTCGGCGCGTCGGCCCGGAAGCCGGTGATGCGGATCCGCTCCGCCGCCGGGCTGGCCGCCGCCGCCCGCTCGATGGCCGGGTACTCGATGGGCCCGATGAGCACCAGGTGGGCGTTGTGCTCGGCGGGGATCTGCTCGAAGGCGCGGATCAGCTCGACGATGCCCTTGCGTTTTTTCATCCGCGCCACGCAGCCGATCACCGGCGCCCCCTCGGGGATGGCGAGATCGGCCGGTCGCTGGGCGTCGGGGTGCTGATACCAGGCCGGGCGGTGGCCCTTGTGGATGGTCACCACCCGCTCCGGGCGAAAGAGCCGGGTCCCGGGCAGGAAGGGCTTATCCAGGAAGTACTGGCGGATCGCCTCGCAGACGCAGACGATGCGCTCGATGCGCGGGTCGAGGAACGAGAGCCAGGAGAACGGATCCCAGTAGCTGAGGTTGCCGATGATCCCCCGGTAGGCCACCACCGGCAGCCGGGGCAGGCCCATGGCCGCCAGGTTGTAGTTGGTCAGGGCGATCTTGTAGTAGGCGTGCACCAGGTCAAAGGTGCGCTCCCGACGCAGGCGGCGCAGTGCGGCGATGGCCGCGCGGTCGGCCTTGCTGCGCATGCGCACCGGGATGACCTCCAGCCCGGCCGCCTCGAAGCGGCTGCGCATGGGCGCATCGGGCTGGCAGACGATGGTCGGCACCACGCCGTGGCTGGCCATCTCGATGACGCTCTCGCTCTCGGCGCGGTCGGTGGTGTCGAACAGATACAGGACTCGCACGGCAGGCCCTTCGGCGTCTGCGGGTGGTTGAACGCCGGCATGGTACCACCGCCTCAGCCGCCCACGTAGCGACGCCACCCGCCCAGGTGGGTGATCTCCTCGGCGCCCTCGAGCCCGGCGGCCTCACACAGAAAGCCCGGGATCCAGCGCCCGTCGGCCAGTTCCACCCGGCCGATGCCCAGTGGCGCGGGGATGCCGGCGATGAAGGCGCCCACTTCCTGCGCCGGCAGGCTCCACACCTCCACCTCGATGGCGCCGCCCTCCCGCCGGTCGCGGATCAGTCCGGGGCGCTGCGGCGCCTCGCCGGGCAGGGCGTAGAGCCGGTAGCGGGGCGCCGTCTGCATGGTGGCCAGCAGGCGGCCGCGGCGCTCGGTGAGCTGGTGATTGAGCGCCAGGCCGCTGAGGTGGGCGCCGCAGACGGCCAGCTCCACGGCGTGCCCCGGATCGGGGGGCGGCGGCTCGCTCGGCGGCAGCGGCCGGCCGGTGGCGCCCAGGGTGTCGACGCCGGTCTGATGGAGCTGTGCCGCCAGGCCGAGCAGGTCGGTGTCGTAGAACGCCGGGGCGAAGAGCGTGACCCCGAAGGGCAGGCCCTCGTCCTGGAATCCGGCGGGCACGGCCACGGCGCTGCAGTCGAGCAGGTTCATGAAGTTGGTGTAGTAGCCCAGCTCGCTGTTGCGGGCCACGGGCTCGGCGGCCACCGCCGCCTGGCTGGGGAGGGTGCCGGCGGTGGGGGTGATGGCCAGATCCACCTGCTGCCAGGCCGCCTGGGCCTGGCGGCGCAGGGCCTGCAGGCGGTAGGCCGCGGCGAAGGCGTCGCCGGCCCGGGGTTCGCTGCCGGCGCCGATGATCGTGCGGGTGACCGCCAGCAGGCTCTCCGGCTGGCGGTCGATGAAGGCGCGGATGGCGGCGTAGCGCTCGGCCACCCAGGGGCCCTCGTAGAGCAGGCGCGCGGCCTCGAGGAAGGGGCTGAAGTCCAGCTCCACCGGCACGCCGCCAAGCGCCTGCAGGCGCGCAACGGCCCGTTCGAAGAGCGCCGGCGTGTGCGCGTTGCCGAAGAAGGCGCGCTGCTCGGCCGGGGGTACGGCGAAGCGGAAGCCGTGGGCCGGGATCCGCCCCGGCCCCAGGGGCGGCGGCTGATCCGCGCGGGCGTAGGGGTCGGCGTCGTCGTACGCGCCAGCCACGGCGAGGATCCGCCCGGCGTCGGCGGCGGTGCCGGCAAAGATCGAGACCGCATCGAGGCTGCGACACGCCGGGACCACGCCGCGGGTGCTCAGCCGCCCGCAGGTGGGCTTGAGGCCGACGAGGTTGTTGAACGCCGCCGGCACCCGGCCCGAGCCGGCGGTGTCCGTGCCCAGGGCGAAGGGGACCTGGCCGAGGGCGACGGCCAGCGCCGAGCCGGAGCTGGAGCCGCCGGCGACGTAGTCCCGGTGAAAGGCGTTGGGGCAGGCGCCGTAGGGCGAGCGCGTGCCCACCAGGCCGGTGGCGAACTGATCCAGGTTGGTCTTGCCCAGGGGCACCGCCCCGGCGTCGATCAGCCGCTGGACGACGAAGGCGGACTCCGCCGGGGTGTAGGCGTAGTCCGGGCAGCCGGCGGTGGTCGGCACGCCGGCCAGGTCGATGTTGTCCTTGATGGCGAAGGGGATGCCGTAGAGCGGCAGCGACGCCGGGTCGAGCCCCGCCAGGCGGTCCAGGTAGGGGGCCAGCTGCGCCTCGTCCAGCACGTGGATCCAGGTGTGGTGGGTGTCGGCCAGGGCGGCGGCCCGGGCCCGGTGCAGTTCGCTGCGCGGATCCAGGGTGCCGTCGCGGTAGGCGGCCAGCCGTTCGGTTACGGTCAGCGGGGTCATGGCGTGCTCCCGTCGCGGCTTAGGGTCAGGAGGGTCTGCCCCGGGGCCACCTGGGCCCCTTCGCTGCACAGCAGGCGGCGGACCGTGCCGTCCTGTTCGGCGCAGATGGGGATCTCCATCTTCATCGATTCGAGCACCAGCAGGGTCTGGCCGGCCTCCACGCGCTCGCCCTCGCGCACCTGCAGCGACCACAGGTTGGCGTGGACGTGCCCGGTGACGGCCTGCTCGTCGGCGGCGAGTTCGACGCCCTCGGTGGCGGGCGGCGGCGGTTCGCTCTCGGCGTCGTAATCCGCCTGGCCGTTGGCGATCCAGCGCTGGCGCTCGGCCTCGAAGGCCTCCTGCTGGCGGGTCTTGAACGCCTCGATGGAGGCCTGGTGCTCGGTGAGAAAGCGGTTGTAGCGCTGCAGCGAGAAGGTGCTCTCCTCGATCTCCAGCGCCAGGCCGCCGCGGGGGAAGGCATCACGCATCTCCAGCAGTTCTGCCTCGCTCACCTCGTAGAAGCGGATCTGGTCGAAGAAGCGCAGCAGCCACGGCTTCTCGAAGGCCGGGGTGATGTGGTAGCGGTTCCAGATCTGCAGCGTCCGGCCCACGAACTGGTAGCCGCCGGGCCCCTCCATGCCGTAGATGCACAGGTACGAGCCGCCGATGCCCACCGCGTTCTCCGGCGTCCAGGTCCGCGCCGGGTTGTACTTGGTGGTCACCAGTCGGTGGCGCGGGTCCACCGGCGTGGCCAGGGGCGCGGAGAGGTAGACGTCGCCCAGGCCCATGACCAGGTAGGAGGCGTCGAAGACCGTCCGCTTGACCGCGGCCTCGTCGGGCAGGCCGTTGATGCGCCGGATGAACTCGATGTTGTCCGGGCACCAGGGGGCGTCGGCGCGCACCGACTGCATGTACTTCTCCGTGGCCAGGCGGGTCTGGGAGTCGTCCCAGGCCAGGGGGAGGTGGACGATGCGCGAGGGCATCTCGGCCTCGGAGAGATCGCGCAGCTCGCCCTCGGCCTGCTCGAGGATCGCCACCAGCCGCTCCTGGGGCAGGTGCCGGGGCTCGTAGTGGATCTGCAGGCTGCGCACGCCGGGGGTGAGTTCGAGGATCCCCGGGATGGCCTGCTCGGTCAGCCACTCGAGCAGGGCCTGGACGCGGAAGCGCAGGTTCAAATCGAGCACGATGGGGCCGTACTCCACCAGCAGGTAGCGCTCGCCGGCGCTGCGGTAGGTCACCGAGACCGGGGTCGTGGTGGCGTTCGCCGGGGCGCGGGCCGGATCGACCCGGCCCGGGTTGGTGGCGGGCAGGGGCGGGTCGGCCGGCTGGCCGGCGGCGATGGCCGTCTCCTGCGCCTCGGCCAGGTGCTGCCCGGTGGCGGCGTCGACGGCCTGGAAGCGGACCCGGTCGCCGGGGCGCAGCTGCCCCACCTTCCACAGGTCGGCGCTGACGATGGTCGCCGGGCAGACGAAGCCGCCCAGGCTCGGCCCGTCGGGGCCGAGGATCACCGGCATGTCGCCGGTGAAATCCACCGTGCCGATGGCGTAGGCGTTGTCGTGGATGTTCGACGGGTGCAGGCCGGCCTCGCCGCCGTCCGCCCGCGCCCACTCGGGCTTGGGCCCGATCAGGCGCACGCCGGTGCGGCTGGAGTTGTAGTGGACCTGCCAGGCGGTGGTGAAGAAGCGCTCGATGTCCGCCTCGGTGAAGAAATCCGGCGCGCCGTGGGGGCCGTAGACCGCGCGCAGGGTCCACTCGGTGGCGTGGGCGGGGATGGCCTCGGCGGGCAGGCGGGTCGGCGGGTGTTCCGGCGCCGGGCCGAGGTGCAGCACATCGCCGGTCTGCAGGGCGCGGCCACCGTGGCCGCCCATGCGCCCTAGGGTGAAGGTGGCGCGGCTGCCCAGGTGGCGGGGGACGTCGATGCCGCCGCGCACGAGCAGATAGGTGCGCACTCCAGGGCCCTCGGCGGTGCCCAGGCGCAGCCGCGCTCCGGCCGGGACGCTCACCGCCTGCCAGAACGGCACCGGGGCGCCGTCGAGCTCGGCAGCCATGGCCGCGCCGGTCAGGGCGATGGTGGCCTCGGTGTGGAAGCGCAGGTCGGCCCCGCTGGCGGTCATCTCCAGCCCGGCGGCCTGCTCGGCGTTGCCGACGATCCGATTGCCCAGGCGGAAGGCCAGCGCGTCCATGGGGCCCGAGGGCGGGACGCCGACCTCCCAGTAGCCCACGCGCCCGGGCCAATCCTGCACCGTGGTCTGGGTGCCCGGCTGGAGGACGTCGATGCTCGCCGGCTGGTAGGCGAAGCGATCCAGGTAGCGGGTGGTGGCCCGTCCGGCGGCGAAGGTGGCGTCGGCGGCGATGGCGCGCAGGTAGGGCAGGTTCGTCTCGACACCGTGCAGGGCGGTCTCGGCCAGGGCCTTGCGCAGGCGCGTCAGGGCATCGGCCCGGTCGGTGCCGTGGACGATGAGCTTGGCGATCATCGGGTCGTAGTGCGGGGTGATCGTACTGCCGCCCTCGACCCAGGTCTCGATGCGGGCCGTCTCCGGGAAGCGGACCTCGGTCAGCAGTCCGGTGCACGGCTGGAAGCCCTTGCCGGGGTCCTCGGCGTAGACCCGCGCCTGGATGGCGTGGCCGCGGGGCTCGGGCCGGCGGGCGGCGAGGTCGGTCAGGGTGCCGGCGGCGGCCTCGAGCATCCACGCCACCAGGTCGATGCCGGTGACCGCCTCGGTGACGCCGTGCTCGACCTGCAGCCGGGTGTTCATCTCCAGGAAGTAGAAGGCGCCGGTGTCGGCGTCGAGGATGTACTCCACGGTCCCGGCACTGCGGTAGGCCACCTGGCGGCCCAGCCGCTCGGCGGCGTCGAGCAGGGCCTGGCGGGTCTCCGCATCCAGGCCCGGGGCGGGGGTCTCCTCGACCACCTTCTGGTTGCGCCGCTGCAGCGAGCAGTCGCGCTCGCCCAGGGCGATGACGGTGCCCTGCCCGTCGCCGAAGAGCTGCACCTCGATATGGCGGCCGTGCTCGACGTACTTCTCCAGAAAGAGGCCGTCGTTGGAGAAGTTGTTCGCCGACAGGCGGCGCACCGAGTCGTAGGCCTCTTGCAGCGCGGCGGCGTCGTGGCAGAGCTGCATGCCGATCCCGCCGCCGCCGGCGGTGCTTTTGAGCATCACCGGGTAGCCGATCCGCTCGGCCTCGGCCACCGCCTCGGTCACACTGCTGAGCAGCCCGGTGCCGGGCAGCATCGGCACGTCGCTGGCCTCGGCCAGGGCGCGGGCGGTGTGCTTGAGGCCGAAGTCGCGCATCTGCTGCGGCGTCGGGCCGATGAATGCGATCCCCGCCGCCTCGCACGCCTCGGCGAAGGTGTCGTTCTCCGACAGGAAGCCGTAGCCCGGGTGGATGGCCTCGGCCCCGGTCTGCCGCGCGGCGGCGAGGATGGCCTCGTGGTTGAGGTACGACTCGGCGGCACTCGCCGGGCCGATGCAGATGGCCTCGTCGGCCTGGCGCACGTGCAGGGAGTGGCGGTCGGCCTCGGAGTGGACGGCCACCGAGGCGATGCCCAGCCGGCGCAGGGTACGCAGGATCCGGCAGGCGATGGCGCCGCGGTTGGCGATCAGGACCTTGCTGAACATGGCGGTCACTTCCAGACGATCATCTCGAGGGGGGTGGGGTTGTAGTCGCTGCACGGGTTGTTGAGCTGCGGGCAGTTGGAGAGCAGGACGAGGACGTCCATCTCGGCGCGCATCTCGACGTACTTGCCCGGCCCGGAGAGGCCGTCCTGGAAGCTCAGGCCGCCCTCGGGGGTCAGTGGGACGTTCATGAAGAAGTTGATGTTCGGGCCGATATCCCGCTTGCCCAGGCCGTAGTCGCTCTCGGCCAGGGCGATGAGGAAGTTGTCCCGGCAGTTGTGCATCGGCTTCTTGTCCAGGGCGTAGCGCACCTGGTTCGACTCCGCCGCACAGGCCCCGCCCAGGGTGTCGTGCCGTCCGCAGGTGTCGGCGGTGATGGTCAGCATCGGCCGCCCGGCGGTGGAGCGCAGGCAGCTGCCGGTGCTCAGGTAGGCGTTGCCTTGCTCGCGGATGGTGTCCACGGCGCTGTAGCGCTCCCCGCGCGGGTCGTGGAGGTTGTAGAAGAGGGTGTCGGCGGCCTGGTTGCCCTCCAGGTCGACGATGCGCAGGGTCTGTCCGCGGCGCAGCTCCCCCAGCCACGGCTCGCCGGCGGGGACGGTGACGCGAGAGAGGGCGTCGCAGGGATCGAGCGGGCTCTCGACGAGGTTCATGCCGGTCATGGCGCTTACTCCTGGCTGTGGTAGGCGGCGGTGTTGGCGTAGGCGCGGGCGTTCTCGGGGTGGCTGACCAGGCACGGATCCTCCGCCGCCACCGGCTCCGCCCGGTAGACGGTCAGATCCACCGCGCCGGGGGCGTACTCCGGGCCCGGGGCCATGGGGTGGGGGGCGGTCTGCAGGATGATCAGGGTGTCCATCTCCGCGCGCAGGTCCACGCAGGCGCCGGCGTGGCTGTGTCCGGGGCGGTAGCGCAGGTTGCCCGCCTCATCCGCCTGGACCTTGCTGAAGAAGTTCACGTTGGGGAGCAGATCGGCGCGTCCCAGCCCCCACTTGGCCAGCTCGATGAGAAAGAGCTCGCGGCCGCTGCGGTGGAAGTCGTTGAGCCGCTCCTGGTAGCGGGCCTGGCCGTAGGTGCCGCGCACCGCATCGGCGTCGCTGATGCCGCCGATCGGGTCGTGCCAGTCGAGGCTGTCGGCGGTGATCGAGAGCATCACCCGGCCCATGTCCGAGTAGAGCATGTGGCCGGCGGTCAGCCGCGCGGTGTGCTGCCCCTTGAGGGTGTCCGGGGCGTTGTAGCGCTCGAGCAGGTTGTGCGGGTTGTAGAGCAGCACGGCGGCGTTGGCGGTGCCATCGACGTCGGTCAGGCGCAGGGCGAAGCCGCGCCGGAGGATCAGCGAGGCGTAGCGGGCGCCCGGCACGCGTTCCTGATAGACGATGCGCTCCGGCGACAGCGAGGGGGTGCTCATGGGGAATCCTCCGCGTTGCGGTCGAGGGGGATGTCGTAGGTGATCTGGGCCCCGTAGGCCTCGGGGGCGTGGGGGTCGTGGCGGACCTTGTCAAAGACGAGCAGCCGGCTGCCGAGGGTGAAGCCCTCCTGCAGGTCGTGGGTGACCATGAAGACGGTGACCCCGGTGCGCTGCCACAGGCTTTGCACCAGGGCGTGCATGTCCTGCCGGATGCCCGGGTCGAGGGCGCCAAAGGGCTCGTCGAGGAGCAGCACCCGGGGGTTCTTGATCAGGGTCTGGGCGATGGCCAGCCGCTGCTGCATGCCGCCGGAGAGCTCCGGCGGGTACTTGTCCAGCGCGTGCCCCAGGCCCACCGACTCGAGCGCGGCCACCGCCTCGGCCCGGGCGTTGCGCCGTGCGGCACCGAAGAGCCGCCCCAGCCACGGGGCGCCGGCCAGCTCCAGGCCGAGGAGCACGTTCTGCACGGCGGTCAGGTGCGGGAAGACCGAGTAGCGCTGGAAGACCACGCCGCGGTCCGGGCCGGGCTCGCCGGGCAGCGGGGCCTCGTCCAGGAGCAGGCGGCCGCGGCTCGGCGCCTCCTCGCCGAGGAGCAGCTTGAGGAAGGTGGTCTTGCCGCAGCCCGAGGCCCCGACCAGGGTGACGAAGGAGCCGGCGGCAACCTCCAGCGACAGGTTCTCCAGGACGACGTCGTCGCCGTAGGACTTCCAGACGTTCTCCAGGCGGATGGTGGCACTCATGAGCGGGCGCTCCTTGCGGCGTACCAGGGGAAGAACCAGCGATTGACGCCGCGCAGGGTCAGGTCGATGAGGAAGGCGAGCAGGGTGAT
Organism: Halorhodospira sp. M38; assembly: GCF_022227985.1. Taxonomy (NCBI): domain Bacteria; kingdom Pseudomonadati; phylum Pseudomonadota; class Gammaproteobacteria; order Chromatiales; family Ectothiorhodospiraceae; genus Halorhodospira; species Halorhodospira sp. M38. The sequence continues at coordinate 78,424 of NZ_JAJNQP010000009.1, forward strand.
CCACGCCACGTAGGGGAGGATCGTCTCCATATCCAGGTAGCGCCGGACGAGGAAGATCCGGTAGCCGAGCCCCTCGGTGGCGGCGATCGCCTCCGAGGCGATGAGAAAGAGCCACGCGGCGCCGAGGCTCAGTCGTGTGGCGTCGATCAGCCGCGGCAGGGTCTGCGGCAGCACCACCCGCAGCACGATCTGCCAGGTGGAGGCGCCCAGGGTCTGCGCCTTGATCAGCTGCTCGCGGGGCAGCTCTTCGACCCGTTGCTGGAGGTCGCGCATGATGAACGGTGCGATGCCGAAGACGATCAGCATCACCTTGGCCAGCTCGCCGACGCCGAAGGCGATGAAGAGGATGGGCAGGACCGCTAGGGGCGGGATCATGGCCACGGCGGTGACGAAGGGGGCGAAGGTGCGCCGGGCGTAGGGCAGCGAGCCGTTGAGGACGCCGACCAGCAGACCGGCGGCGGCCGCCAGGGCCACGCCGAGCCCGAGCCGGGTCAGGCTGGCGCCGGTGTCCAGCCACAGCAGCACCTCGCCGGTGCGCCGGCTCTCCTCGCTGGCCAGGCGCAGGAACGATTCGGCCAGGGTGATCAGCGACGGCAGCACCGGGTCGTTGGGGTTCTCGGCCAGGCGCTGGGACGAGGCGATGGTGTAGGCGACCAGGGCGAGGACGAAAGGGAGCATCGCCAAGGCGACCCCTCCCACCCGGCCCGGGTGGCGGTTGATCAGGCGTTTCATGGATGACGCTCCTGCGGCCGATGGGGCCCGGGGCGGGCTGATCCGCCCCGGGCGGGGCGTTACAGCTCGCCTTCGGCGGCCTTGCGCATGAACCGGTCGGTGAAGCGCAACTGGACGTTGGCCTCATCGCCCAGGGTGGAGCCGTCGGCCAGCTCGATCCCGACGAAGTCGGGGCTGGGGGCACGCTCGCCGAGCAGCCCGTGCTTGTAGGCGAACTGGCGGACGTTCTCCATGGTCTCGGCGGGCTGTTCGCTGGTGACGAAGTCCACCGCCTCGGCGGGGTCGTAGAAGAAGGTGGTGGAGGCGAGCTGCGCCTCGTAGCCGGCCAGATCGGTGCCGGCCGCCTCGGCCATGGCGGTGCGGGCAGCCTCACCGGCGGCATCGTCCCCGGACATGACGTCCATGATCTCGTACCAGGCCCCGGTCAGTGCCTTGCCGAGTTCCGGGTGCTCTTCCAGCACCTCGGTGCGCACGCCGAGCAGGTCGATGATCTCGCCGGGGATGTCCGAGGAGTCGAACACCACGTGGGCGTCCTCGTGGTTGCGGATCTCCCCCAGTTGCGGGTTCCACGCCACGGCGGCGCGGACGTCGTCCGAGCGGAAGGCACCGACGATGTCGGCGTCGGCGGTGTTGACCACCTGCACGTCCCGCTCGCTCAGCCCCACCGAGTCCAGGGCACGGGCCAGCAGGTAGTGGGAGACGGACAGCTCCACCAGGTGGATGCGCTGCCCTTCGACGTCGGCCAGGTCGTCGGTCCCTTTCAGTACCAGGCCGTCGTTGCCGTCGGAGAAGTCGCCGGCGATCAGCGCGGTGGTGTCGACACCGCTGGCCGCCGGGATGGTCAGGGCGTCCATGTTGGTCAGGGTCACGCCGTCGAAGGAACCGGCGGTGTAGAGGTTGATCGACTCGATGTAGTCGTTGATCTGGACCACATCGATCTCGATGTCGTACTTGTCCGCCCACTTGTCGACGATGCCCTCGGCCTCGCCGAAGTCCCAGGGCATCCAGCCGACGTAGATGCTCCAGGCGATGCGGAAGGAGTCGCGTTCATCCGCCGAGGCGGCCAGGGGCAGTGCGGCGGTGCTAAACAGGGCCGCGGCGGCACACAGGTGGGTGAGTCGTTGGCGCAGGGGGTGCTGGTTGCGGCTCATGGGATCTCTCCCTCGGGGTTGCCGTTGGGTACAAAGCGGGAGCATCGATCGCGATCTCCCGGGCTTTTGTCCCTCCGTGTAACCCCCCTGAGAGAGGTCGGCGACTCTCGGACCAGGCCCCGCGGATGTGCGGACGGAACCCTAGTCGCCCTTTTGGCCAGATTGTCTGCGGTGACGCGTCGGGCCGGATCCTCCGAGCCGTAGCCCTTCGCGGTCGATACTGCCGCTGCCTGTACCACAAGCAAGACGCGGGCCAGGTCGGCGAGGCATGGGGAAACAGTCAGTTACGGGCCGAGGCAGCCGGGTCGTCCCGGTCAGCCCGGTCCGCGCGCCCGATGCGGGGGCACCACCCCGGGGCGAATGCACCGCCATGGTGCGCGCCCGAGGGTCTAACCTTGCGGAGGGGGGAGGACGAGGCTGGCCGCGCATGCGACCTTGGGGGCTGGGATCGGCCCGGGATCACGGGGCACGGCAGCAACCGTTGAGGAGGCGGGCATGGCGAAACACATCGAGGCTACCGATGGCCTGGTGCTGGAACGGCTCAACGGGTGCCGCTGGCGGGTGCCGCGACAGGGGCGCATGCGGGTGGACGGGCTGATCTTCGCCAGCGACGCCCTGATCGAGGATATCCGCGACACCGAGGCCGTGCGCCAGGTGGCCAACGTGGCCTGCCTGCCCGGGGTGGTGGGCCGTTCCATCGGCATGCCGGATATCCACTGGGGGTTTGGCTTCCCCATCGGCGGCGTGGCGGCTTTCGATCCGGCCCAGGGTGGTGTCGTCTCGCCCGGCGGGGTCGGATATGACATCAACTGCGGGGTCCGCCTGCTGCGCACCCCCCTGCACGCCGAGGATCTGGGCGGCCATCTGCCGGCGCTGATGGACCGGCTCTTCCAGCGCATCCCGGCCGGGGTGGGGCGGGGCTACGGCGATCGCCTGCTGCGCAACCGGGACATGCGCCGGCTGCTGCGCGAGGGGGCGGAGTGGGCCGTCGAGGTGGGGCTGGGCGAGCCCGCGGACCTGGCGCGGATCGAGGATGGCGGCCGGCTGCCCGGGGCGGACCCCGAGGCGGTCAGCGATCGGGCCATCCAGCGCGGTCGGGATCAGGTGGGCACCGTCGGCTCCGGCAACCACTTCATCGAGATCGGCTGCGTCGATGCCGTCTACGACGAGCCCGCCGCCCTGCGCCTGGGGCTGGAGGCGGGGACGCTGACCGTGCTCATCCACTCCGGCTCGCGCGGGCTCGGCCACCAGGTCTGTGATGACTTTCTGGTGACCATGGAGCGGATCACCGGGCGCAACAGCATCGAGCTGCCCGATCGCCAGCTCGCCTGTGCGCCGCTGAGCTGCTCCGCGGCGCGGGACTACCTGGGGGCCATGCAGGCCGCCGCCAACTTCGCCTACGTCAACCGCCAGGCCATGACCCAGCAGGTGCGCCAGGTCTTTGCCGAGGTCCTCGGCGAGACCGCCCACCTGAAGCTGGTCTACGACGTCTCGCACAACATCGCCAAGTTCGAGCGCCACCGGATCGACGGCGAGGAGCGCGAGCTGTGCGTCCACCGCAAGGGGGCCACCCGCGCCTTCCCGCCGGGGCATCCGGAGCTGCCCGAGGACCTGCGCGGGCTGGGGCAGCCGGTGCTGTTGCCCGGCGATATGACCCGCTACTCCTACGTCCTGCTCGGCACCCAGGGCGCCTACGCCGAGACCTTCGGCTCCTGCGCCCACGGCGCCGGGCGCCGGCTGAGCCGCCGTCAGGCCAAGCGGGCGGCCAAGGGGCGCGACCTGGATGCCGAATTGGCCGCCGCCGGCATCGAGGTGCGCGCCTCGTCGCGGGATACGGTGGCCGAGGAGCTGGCCGAGGCCTACAAGGACGTGGCCGACGTGGTGGACGTGGTCGCCCACGCCGGCATCGGCCGCCGGGTGGCCCGGCTGCGTCCGCTCGGCGTGCTCAAGGGGTAGGCGCGGGGCGGGCTAGCGCAGCACCCCGCGCTCCTCCAGGGCGGCAAGGATCCGGCGCACCGAGGTCTCCAGATCCTCCGCCACCGTATCGACGTGGACCTCGGGCTGCTCCGGCGCCTCGTAGGGGATATCCACACCCGGCAGCCCCTGGATCTCGCCGGCGTCGGCGCGGGCGTAGAGGCCGTCGAGGTCCGCAGCGCGGCACGCCTCGATGGGGGCGTCCACGTACACCTCGATGAACTCGCCGGGCTCCACCCGCTCGCGGACCATGGCGCGGTCGTCGCGGTAGGGCGAGAGGCTGGCGCAGACGGTGATCAGACCGGCGTCGACGAACATGGTGGCCGTCTCGGCGATGCGGCGGATGTTCTCGGCCCGGGCATCGCGGCTGAAGTCCAGGTCGTGGCTCAGGCCGTGGCGGACGTTGCCGGCGTCGATCAGGTAGCTGTGGTAGCCGCGGCGAAACAGTGCCTGCTCGAGGGCATTGGCCAGGCTCGACTTGCCCGAGCCGGACAGGCCGGTGAGCCAGACGATGCACGGCCGCTGGCCCTTCTGCCCGGCGCGCTGGGTCTTGCTCAGCGCCAGCTGGCGGCGCGGCACGTCGGTCTCGGCGCCGGCGGCCTCGGTGGCGGCGCGGGTGACCATGCCGGCGCCGACGGTGTGCAGGCTCATCCGGTCGATGACGATGAACGCGCCGGTGTTGGCGATCTCCTCATAGGGGTCGAACGGCACCCGCGCCGAGAGCTGGACGCGGCACAGGCCGATCTCGTTGAGCCCGAGCTCCTCCGCCTGGTGGTGCTCGAGGGTGTTGACGTCGATGCGGTGGTGGATGCGCTCGACCACCGCCGGGACGGTGGCCGTGCCCAGCTTGATGTCGTACTGGCGTCCGGGCAGCAGGGGTTGCTCGGCCATCCACACGATGCGCGCATCCAGGGTGTCGTCCACCGTCGCCGGCCGCCGTGGGCTGGCGAGGACATCCCCGCGGGAGATATCGATCTCGTCGGCCAGGGTGACGGTCACCGACTGCGGCGGGAAGGCCACATCCAGGTCGCCGTCGTAGGTGACTACGCGCTCCACGCGGCTGCGCAGTCCGGAGGGCAGGGCGACGACCTCATCGCCGGGGCGGACCGTACCGGCGGCCAGGGTGCCGGCGAAGCCGCGGAAATCGTGGGAGGGGCGGATCACGGTCTGTACCGGCAGGCGCAGATCGCGCAGGTTGCGGTCGGCCTTGGCCTCGACGGTCTCGAGCAGCTCCATCAGCGTTGGGCCGTCGTACCACGGCATCTGCTCGCTGCGGTGGACGACGTTGTCGCCCTTGAGCGCGGACAGCGGCACGCAGCGCACGTCGGGGATGCCGAGCCGGCGCGCGAAGGCCGTGTACTCGTTCCGGATGCGCTCGAACGCGCCCTGATCCCAGTCGACCAGGTCCATCTTGTTGATGGCCAGCACGACGTGGCGGATGCCCAGCAGCGCGCAGATGTAGCTATGCCGCCGGGTCTGTACCTGCACCCCGTGGCGGGCGTCGACCAGGATCACCGCCAGCTGCGCCGTCGAGGCACCGGTGGCCATGTTGCGGGTGTACTGCTCATGGCCCGGGGTGTCGGCGATGATGAACTTGCGCTTATCGGTGGAGAAGTAGCGGTAGGCGACGTCGATGGTGATGCCCTGCTCGCGCTCGGATTGCAGGCCATCGACGAGCAGTGCCAGGTCCACGTCGTCGCCGGTGGTGCCGTAGCGACTCGAGTCCTGGCGCACCGCAGCGAGCTGGTCCTCGTAGACCAGCGCCGAGTCGTGGAGCAGCCGCCCGATGAAGGTGCTCTTGCCGTCGTCCACCGAGCCGCAGGTGATAAAACGCAGCAGATCCTTGTGCTCGTGCTGCTTGAGGTAGGACTCGATGTCGGTGGCGATCAGATCGGAGGCGTGGGACATGATCAGAAATACCCTTGGCGTTTTTTCTCTTCCATCGACCCCGCCGAGTCGTGGTCGATGACCCGCCCCTGCCGCTCGGAGGTGCGGGTGAGCAGCATCTCCTGGATGATCTCCGGCAGCGTGTCGGCCTCGGAGCGGATCGCGCCGGTGAGCGGGTAGCAGCCGAGGGTGCGGAAGCGGACCTTCTCGTAGCGCGGCTGCTCGCCTTCTTCCAGCGGCATGCGCTCGTCATCGACCATGATCAGGGTGCCGTCGCGCTCGACCACCGGGCGCTCGGCGGCGTAGTAGAGGGGGACGATGGGGATGTCCTCCAGGTAGATGTACTGCCAGATATCCAGCTCGGTCCAGTTGGACAGGGGAAAGATGCGCATGCTCTCGCCCTTGTGGACGCGGCCGTTGTAGAGCTGCCAGAGCTCCGGGCGCTGGCCCTTGGGGTCCCAGCGGTGGTGGCGGTCGCGGAAGGAGTAGACGCGCTCCTTGGCGCGGGATTTTTCTTCGTCGCGGCGGGCGCCGCCGAAGGCCGCATCGAAGCGGTGCCGGTCCATCGCCTGCTTGAGCGACTGGGTCTTCATGACGTCGGTATGGACCTTGGAGCCGTGGCTGAACGGCCCGATGCCCTGCTCGACGCCCTCCTGGTTGATGTGGACGATCAGCTCCATGCCCGACTCGCGCGCCATGCGGTCGCGGAAGGCGATCATCTCGCGGAACTTCCAGGTGGTGTCCACGTGCATCAGGGGGAAGGGCGGTTTGCCCGGGTAGAACGCCTTGAGCGCCAGGCGCAGCATCACCGAGGAGTCCTTGCCGATGGAGTAGAGCATCACCGGGTTGTCGAACTCCGCGGCGACCTCGCGGATGATGTGGATGCTCTCCGCCTCAAGCTCCTTGAGGTGGGTGAGCCGTGCCTCGCTGATCTCCATACCGTTGATCACCTGACCGAAAGCCCGCGTTGGCCGAGCATTGTAAAGGATGTGCCGGCCGCCGCGTCAGAGCGGATGGTCATGTCGTTATAACGGTGGCCCAGCTGATGCGTTCGGCTGCAAGGTACTTCTCGGCCGGCGCGCGGTGTGCCAAGTTTTGATGCAGGACCAAGTCAGAAACAGGAGAGGCCGTCATGACCGTGCTCGCACGCAAGACGGAGTGGAACGAGGTGCGCCTGCCGCCGGAGATCGCCGGGCAGTTCTCGGATGTCGATTACTTCGAGGTGGTGGTCACCCGCAAGGGTCGGCTGCTGCTCTCGCCGGTGAATCCGGAGGAGAAAAAAGAGCGCGTCAAGGAAGAGATCCAAGAGCTCGGCGTGGCCGAAGACGACCTGCGCGCCGCGGCTGCTGCGCTGCTGGGCCGGCGCGGGTGAGTGCGGCTATACGAGGGCTTGCGAGGCCGCGGTAACCGGGTCTGGCCCGGGGTGGTTGCTCACAAGGGATCGGCGCCTTCATTGAGGATCTGGATGTACCGCTCGTAGGCGAACACCCGGTCGCGGCGCCGCCCGGTCACCTCCCGGAGGATGCCCAGGCGTTCCAGCGCCTCGACCGCCCGCGCAGCTGTCGGGTAGGCCACCCCGCTACGCTGGGCGAGATCATTGATCGAGGCCAGCGGTCGGGTGCCGAGGGCATGGTGAACGCGCAAGGTATTGGCGGCGGCGCGCCCCAGTCCCTCCACACGTTGCTGATCTTCCCGGAAGACGCCCAGCAGTCGGTGCGCCGTCTCTACCGCTCCGTTGGCGGTGGTCAGAACGCCCTCCAGGAAGAAATCGAGCCACGCTTCCCAGTCGCCGTCACGGCGCGTCACGTCGAGCAGCCGATAGTACTCATCGCGGTGCTGCTTGAAGTACAGACTGAGATACAGCAGGGGCTGGTGGAGGATTCCTTCCTGATGAAGGATCAGGGCGATGAGCAGCCGCCCGATCCGCCCGTTACCGTCCAGGAAGGGGTGAATGGTCTCGAACTGCGCATGAGCCAGTGCTGCTTTGATCAGTGCCGAGAACGGTAGCTCGGCCTCATGGATGAACCGCTCCAAAGCAGCCATATGTTCCCCCACGCGCTGGGGTGGTGGCGGGACGAAAAGCGCATTGCCCGGTCGGGTTCCCCCAACCCAGTTCTGGATGCGGCGGAATTCGCCGGGCTGCTTGTCGGCGCCACGGCCGCGGGCCAGTAGCTGCTCGTGCATTTCGCGGATCAGGCGATTCGAAAGGGGAAAGCCTGTGCCCAGGCGCTGCAGTCCATGCTCCAGCGCGGCGATGTAGTTGGAGACCTCCACAACATCGCTGAAAGGCACGCCGGGCTCCTGCTCGAGTTCGAAGAGCAGCAGATCGGATAGTGAGGACTGAGTTCCCTCGATCTGGCTGGAGACCACCGCCTCGCGACGGACGTACGCGTATAGGAAGAGTTCCGGCTCCGGGAGCAGTGCGGTGATGGCGTCCAGACGCCCGCAAGCCAACAGCGCCTGATCGTGCAGCCGCCCGCGTGCTCCCTTCAGGTCCGGAGGCGGCTGCGGGGGCAGTGCTGAGGGGATGAACGCCCACGCCTCCTCGTTGGCGGCGGAGGAAACGCGAACGTAGCTACCGGTGGGCCCGCGCTGCATGCTTGTTCTCACGAGTGTGAATAGCCCTGAAGACTATTATCATTTCGGCGCCTATGTGTTAATAGACGCCGGGGTTCCAGGGGGTGGCGATCGGAGCACGGGGCACTGCGGCTGCTGCGCCGGCGTTCTTAATCCCTGTGACGGTGGGTGGTAATGTGGATCCCACAGAGGTTTTCGTGCTGGTCGCGACGCCATCTGTCGTCGCTTCAGGATAGCGTCGGGATGTGCCTGGGTGGGCTGACCCGCCGGCTAGGGAGAGCTTGAATGAGTTACGACACCTTGTTCGCTGCCGCGCTCGGCCAGGCGCGGCGTCCTTACCCCTACCAGCGCCGCCTCGCTGAGGGCTCCTGGCCCGAATGCCTCGAAGTTCCTACGGGGTTGGGCAAGACCGCCGCCGTCACCCTGGCGTGGGCGCATCGCCGCGGTATCCGGCCCGATGGGCTGCAGGAGGCGCCCGATCCCGAGACCCCACGACGGCTGGTCTGGTGTCTGCCGATGCGGGTGCTGGTCGAGCAGACCGTCCAAAACATCCGGAACTGGCTCAGTCGCCTGGGCGTGCTCGGCGATGCCGGGGAACCGGATCGGGTGGCCGTGCATGCGCTGATGGGCGGTGAGGCAGATTTGCGCCGCGGGGTTTGGGCGGCGTATCCGGAGCAGGACGCCGTGCTGGTGGGCACCCAGGACATGCTCCTCTCCCGCGCGCTGATGCGCGGCTACGGCATGAGCCGCTACCAGTGGCCGGTCCACCACGCCCTGCTGCACAACGACGCCCTGTGGGTGTTCGACGAGGTCCAGCTGATGGGCCCGGCCCTGCCCACCACCGCGCAGCTGGAGGCCTTCCGGCGGGATCTCGATACGGCCGGGCCGGCGCGCAGCATCTGGGTCTCCGCCACCCTGCAGGCGGAGTGGCTCGATACCGTGGACTTCCGCCGCCACCGCCAGGATGGGGTGGCGCGGCTGACGCTGGACGATACGGATCGCTCCGAGCCAGCGGTGGCCGCCCGCGTGGGCGCCCCGAAGGCGCTGGAGGCCGCCGCCACTCGCCTCGATGATGTTACGAAGAAGGGGCAGGACGCCTACGTCGCCGCCCTGGCCGATGAGATCCGTGCCGCCCACCACCCCGGCGAGCAGACGCTGGTCATCGTCAACCGCGTCGAGCGGGCGCAGGGGCTCTACGACGCCCTGGCGGACGCCGACGCCGATCGGCTCCTTCTGCACGCGCGTTTCCGCCCGGCCGAGCGCGCGGCGATCGAGGAGCAGCTGCACCACGCGCCACAGGGGGGCGGGCGGATCGTCATCGCCACCCAGGCGGTGGAGGCCGGGGTTGATCTCGACAGCCGCGTGCTCTTCACCGAGCTGGCGCCCTGGGCCTCCCTGGTGCAGCGTTTCGGCCGCTGCAACCGCGCCGGCCGGTTTGCAGATGCCCGCGTCTACTGGATCGACATGGACGAGACGGCCAAGGGCGTGGCGCTACCCTACGCGCCGGAGTCGCTGAGCCGCGCCCGGGAGCAGCTCCAGGCGGCCCCGTCCGCCGCTCCACAGGATCTGCCCCCGGTCACCGAGCCGCCGGCCGCCGCCCAGGTGCTCCGCCGGCGCGACCTGCTGGAGCTGTTCAATACCGATCCCGACCTCTCCGGCTTCGACGTGGATGTTTCGCCCTACATCCGCGACACCGGCACGCCGCAGGTGCACCTCTTCTGGCGCGACGTGGATCGCGAGGGCGCGGCGCAGCAGCCGGCGCCCGAGCGCGCCGAGCTCTGTCCGGCCTCCGTCACGCAGGTTCAGGAGCATCTTATGAAAAAGCTCCCCGCGGCGCGGAAAAAGGCGGTCCATCGCGAAGCGCCAGCGGCCTGGCGTTTCGACCCGCTGGCCGGGGAGCACCAGCACGGGGGTTGGACGCCGGTTCGCCGCGCCGAGGAGGTCCGTCCGGGCCAGACCCTGATGCTGGCCGCCGGCGACGGGGGGTACGATCCCCACCGCGGCTTCGTGGCGGGCGCTGCCGCCCCAGTCGATGTCATCGCCGAGGCCGCTGGCAGTCAGGCCGATGAGGGCTACGGCGACGACCGGCTGACCGCCACCGGGCAGGCGGTCGCGCTGGCCGACCATCTGGACCACGTCGCTGCGGCTGCGCGGGAGCTGGCCGACGCCCTGGCCCTGGATGAGGCCGAGCGTGCGCTGCTGGAGACTGCCGCTTACTGGCACGACGTGGGTAAGGCCCACGAGGCCTTCCAGCGCGGCATCGGTGCCACGCCCGACGATCCGGACGGCCCGTGGGCCAAGTCTACCGGCGGCGGTCGGCCGGACTACCACCGGCTGGATCCAGAAGGCCGGCGGGAACCACGGCCCGGTCTCCGCCACGAGCTCGCCTCGGCGCTGGCGTGGCTGGAGCACGGCGCCCCGGAGCGATCGGCCGCGGAGCGGGATCTGATCGCCTACCTCATCGCCGCGCACCACGGGCGTGTCCGTCTTGGCCTGCGCGCCCTGCCCAACGAGCCGGAGCCCCCGGACGCTGCCGACACCGGCCGGCTGTACGCCCGCGGCGTGTGGCACGGCGATCGCCTGCCGGCGCTTCAGGCGGGACCGGAGTCCCTGCCCGCCACCGAGCTACGATTGGATCTCATGCGCCTGGGGCGCGGCCCCCAGGGCCCGTCCTGGAGCGAGCGCACCCGCCGCCTGCTGGAGGCGCACGGCCCCTTCCGGCTCGCGTGGCTGGAGGCGCTGCTGCGCATCGCCGACTGGCGCGCGTCGGCGCGGGAGGGGGAGGCATGAAGCTGGAGAGTTTCAAGGCGATCGCCGAGGCGCTGGAACGTGCGGAGGTGCGCTACCTGGTCGCCGGTGGACTCGCGGTGAACGCCCATGGCTATCTGCGCTACACCAAGGATGTGGACTTGGTGATCGAGCTCGTTACCGACAATGTCCTGCGCGCCATGGATGTGCTGGAGGGGCTGGGGTATCGCCCTGCGGTGCCCGTCGACAGCCGCGAGTTCGCCGACCCCGACCAGCGTCGCCGCTGGATCGAGGAAAAGCACATGCAGGTGTTCCAGCTCTGGAGCGACAGCTATCCGGATACCCCGATCGACATCTTCGTGGAAGAGCCGTTCCCGTTTGCCGAGGAGTACGCGGCCGCGTTACGGAAACCGCTCTACGGCACCATCGACGTGCGCTTTGTCCGCCTCGAATCATTGATCCGCATGAAGGAGGCGGCTGGTCGTGATCAGGACCGAATCGACGTGGAGCACCTGCGCATGAGGCTGGACGACGATGAATGACCGGGACAAGGGTCGAGATGATCCGTGGGAAGCCGCCACCTGGGATGGCGCACGACGAGTGGAGCTCCGTCGCTGGGCGGCCTTGCCACTGGAGGAGATTCTCGCCGCTCAGGAGGAGATGCACACCGTCGCGGACGCGCTGGCCGAGGCTGCCAAACGGCGGTCCCTCGAAGGTACACAACGGGGGAGCCCTATGGTCGAAGAGCCCGCACCCGACTACCAGGCCGCTGACGCCTACCATGCCACACCGCTGCCCGGCTGCACGCCGGTCCCTCTGGCGAGCTACCTCAAGGCCCTGGGCATCCTGCGCCTGGTCGTCGAGCAGGCCGACCCGGAGGCCCGCGGCTGCTGGCAGAACGAGCAGTTCGTCCTGGAGAGCCGGCTGGATGCGGAGGAACTGAAGCGGTTCTTTCTGGAGGAATATCGGCCGACGCCGATCCTGGCGCCTTGGAACGGTGGCAGCGGGTTTTATCCGAAGGACAACCAGGACGGTATCGAGCCCCTGTCCAACGCGTCCGCGCAGAGGCTCGATCCGCTGCGTGCCACCATCACCGGCGTTCAGGGAATACTGAAGGCGCACGGCTATCAAGAGCGCCCGGCCGGTGACGACAAGGCAGCGTTGTTGGCGGAGCTCCGAGCGGAGTTGCCCGAGGCGGCGCTGGCCTGGCTGGACGCCGCGGTCTTGCTCACCGAGGACAGCCCGCACTATCCGCCCCTTCTGGGCACCGGGGGTAACGACGGTCGGCTAGACTTCACCAACAACTTCATGCAGCGGCTGGTTGCCCTGCTGGATCCGGAAACTGGTCAGGCCCGGCCAGAGGCGGTCGGTTGGTTGGACGAGGCCCTTTTCGACCGCGCGGGGCCCGGTCTGCCCACCGCCAAGGTGGGGCAGTTCTCTCCGGGGGAGGCCGGTGGTCCGAACCAGACGGCCGGTTTCGACATCGATAAGCCGCTGGTCAATCCGTGGGACTTCACCCTCATGCTGGAGGGGGCCCTGCTGTTTGCAGCGACGGCCACGCGCCGGCTGGAAGGCTCCACCCCCGGCGCGCTGAGCTATCCCTTCACCGTACGCGCCACCGGTGCTGGCAGCGGCGGCGCCGCCCTGGGCGACGAGGACAACGCACGCGCTGAGTTCTGGGCGCCCCTGTGGAGCGCGCCAGTGGGGCTTGCCGAGTTGCAGGGTGTCCTTGCGGAGGGGCGTGTCACCCTGGGGCGCCGGCCTGCCCGTGATGGCCTGGACTTCGTGCGGGCGGTCTCGCATCTCGGCGTGGAACGGGGACTGGAAGGCTTTCAGCGCTACGCCTTTCTGATGCGCTCGGGAAAGGCCTATTTTGCTACGCCCCTCAACCGCGTCACCGTGCAACGCAACCCGGCAGCCGACCTGATCGACGAGCTGGATGCCGGCGGTTGGCTGGATCGCTTCCGCCGTCATGCGCGCGGGGATGGTGCGAACCGGATGGCCTCCCTGGCCCGGCGCCTGGAGGACGCGGTCTTCGAGCTGGCTACGCGTCGTGACGACACGGCTCCCGCCGTGCGCCGGCTGCTCGCCGTGCTGGGCGCCATCCAGCTCCACCTGGCGCGCAGCCCGAAAGCGCGTGAGGCGTGCCCGCCGGTGCCGGCGCTGTCAGCGCAGTGGCTCACCCGCGCCGACGATGGCAGTCCGGAGCTGGCTCTTGCTGCCGCCCTGGCCGGGCTCCATGGGCGCGATGGCAAGGCGGGCGAGCGGATGCCCATGCGCGCTCATCTCGCCCCGGAGACGGCAAGCCGATATCCGAGCTGGGCCGCGGACGACACCCACACCGTCACCTGGGCCGTCGGTGCCTCGCTGGCCGACAACTTGGCCGCCACCCTGCATCGCCGCCTGCTCGAGGCCCACCAGGGCGAGCTTGCCGACAAGCCGCTGCGGGGCTCCCGAACCGCCCCGTTGGCCGACGTAGCTGCCTGGCTCAGCGGCGATCTGGATGAGCAGCGCCTGGCCGAGCTCCTGCTCGGACTGATGCTGGTACGGATCCCGCCAGGCCCGCCGCGAGCGCAGCGCGAGGCGCCCCTGCCCGCCGCCTACCGCCTGCTCAAGCCGTTGTTCTGCACCGACGAGCAGCTCCGCCGTGCCGGGGTGCTGCCGCCGGATCGAGCGCTGCCGCTCAAGGCGGATCTCCTCCGCCGTCTGGAGGCCCATGATGTTGCCGGCGCCCTGGAGCTGGGGCGGCGCCGTCGCCGCGCCGCCGGCATCGGCACCGGCTTCCAGCAGGTGGCGCCCGGAATCGCTGATGGCCGCCGCCTGCTGGCGGCGCTCATGGTGCCGATCTCCGATGCCGCCCTGAAGGCGCTAGCGCCGGGTAGCGTCACTGAGCCCGCTGCCGCCGAAACCAACGAGAACCACTGACAGGAGTCCTGCTATGCCCCTCAGTCTCGACACCCTCGCGGACACGCCACGCCTGCTCTTGGAGGCGGACCTGCAGCCCCTCCAGGGGACCCGATTCCAGCCCACCGGCTTCCCCGACCTGGGCGCTGCCGAGTACCCCGCGCCCGACGGCAACGGCCGGATACTGCTGGTGGAGTCGGCCCAGAGCATGGCCAACCGCTTGGAGGCGGTGTGCTGGGACGACGCCAGCGAGGACTGGGTGGCGCCGTTACAAGGATTGCCCTATGTCCGTGTCAGCAACGCCAACGGCGAGCTGCTGACCACTTCCGTGCTTGAGGCGCATCGCCTGAACTCGCCCTACATCCTGGAGGGCAAGGACACCACGGTCCTGAATATGCTCAAGGAGGAGCTGGCCGGCATGGAGCAGGGCCGGGTGGATATCCGCAAGCTCGCCGAGACCCTGGTGCGGGTGGATACCAACGCCGCCCTGCACGGGGTGTTCCTGGCTAAGAAGGAGCTCGCGGGCGGTCGGTTGCGGCTGCCCCGGGCGCTCTCGGCCTTCATCGAGGCCGAGGATGTCCAGGTCGCCCCGAGCGGCGGGGTGAAGGTGGATACCGTGGATCCGAGCGGCGATACCTCCAAGGGCTTCGGCAACGTCCCCTACGCCCGCGACGAGTATGTCGCCCCGCGCATCACCGCCTACTTCAACCTGGACCTGGCGCAGATCCGCGCCTTCCGCCTGGGCGAGGCGGCGGAGCGGCTGCTGGTGGCGTTGGCGTTGTTCAAGGTGCAGCGCTTCCTCGAGGCGGGGCTGCGGCTGCGCACTGCCTGCGACCTGGAGTGCCAGGCGCTGCGGGTGACTCGGCCCGAGGGTTTCGAGGTGCCCGCATTGACCGACCTGGAAGCGGCGCTTCCGGGCCTGATCGAGGCCGTGGGCCAGGAAGGTCTCCTCAATGACCCGCGGATCACGGAAGTCACCTACAGGAAGTAGCCATGGTCACCATCGCCTTCCGCTTCCCCGCCGGGCGCTACCACGCCACGCCCTGGGGCCGGCACGTCAACGAGGCCGAGGTGGAGTGGCCGCCGTCGCCCTGGCGCATCCTGCGCGCGCTGGTGGCCACCTGGCACCGTAAGGCCGACACCGAACGCCACCCCGAGTCGGTACTCACTGCGCTGGTGGAGCGGCTGGCCGGGACGCTTCCCCGCTACCGACTCCCGCGCGGCGTGCGCGCCCACAGCCGCCACTACATGCCCCAGGGCCGTTTCAAAAGCGGTCGTGAGGACACCTCGCTGATCTTCGACGCCTTCCTGCGCCTGGAGCCGGAGGCCGAGCTTATCGCCCACTGGTCCGATGTGACCCTGGAACCGGAAGAGCGCGCGCTGCTCGATGACCTCCTCCGCGATCTGGGCTTTTTAGGCCGCGCCGAAAGCTGGGTGGAGGCGCGGCGCCTGGAGGGCTGGGAGGGCGAGCTGGACTGCTATCCCGCGGAACTCTCCGTCGATCCCGAGACGGGTGAGGCGCTGGATCCGGTCCGGTTGATGGCCCCTGCGCCCCCGGAGGATTATCCACCTTGGCGGGCGGCCGTGATCGACGCCCACGGCCTGGATGCCAAGAAGCTGAAGAAGCCCCAGCGCGAGATCCTTGCCACCCTGCCGGAGCGTTTCCTGGATGCCCTCCGCCTGGAGACGTCGGAGCTGCAGCGGGCTGGTTGGAGCCAGCCCCCGGGGGCGCGGCCGGTGCTCTACCAGCGTCCCTCCGATGCCTTCACCCAGCGCGGAGGGCGGGTTGCACGCCGCCCCCGACGCCGAGCGCACGCCACCACCGCCCGCCTGGCACTGGCCGGCAAGCCGCTCCCCCGTCTGGAAGACGCGGTCCGGATCGGCGAGATCACGCGCCTGGCGGCCATCGAGAAGGCCAAGCAGGCCAACGGCGGCCATGTGCCCGCTGTGCTCTCGGGTCACGGCCTGCCCGCCGGTAACCGCCACGGCCACGCCTTCTACCTGCCGGAGGACGCCGACGGGGACGGCAAGATCGACCACGTCTTGGTCCACGCCCCCGATGGCCTCTCGGCGGAGGCGCTCCTCGCGCTGGATCGCATCACCCGGCTCTGGGAGCGGGACGGTGGCGAGTGGCAAGTGCTGTTCGAGGGGGGCGGTACTGCCGATGGGCTGGAGTCTTCGTATCTGGGCCGGGCGCGGACCTGGTCCTCGGTCACGCCGTACCTCCACCCCTGGTACGCCAAGAAGCGTTTCGGCGTCGCCGAGCAGATTGCCCGCGAGTGCCGGGAGCGCGGCTGGCCGGAGCCCGAGGTCCGTATCGAACAGGCGCGCTGGGAAGGCCCGGACGGGCGCCCGCGGCGTCCCGTCCATTTCCACCGCTTCCGCAGCAAGGCGGGTTTGCGGCAGCCGGACACCCGGGGTCAGTTCGTGCGCATCACCTTCCCGGAGCCGGTTGATGGTCCGGTGGCGCTGGGGTTTGGGTGTCATTTTGGGTTGGGGTTGTTTCGGCCAACGCATGATTGACGTCTAGCGCCTGCTATTAGCCGTGGACGGCCGAGTGGTTATGCGCAAGGTGCAAGAAGCGCCAGAAGGCTCTGACGGAAAGGATCATTCACGTAGCCGTCCGCCTCGGTGGCGTGGAGATCTTCGTGACGCGGGGGAAGGGTTTGCGCCCGGGCTCGATCCCATGACACAGGAGGTGTGCCGTGACGGAACACACCGATGGCCCCCAGCAGCAGGAACTACCCCTGCCGTTTCCGGAGTTCACCGCCGACGTCCCGTTGCTGCCGGCTCGGATGGTCAACGAGTTTGTCTACTGCCCGCGGCTCGCCTACCTGGAGTGGGTCCAGGGCGAGTGGGCCGATTCGGCGGACACCGTGCAGGGGCGATACGGACACCGTCGGGTCGATCAGGCCCAGACCAGCGGGCGGCGCAGCAAGGATCCGCTGCCAGCGGGGGGTGACGCCGAAGAAGGCGAGCGGATCCACGCCCGATCCATCACGCTCTCCTCCAACCAGATTGGCCTGATCGCCAAGATGGACCTGGTCGAGGGAAACGGGGATGGCGAGGTCACCCCGGTGGATTACAAGCGGGGTAAGCGCCCCCACGTGGCCAAAGGCGCCTACGAGCCCGAGCTCGTCCAGTTGTGCGCCCAGGGCTTGCTCCTGGAAGAGCATGGATACGAGTGCCCGAGCGGCTACCTCTACTTCATCGGGTCCCGCGAGCGGGTCTCGGTGCCCTTCGATGCAGCGCTCAGGAACCAGACCCTCTCGGCAATCAACGGCCTGCGTTTGCTGGCGGCCGGGGGCCGGATACCACCGCCGCTGGAGGATAGCCCCAAGTGCCCCCGCTGCTCCCTGGTAGCCATCTGCCTTCCGGATGAGGTCAACTTCCTGCGCCGGCAGGATGATCAACCGCTGCGCCCCATCGCCGTCGCTCGCGACGAGGCGCTGCCGCTCTACGTGCAGGCCAACCGGGCCAAGATCGCCAAAAAAGGGGAGAACCTGGAGGTTCGTGTCGAGGACGAGCGCCAGGCCTTGCCTCGTCTGATCGACATCTCCCAGGTCGTGGTGATGGGGAACACGTATATCACGACGCCGACCCTCCACGAGCTGATGCGTCGCGAGATCCCGGTAACCTGGCACTCCTACGGCGGGTGGTTCCTGGGGCACACAAGCGGCCTCGGCCACAAGAATGTGGAGCTGCGAACGGCCCAATACCGTGGCAGTTTCGATGAGCAGGTATGCCTGCGCCTGGCGCGGGGACTCGTGCGCGCCAAGATCGTGAACAGCCGCGTGATGATGCGGCGAAACTGGCGGAGCGAGGACGACAACCGTCAACCGTTGCGCGAGCTTAAGCGCCTGGCTGAGCAAGCGGAACGAGCCCGCAGCCTGGCCGAGTTGCTGGGCATCGAGGGGAATGCGGCGGCCATCTACTTCGGCCGGTTCCGATGCCTGATCAGGCGGGATGGCGAGAGTGACGGGCTACCCTTCGATTTCACGACTCGGAACCGCAGGCCGCCCACGGATCCCGTCAACGCCATGCTCTCCTACGGCTACTCGCTGCTGACGCGGACCTGGTCGGTGACCCTCTCCGCGGTCGGATTCGACCCGTACCGGGGCTTTTACCATCAGCCCCGCTACGGCCGCCCGGCCCTGGCGCTGGATATGATGGAGCCGTTCCGACCGCTGCTGGCTGACTCCGCCGTTCTCATGGCGATCAACAACGGGGAAGTGCGCCCGAGTGATTTTATCGCCGCCGGGTCCGGCGTGAATCTCACCCCGGATGGACGGAAGCGGTTCATCGCGGCGTACGAGCGCCGCCTGTCCCAGGAGGTGACCCATCCGCTGTTCGGTTATCGGATCAGCTACCGTCGGCTGCTGGAGCTGCAGGCACGTCTGCTAGGCCGTTTCCTGCTCGGTGAGCTGATGGACTACCCCAACTTCACCACGAGGTGAGCCATGGAGGAGCGCTTATACGTGGTCGCGTACGATATCCGTGACCAGAAACGCTGGCGCCGGGTCTTCAAGATCATGAAAGGTTACGGTGAGTGGCTGCAGCTGTCCGTCTTCCAGTGCCGGTTATCGCAAAAGCGGCACGCAGAGCTGATCGCCCTGCTCGACGGAATCATCCAGCACGACGTCGATCACGTCGTCCTGCTGGAGGTTGGGCCCGCGGATCGGGTGGAGCCCAAAGTCACCAGCCTGGGCAAGACGTTCGAGCCGGTGGAGCGCGAGCCCACCATCGTGTAGCGTTACGGGTGTGGGCGCTAACGCGCCTCTGGCGGGCGAGGGGTCCAGTGGTGGGCGATCCCCCGGGCACCCCTCGCGTCACATAAACTCTTTCATAATCAGATGGGTAGGAGTTTGCGATGCAGCCCTTCTCGCGACCCGGGCAGCCCGGGAGAGTGTCGCATGCGGGACCGCTCGCAAGGCACCGCTGTAATCTGCCCAGCATGCGGGTCTCCAAGGGGGC
>NZ_JAJNQP010000090.1:0-454 GCF_022227985.1 Halorhodospira sp. M38
CAGAAAGACGCGCCGCTGGCGGCGTCCAGCGATCTCGAGGTCGGTTGGACAGAGATTATCCAGCCCGCACTAATTGGTGAATCAACAGGTTATGAACACCGCCACGGCTATCAGGCAGTTAGCGACGTCAACCGGCGGGCTTGTGCAGAAAACGTATCGTTGAGGCAAGACTCGAATGGGGTTGACTCCACGCCGCACACGATTAGAATGCGCAGCACATCGACAGGCGCGTAGCTCAGCTGGTTGCGCCACCTTGACATGGTTCGCCCATCCTTTAGGTTCGCGCTTCACCTCCAGTATAAACAGCACCTTAAACATAAGATGCCAGCTTAAGCCATCTGGGCACCAACATTTCTGGTTTATGCCGGGCTCATTTTTTCCTTTTGCCGGAACCAGATCCTGGGGCCTGTTTTGAGCACCACCCGCACACCAAGCCGGCTACGCACTACCTACA
>NZ_JAJNQP010000091.1:0-424 GCF_022227985.1 Halorhodospira sp. M38
GCGCCGCCGAGCTGAAGTAATCGTCCAGGCGCTGGCGCGGCAGCTTCATGCCATCGCGGGCGAACTGATTGGCGATCCGATTGAGCGGGAGCTTGTCGTCGACCTTGCTCAGGATGGCGTGGGCGATCAGCGTCACACCGGCCTGGGAGCCGGGGATCGGCGCGGTCGACTTGTCGGGGGTGATGATCGTCCGCTCCCCGCTCTCGTCGGTGACGGCGTAGTTGGGCCGTTCATGGCGCAGGACGTAGAACGAGCCCGGCCGATACTCGAGCGTTTCGGTGATCTCGACGCTGACCTCTTCCAAAGGTCCGTAGCGCGCCTCAAGCTCGCGGCGCTGCTCGTCGGTGTAGTCGTGGCGCTTCGGCTCACGCGGCAGGTTCTCGGGCAGCGCACCGCGGCTCGCGCCCTGACGGGCCAGTTTCTT
>NZ_JAJNQP010000092.1:0-413 GCF_022227985.1 Halorhodospira sp. M38
TAGGCGTCCTTGAGCCAGAGCCAGCGGGTGCCCTTGAGGGCGGACTCGCTGCGCACCTCGGCGCGGCGGACCTCATCGACGGCCTCGTTGGCGAGCTTGACCAGGTGGAAGGCATCAAAGGTGATCGCCGCCTGCGGCAGGTGGCGCTGTACGCCGGCAATGTAGGCCTTGCTCATGTCGATACACGCCGCCTCGATCGAGCCCGGCTCGCCGCCGTGCTCACGCAGGTCCTCGGCAAAGCGCGCCACCGTGCTCTGGCTGCGCCCCGGGCAGGCGAAGAGCAGCCGGCGGGCATCCAGGTCCTGGAAGATGGTGATGTAATCCTGCCCCCGCCGCGCGGCCGTCTCATCGATGCCCACGGCGCGGACCTCGCTGTAGTCCTCCTGGGCCCGGGCAGCGCCGACGTAGTGATC
>NZ_JAJNQP010000093.1:0-413 GCF_022227985.1 Halorhodospira sp. M38
GACTCGCTTATGCGGCCTGAGGATCGCTCCAGTGGTAGGGCAGCAGTTCCCGGATGCGGTTGGCGGGGTAATCCTGGATGCGCTCCAGCACGTCTTCGAGGTAGCGCCGGACATTGACCCCGTTCTGCTTGCAGGTCTCGACGATGGTCAGCAGCACCATCATCGCCTCGGCACCTTCCCGGGAACCGGCGAAGTTCCAGTTCTTGCGCCCGACGCAGAGTCCACGCAGGAGCCGTTCTGCATAGTTGTTGGTGATGTCCAGCCGCCCATCCTCGGTGTAACGGACCAGGCCCTGCCAGTGGTTCAGGGCGTAGGCGACCGCTTTGCCCAAGTCGCTTTTCGGCGCCAGGTAGGTGGCCATCGTCTCGAGCTTGGCGTGCAGCCGTGCGAGGATCGGCAGCGCACGGCGCTGA
>NZ_JAJNQP010000094.1:0-392 GCF_022227985.1 Halorhodospira sp. M38
TGGCCGCCGAGCCGGTCGACTTTCGCAAGTCGCACAACGGGCTCGCCCTGGAAGTCACCGAGGGGCTCGGTCGTGACCCGTTCAGCGGCGAGCTGTTCGTCTTCGCCAATAAAGCCGGCGACAAATTGAAGGCGCTCTACTGGGACGGCCAGGGCTTCGTGCTCCTGTACAAGCGCCTTGAGCGCGGCCGGTTTGTCATGCCGCGCACGCCCGGCGAGGCGGCAGCACTCAGCCCCGGGCAGTTCCAGGCCCTGTTCGAGGGCGCGGACTGGCGAACGCTGCAGCGCCTGGCCGATCACCCGGCACGGGCCGTGGCGTAGTCAGGATTATCGCATGTTATTGATTTGGAACAGACACAGGCAGCCGGCCGCGGTATCATGGCGCCATGTCAT
>NZ_JAJNQP010000095.1:0-380 GCF_022227985.1 Halorhodospira sp. M38
CTGCACTCGGCAGAGGAGTGCCTGTCGCTGCAAAAAAAGTTGTTGACGCTGGTCGAGGAGACCCAAGACAGCGAGAGCTCGCGTTGAGGTGCCTCGAGCAGCGTTCCCCGGAGGTGCCGCGCAGCCGTGCCTGTCACGCGCTGGGGCTTTCGCGTACCGGTACATATCCCCGGAACCGGCGGGTATCGCCACCGTCACCGAACAAAGGCGTACAGCCGAATGCCCTCAGCGAGGCGGAGAAGCAGGCGATTCGGGACCAGCTCCACAGCCCCGACTACGAGGATCTCGGCCCCCGGGTGGTCCACGCGAAAGAGCTCAACGCCGGACGACTGCTGGCCTCGCTCTCGACCTATTACCGGGTGTTGCGTGCTGCCGGGGAG
>NZ_JAJNQP010000096.1:0-377 GCF_022227985.1 Halorhodospira sp. M38
AGACGCCCATTACGCGGAGCACCGGAGCCGTTACCGTTGCGGTTCTCCATGAGCGCATGGCCGATATAGCACAGCTGCGCTGGCTGCCCGTCCGCCTTGCGGTAAAGGCGAGCATCCGGGCCCATGCTCGGGGCGTGGGTGTCGTTGCTCCGCTTTTAGCTGTGGAACTTCACCGTCGGATTGCGCCCGCCGCCTCGGGAGTCACCATCGCCTGGATCTTGGTTATCACTACTGATCGGTTTGCGCCCATCCGTCCACCTCATGCTCGGCTTCCAATGACCCCGTCTATGATATCTGGACACCGGGTTTTTCAGCAGCCTGCTAGCTGGCGCAGACACCGGCCCACCAAAAGCGCCCGCACCAAGGAAGTGCCCCTG
>NZ_JAJNQP010000097.1:0-374 GCF_022227985.1 Halorhodospira sp. M38
GGCGCGTCTTCTCGCGCACGCCGGCGGGGGTGAGCTGGTAGAGGTAGCGGCGCTTGTCGCTGGCGTGGGAGAAGTTCTCGAGCTTCACCCAGCCGCGCTCGAGCACCGAGCGCACGGCGTAGTGGGTCTTGCCGACGGACAGGCCCAGCTCGCGGGCGAGCTGGCGCTGGCTGAGCTGCGGGTTGTCGCCGAGCAGGCGCAGGACGCGCAGCTGAAGCTCTTCAGGGTCCATGGGGTCGTCGCTAATCTCGGGGGCCGCGGGCGGCCGGGATGGGGCGTTCGGGCACGCTACTGCTGGGACGGTGACGCCTGAGGAAGGCCCGCCCGGCGTGGGGTGTTCGGATTGTGAGCCGTCATGGAAGCACAGGTGGGGT
>NZ_JAJNQP010000098.1:0-333 GCF_022227985.1 Halorhodospira sp. M38
AACGTCTTCGACTCGATCGGCGTCCAGGATCCGGTCGAGCCACATTTCCAGTTGGCCGGTGGTGGCGTGTTCGATGCGTGACCTCCAAACCTGCTTGGCCTGCGCTCCGAACTTGCGCTCGATCTGGCGCAGGAGCATCGCGACCTCGGCTTCTTTGCGCCCCTCCTGACGCCCTTCCTGGCGCCCTTCCTTTTTCCCTCGTTCGATCCACTCTTCGGCGACAGTCATGGCTAACTCCTCCGCTCGTTCCGGTCGAGTTTGCTCGAGAGCATGGCGGACATCCGCCTCCGCGATGTTCCCATACACCCTGGCAATATACACCAGCAGTGGCTT
>NZ_JAJNQP010000099.1:0-302 GCF_022227985.1 Halorhodospira sp. M38
GTCCATGAGCGCATCCCAGCGCTGCGCCTGGGGCTCGGCCTCCACCGGGATCCAGGACAGCCGCCCGAGTTCATCAAGCGAGCGCGGCCACGGCCAGCCCGTGATCGAGGCGGGCACATGCTGCCCAACGACATGGCCCTCCGTATCCATGCCGAAGCATGCTACGCCCCCTCAAAGCGGGTGTCCAGACGAGATGTGTCCGCATCCCAGACTCCGCTCCGGGTGTGGGTGTTGCGCTTGAAAGTTGAGCCTACGCTTTACCGTGGCGGTTGCCCTGAAATGAGCGAATGGTCTTAATCCCT